>NZ_JACVUQ010000009.1:0-98925 GCF_016516525.1 Lactococcus sp. S64 | reverse complement strand
TTGGTTTGGTGGGCTAACAGCCAAATTTTCATCAGCCTTTACTGCTAAAGGCAGACCAGGAACTAACAAACTTAAAAGAATTCCAGTGCTAAGTAACCAAAATTTACTTGGTGACTTCATCTGAAAGTACTTTTTCTGATTTTCCAATGCAAAACCTCCTTTCAGTGAATATTTTTTGTTTTCTGATTATTTAATATTATACGCTTAATTAGAAACTTTGGTAAAAATAAAGTAATCGTTTTAACTTAATTTAAAAACAAGACTTTTAGAATACAAAAAAGCCCACCAAAAGTGGTAGGCTGATATTTTAAAACTAAAAAAATCACTGACAGAAGTCAGTGATTAAAAATTCTAATTAGTATTTTTTACGTTTACGTGCTGCTTCTGATTTACGTTTACGTTTTACAGAAGGTTTTTCGTAGTGTTCACGTTTGCGAAGCTCTTGAAGAGTTCCAGCTTTTGTTACTGAACGTTTGAAGCGACGGAGTGCGTCGTCAAGTGATTCATTTTTGCGTACAAGTGTTTTTGACATAGATTTTCACCCCATTTCCAGCTCGAGAGTTCGTGGTCTTTCACACGACTTTCCTATTATATCAAATGGAAAAGACCTTGTCAAACTAGACTAGCTTTGTTGCCTCCTCATTTAAGCGTTCTTGATGAATATTAATTTTTTTATCCAAATAAGCCATCGATTTTTCAAGTTCGGCTAATTCTTTTTCCATTTCCTTTTTACGAGCTTTTAAAACTCCAATTATCATTTCATGCTTATCTGTATTGGCAAAAACTTCTTTAATTTGTGCTAGGCTCAATCCGGCACAGCGATAATGGCGAATGGCATTAATTCTTGATTCTGTTGCCTCATCAAAATCACGAATTCCAGCTTTAGTGCGTGGAACTGAGATCAATCCTTCTTTTTCATAGAATCGTAGATTGTAGGCTGAAATTCCTGTTCTCCCTGCAACTGTCGCAATCGTGACCATTTTTTCTCCTTTGAACTTATAAAAATCACTTTTTTATGGCAATTTTACTTTTTTATTTTATTAATTAATAAAAAGTCAATTTTTTCTCTTGACTTAGAGTAACTCTAACTTGCTATAATATAGCATGTTGATTTCAAAGTGTCAACCACCGCATTTTGAATCTTATTTTAAAATAGAAAAGAGTAAAAATTGAATAAAATACAAGAAAAACGTTCCATAAGAGCCTTTATGCTCTCCAATGTGATGGCAGGTTTAGAAGGGTCAATCGTAGCGACCGCTCTACCTGCAATGATGGCGGAATTACATGGAATTAAATTAATGAGTTGGGTTGTAACCATTTATATGCTCCTCATGGCGGTTTCTTCTCCCATTTGGACGAAATTAGCCGAACGCTTTGGACATAAACAAATGTTTGTGCTTGGCACACTCTTATTTACAATAGGTTCTCTCGGCGAAGGATTAGCCATTAATATGCTAATGGTTATTGTCGCACGCGCGCTCATGGGACTTGGTGCTGGTGTGATGATTCAACTTCCTTTTGTCATCTATGGAATGATGTATCAAGCCGATGAGCGAAGACGAGTGATTGGAAATACTGTCGCTGCTTATTCATTTTCAACTATTGCAGGACCAATTGTCGGGGGGCTGATTGTCACTTTACTTGACTGGCGTTGGGTCTTTTTCATCAATATTCCATTTGGGATTTATATGGCTTTTATTGTTTGGAAAAATTTCGACTTGAAAACAGACCATACTAAAAAATCAATTGATTTTGCTGGCTCTGCTTCTTTATCCATCGCTGTCATTGCAATAATGTTGCTTTTCCAAATGATGGGAAATGCACTCATTAGTCTTCCTCTCCTCCTTATCTTATTAGTTGTAAGTTTTCTCTTTTTCATCGGATTTTATTTTGCTGAAAAACGGGCAGTTGACCCAATTGTTCCACTTGAACTTTTCAAAAACCCTTCATTTATCGCTAAAAATATCATGTTTTTCATGCAATATGGCTTCTTTGGTTTTTACACAAATTATCTGCCTACTTGGGGACAAGGAGTCATGGGCGCAACGGCTTTAGTCGGCGGAATGGTTTTGATTCCATCAGCAATCATGCTGGTTATAGGCACTAGAAATGTCAATCATCTCATTCAAAAAGTGAGAGAAAAGAAAACAATCTATATTGGATTTTCCATTATGGTTTTAGGGGCAATTTTCTTATTTAGCTTGCCTGAACATGCCTCAATTATGATGCTCTTTGTGGCAACAGCAATTCTTGGAACTGCCTTTGGAATTGTCAATATCACCTTGCAAGTTGCGGTTCAAGAAAGTGTTGCTAAGCATTTGATTGGTGCAGCCACCGCGGTTAATGCACTACTAAGAACAATGGGAACAACGCTTGTTTTATCTGGGCTATCCATTGCCCTTAATCGTACATTTACTGAGGCAACAGCACATAATCCAAAACTTACAACAACACTTCTTAATCAAATTTCTGATGCAAAAGCTTTAAAAAATATTCCAGTAAATCTTATTGCCCCTTTGCGTCACACCTTATTTAACGGCATGCACTTGCTTGCTCTTATCTCAGGATTACTTCTTTTCATCGCTCTTTTTGTCAATTGGCTCGACCCTTGGAAAAAAGGCTTAGAATAGGAAAAAAACTGCTGACAGGCTCGTCAGTAGTTTTTATTTTGCTGACAAAATTTCTGTCAAAGGATAGCCGTTTGCGCTTTAGCGCATTTACGGATATGCTAGTATTCCGTCAGTAATTTTTGAGTTCATTAAAGTCTGCAATTGCTTTTTCTAATAAATGATGTAAACTGTCAGCATCATTTTCTAACCATTCTTCCCAAGCCACACTATAAACTGCTCGAGCTAGGCGAACAGCTAATCTTGCACTTCTTTCACCATAAGCCGTCAGTAAATATTCAACTAATAGTTCTTCGATTTTACTTTGTTTTAAAAGTTCACGTTCTTCCAAATCTGGGTGACTGGCAATTATTTTTTGTCTTTTGACTGTTCTTTCTCGATGTTCATCAAAGAAGTCTGCAGCGTAAAAATAACTTTCAAGAACAATAGCCAAAGGATTATTCGCTTTTGATTCTTTCATTTTCGTCAGTAACATTTGGCTGTATTGCTCACCGCCAGCAAAGAAAATATCTGCTTTATTTTTAAATTTACGAAAAAATGTTCGCTCTGTTAAACCAGCTTTGGTGGCAATTTGTAGAACAGTTGTATTCTCATAACCTTGCGCTGTAATCAATTCCAAGGCTGCTTCATATAATTTTTCTTGACTTGTTTTTTTCATTTTTTCTTCCTAAACATATCCCAAACCCTAAAATGTCAGTTTATGACATTTCTCTTGACAATTACTTTCTAAAGGATTATACTATTCTCAAATGTCAGTTACTGACATTATATAAAATTAAGACTGAACCTGTCAAGAGAAAGCTATAGCATACAATTTCATCAGTCAAGTCAGCCCTTAAAGAAAGTCGTCAGGTAATCAAATGAAAATCTTAATCACTGGTGCAACCGGAAAAGTTGGCAGTCGTCTGGCTCAATATTTTCTTAATCAAAAAGAAAACGTACGTCTTTTAGTACGTGATGAGAAGCGAGCCACTTCACTAAAAGAACAAGGTGCCGAAATCGTCGTTGGTGACTTAACAGATCTAAATGATTTGAAAAAGGTGGTAGCTGGCATTGATGTCATCATTCATACTGCAGCAGCTTTTCGTGGTGTTTCTGACCAAACACAAAAAGCAGTCAATCTTGATGCGACACTTAGTCTTGCCAAGGCAGCACTTGAAGCCAGTGTCCAACGTTTTATTTTTGCAAGTACAACTAATGTTTATCTAGGAAATACGCTTAATCGCCCAGCCACAGAAAACGATGAACCGACTGGAAAAGCGACTTATCCAGCAAGTAAAATTGCTGCCGAAAAAGGTCTTCACAGCTTATTAGATGGGACAGCTACCGAACTTGTCATTACTCGCTTTGGCTTAGTCTATGGGGATAAGGACCCTCATCTGAGTGAACTTGCCCCTTATCTGACAGAACGTTATCCTGATAAAAAAAATTCACTGGTTCATCATACAGATATTGACCGCGCCCTCCTGCAAATCGTTCACACTAAAGATTTGAAGCATGACCTTTACAACATCGTTGACGATTCTGAAACTTCTATTGCTGACATTTTGGCCATTGAAAATATTGCTCAAGAGCATTCAACTGACAATGACTACAACAAATGGGAGTCGGTTTCTTCAAATCATCGTTTGAAAGAAGATTTTGGCTTCAGCTTCCTCTATCCGTCTATCAAAGACGCAAAAGACGCCAACACCCTTTAAAAATTAGAAAAGAGAACAAGTATGAAAATTACACTTTTAGGTTCATTAGGAAACATCAATCGGCATTTTATCCCCAGATTAATCGCTGACGGGCATGAAGTCACTGTCATTACTTCACGTTCCGAAGGTGCTGCGGCGATTGAAAAGCTCGGTGCGAAAGCCGCAGTTGGATTAAATAATGACCTCGACTTTCTTAGCCGAACCTTCACTGGTTCTGATTTGGTTTATCTCATGATTACGGGTATCGCTTTTTCATCTGTAACATCAATGTCAGATTTGGCAAAAATTTACAGTCAGGCCATCAAAAATTCTGACGTCAAAAAAGTCATTAACCTTAGCTCAGTCGGCGCCCAAAGTCCTGAAGCTGGCATTCTTTACGAATACCATGCCATGGAAAATGAGCTCGATGCACTCGCTGGTGTTACCGTCAAACACATTCGCCCTGTTGGTTTTTATACCAATTTACTGACAGAAATTGCGCCACTTAAGGCACAAGGAAAAATTTTTGAAGCCATCAGTCCTGAAACAATGAGAGCTTGGGTCCACCCAAGTGATATTGCTGATGCTGTTTATAATCGTATCAATGATTTACTGACAGACAAAGCTGTCAGTAAAATAAAATATGTCGTTTCTGATTGGGCGACAGGTACCGGTTGGATCAATGCCTTAGCGACTAATAAAATTACTGCCCAATATATCACTATTTCTGTGGAAGATTTGATAGAAAACTTTGTCAAAGCAGGTCTTCCCAAAGTTGTGGCAGATGGATTTGGGCAAATGAATCAATTTCAGCAAAGTCCTGACAAACTCTACCAAGAAATCAAATCATCAAATTATCATCATGGCAAAGTCAAAATAAGTGATTTTGCTAAAGAATTTGCGCAAGTTTACTATCAATAACCCATTCCAAAGGAGAAAATAAATGGTTAAAGCACTACAATACAAAACATTTGGTAAACCCGATGTTCTTCAACTCGTGGACCTTCCTCTCGTCCATCCGAAAGCTGACGAAGTTTCTATCAAAGTCAGTCATGTTGGACTCAATCCAATGGATTGGGCTATTATGGGAAATCCTGAAGTGGCTCCAAATTTTGGTGTCAAACTTCCCCAAACTTTTGCCTATGATTTTGCTGGAATAATCGATGAAATTGGTCCAGAAGTGACCGACTTTAAAGTTGGCGACCATGTTTTTGGAACAACAATGAAAGGTGCAGCAACCGAACAACTCATTTTTTCAACGAAAGAACGTGGACTTTTTCATAGACCCGATTTTGTAGAAGATGACGTCGCCTCTACTCTTGCCGTGGCTGGCCATACTGCGGCAGTTGCTCTGCGAAAAGCTCACGTAACAGCAGGGGATACTCTTTTAGTTGGTGGTGCAGCCGGTGGCGTAGGAATTTTTACGGTTCAACTTGCTCAAATTTTAGGCGCTAAAGTAATCGGTACTGCTTCTGACTCTACCGCTGACTTCCTACAAGATTTAGGTGCCGAACAAATAAGTTATGGCCCGGGTCTGGCTGACCGTTTGAAAAATAAAGAAATCACGGCGGCTATCGATCTATTCAGCCATGAAACGCTTAAAGCTGCTCTCGAATTAGGAGTCAAAGCTGATAAGATGTCGACTGTCATCATGTATCCAGAGCCTCCAGCTGGGATTCCAACGGCTACAGGTGGCGAAGCTCTTCCTTCTGATATGGAAATGATTTTAAATGCCATCTCTAATCATCAACTGACGGTTCCAATTGCAGCTAAGTACTCTATCGATGACTATTTGGAAGCAATCAACTTACAGATGAATCGTCACGCACATGGAAAAATCGTTCTTTATTTTTAAATAAATAAAAAAACAGTCAAATCAGACTGTTTTTATTTACTCCAATCAATTGGACTTTGACCAGATTCAACCAGAAATTCATTGGTTTTTGAGAAAGGATGCGAACCAAAAAATCCACGACTTGCTGACAAAGGTGACGGATGCGCCGCTTCTAGTATGAGATGCTTACTTCCATCAATTAGTTTGGCTTTCTTTCTAGCAAAACCACCCCAAAGAATGAAAACTTTTGGTCGCTCATCATCTGAGGCAATCTTGATAATTTCGTCTGTCAACGGTTCCCAAATTTTACCAGCATGGGCATTTGAAGCAAACTCAGGTACGGTCAGAACTGCGTTTAGAAGTAAAACACCTTGTTCGGCCCAAGCCGTCAAATCACTGTCATCTTTAGAAAAACCTTCCTCACGCAATTCTTTTTGGATATTAACAATCGAGTCTGGACGATTCACTTTGAAAGTAGCAGGATAAGAAAAAGCCAAGCCTTGAGCTTTCCCGGGCTGAGGGTAAGGGTCTTGCCCAACAATGATAACCTTTGTTTGTGCCAAAGGAGTCAATTCAATCGCCCGAAAAATTTGATTTTCTGGTGGATATACTTTGCCCTCTTGATAAGTCTGATTGATAAATTCAATCATTTTAGGAAAATAATCTTCTGCTAATCGATTGCGTAAGGGTTGTGACCAATCTGTTTTCTTCATTTTTCTTGTCCTCTCTCCACAAAAATTCGGAGGGTTGTTTTCAATTTTTCTGTTGCTGTCTTTCTGAAATCACTGATATAAATTTCTCGATGATGAAATTCTTTGTGAACAGCTTTTAAATCATGTTCTTTAGCATACTCAAAGAGTTTCTCAAAGCTTTCCCCTTCGTCATCAAAAGAACCTAAATGAATGGTTTGCAGACATAATCCGTCTTGAATAGCTTCAAATTTAACTTTTGATAAATCAAATCCTTTTTTACTCTCAACTAACTTCTTAGCTTTTTCAACTGTTTCAGAATCCACAAAATCGGGCATTCTAATCATCAATCGCCAAATAAAGTCATTTTTATCTAGTTTACCAGCTCTAGGTTCATTTTTACTGGTCCATAAACCTTCAAGAGGCGGAACCACAAAAGGTTGGAAATTTTCAATTATAAAGTCTGGGTTTCTATAGGACATTGAAACCATATAGGCTGTCGCATACAAATATTGAATGGCTTCTTGAAAAGCTGGACTTGTTGGTGCTCCTTTGCCATCTATCATTAGATAATTAAGGACAGGCAGCTCAATTAAAGAAATTCCTTTTGGTAAATAATAATTTTTATCAGATTTTTTATAATCAATTTTCGGGCTAGACATGCTTTTATTATATCAAATTTATAAATAAAAAAACCTGCCTTAATGACAGATTTTTTATTTTCAAATTAGAGATTTGCAACGTTATGATAAACTTTTTGGACGTCATCGTCATCTTCAAGAGCATCAATGAGTCCTTCAAAGATTTCTAAATCTTCAGGTGAAAGTTCAACTTCTGATTGAGGAATCATTTCTAATTCTGTTGTTGAGAACTCAGTAATTCCAGCTTCTTTAAGTGCTGCAATTCCTTTATGAAGGTCTGTTGGTTCTGTATAAACAACAATATTTCCTTCTTCTTCGGTCACATCACGAACATCAACTTCAGCATCAAGCAAAATTTCAAAGATATGGTCAGGGTCAGTTCCTTCAAAAACAATCACCCCTGTATTGTCAAACATATAGCTGACAGCACCGGCTGCTCCGATATTCCCACCATTTTTGTGGAAAGTAGTACGGACATTAGCGATTGTACGGTTAACATTTGAAGTCAAAGTTTCGGCGATAACCATTGAACCATTTGGTCCAAATCCTTCATAACGTCCTTGAACGAAAGTTTCATCACCACCACCTTTGGCTTTATCGATTGCTTTATCAATAACGTGTTTTGGAACTTGCGCTTGTTTGGCACGTTCAATAACGAATTTTAATGATGAATTTGATTCTGGATCTGGTTCACCTTGTTTAGCAGCGGCATAGATTTCAACACCGAATTTTGCATATACTTTAGAAGTTGCACCGTCTTTAGCGGTTTTTTTAGCAACAATATTGGCCCATTTACGTCCCATTGGAATAATCTCCTTGAAATTTTATTTAAATTATTGGCAGAGGATTAATCTGCATGATTTTTTCTATCATATTATATCACAATTTGTAAAGGCTCGTCTATGAGAAATCAAAAAAATCCCGATTTTACGGGATTTTACTTTAATTTCATCAGGGATTATTCTTGTGAGGAAATTTCATTAGAGTTTTCTTCACCTTCTTTTATTTTCATTCTTAATAAGAACACGGCAGCAATAATCCATAAAACAAGCGAAACAAATATAATAACCCAAGCAAAGATTCCTGCAATCAGTGTTAAAATTGCTGCTGCATTGCTCAAATTGAATCTTCTATTTTGGCGAAGTAAAATAATCGCAAGGACAAATGTTGCTATTCCCACAAACCCAATAATAATTTTGATAAACATAGCAGGGCCAGAATTTGCTGCATTAAATCCGGCTTCAAAGCTGTTTGAACCAGTTGAATTGAGTGCTTGCGATAGTGAAGCCATTGAAACGATGGTTGAAAGCACAACCAAGGCAGCACCAATGATGTTAAGAATCCCCGTCACTTTGACAAGATTCTTCATGCTTTTTTCAGTCATAATAAAAATTCCTTTTCTTTTTATCATAACATATTTTTTACGTTATTTACAAATATTTATCGTAAATGTCTATCTGATTGATGAACGAATTGGTTTTCGACCAAAATTTTGTTCTTCAAATTGAACATTTCCTAATTGATAAATTTCATCAGCTTTTTGGGTCAAGTTGTCCCATGGATTTTGCCCAATTTTACTGATAATTTTTCCCCGATTTTGAGCTAAAATTTCTTGACCAGTTTTTGAAAAGCCTAGCACATGAATTTGTTCTGGTAAATCAAACTGCTTTGGAATATTTAACAAAATATAAGTTAAAAGCCTACGAACACGCGCTTTCGTATAACGTTTGGTATAAACTTGTTCGACCAATTCATCAAGATTTTTAGCAGATTTGACCGCCTTTTTTAAGCGGACAGAAAGTTCTTGATTGACTTGAAAAATATTTTCCAAGTGCTCATCAACTCGAATTTTATATTGCAGAAGTGGAAAATAAGCTGCCCAATTAGTTTTTGGACTTGCATAAGTCGCTAAAATGGCTGACGGAACATGATTTTTTATTGCTGACAAGTCTGTCAGCACCGATTTATTACTGACAGATTGATTAGTTTGCTCTGTCAGTAAATTTTGCCTTTCTGTCAGTGAAAATAACTCCTGACGGAGTGCGGTTGCACTAGCAAATCCTTCTGTCAGCTCTAGTGAATGAAATTTTCCGACGCGTTTAATCGCTTGTAAATTAATTTGTTTACCTGCCGCTGCTTTAGCATAGGCAAGAGCTAAGACGTGATTTGGTGTGTTCCCGTCAAATTCAATTCCCGTAAAATGCTGCCACATTTTTTGAGTTTTTTCAGGGTAGGAAAACTGGTCAGCTAATGATTGAATGTAACTTTCCATTTCCTCCCCTCTTTTTTCATAAATATCAGCAATTTCATTATAATCAATTGCTGATTCTGAACCAAAAGCCAGGTCAGTAATTCCAAGATTTTTTAAAATAGCCACAGCACCACTTGCAAAAAAATCAGCTGCCTGTACCGAAACAGTGACAGGTAATTCAACCACTAAATCAGCACCACAAGCTAAAGCCATTTGTGCTCTCGTCCATTTATCAAAAATAGCAGGCTCACCTCGCTGCATCCAATTTCCTGACATGGCTACTATTTTTATGCCCTCAATCTGGTCCAAAAGATATTCATGTCCCTTATGAAATGGATTAAATTCGGCAATAATTCCTGTAATCTTATTCATTTTCTACCTCTAAAAAAATCTGTCAGTAACTGACAGAAATATTTTTTCGATTATTTTTTACAGACAAAGAACCAACGCGCACTTTCTTCGCTCGGCGCCTCGTCAGTAAAATCTGCACAGACCATCGCTTCTTTAAAGCCAGCAGTTGCCAAGCGTGCGAGATAATCGTCGATTGGATAAGTCCGTTCTTCATGAACTTCGTCTTTTCGTGTAAATTTCCCATCAGAACCCTGAATGAAAAAACTTAATTCATGGACAATAGAATGTGGAACTTCTCCTCCAAATGAGTCCCATAAAAAAGCAAAATCTTCCGCATTTTCATGGTAAGAGTAATTGGGGAAAACTTCATCTACTTGATAAGTTGAATGCACATCAAAAATAAAAGTTCCACCTTCATTTAGTATTTCAAAAACACCATCAAACGTAGCTTGTAATTCATCCAAATTTTCCAAATAGCAAAGTGAGTCAGAATAGCAAGTTACCGCATCAAATTTTCCAAGTCCAGAAAGTTCGCGCATATCCCCAGCAGTAAAATCAAGTTGATAACCAGCTTGTCGAGCTTTTTTACTGGCCAAAGTTAACATTTCTTCAGAAATATCAAGTCCAGTCACTTTGTAGCCTTCTTGGGCCAAACGAACTGATAAAGCACCAGAGCCACAAGCTAATTCAAAAACTGATTTTGTTTCTTTTGGTAAATGTCTTTTTGTAAAATCAAGCCATTGCTCATAAAGTTCTTGGTCCATGACCTGATCATAGACTCTCGAAAAATCTTCGTAAAATGCCATTTCAGCCCTTTCTAGAATTACTGACAGCTCTTTTAATAGGGCTGTCAGTAAATTTTAAAATAAATAAGAGCTCTGTCAGTAAGACCGACAAAGCTATTAATTATTCAGCCATAAATCCAGAAATATCTACCATTGGTGCATCAGACCAAAGTTTTTCTAAATTAAAGTGTCCACGTTCATCATGGCCAAAGACACTGACTACGATATCACCAAGGTCAATCAAAACCCAACCTGTTTTTGCATCGCCTTCAATATGACCTGCTGCTTTTGCTCCAGCAAGTTCAGCCGCTTCAGCAATATTATCAGCAATTGCATCTAACTGACGGCTATTCATTGCTTCCATGATCACAAAATAATCTGCAACAAATGTCACTTCAGACATATCTAAGGCCACAATATCAAGTGCTTTTTTATCATCGGCTGCTTTTACAACCACTTCAAGTAATTTTTTTGAATCCAATTCTTTCCTCCGAGACTTTTTGCCTCTTTTTATTCATTAAAAATCTTTTTAAGATTTATTATTCATTTTCTCTAGATCCTTTACAATCAAATGTAAAAACTAGACCCACTTATTTTAACATAAAAAGTTACAGCAACCAAAAGTTGCCTGTTATATTCATTATTTTTAGAGAAATTTTAAAAAACGCTTCTGTGAATGATTACTGGTATAACCTTGATGTTCATAAAATTGATGCGCCTCATGCCTTTGCACTCCGGAGTTCAGTCTAATAACTTTAATCTCTCTCGCTTTAGCCTTTTCTTCTAAGGCATTAAGTAATTGAGCACCAATTCCCTGTCCTTGATTTTTTTCATCCACAACTAAACCTAAGACATTTAGCATCACTTGTTCAGCATAAACCGGAGCATAAATTTCTGCTTCGATGAAAGCTGTCACTCTTTCTCCCAATTCAAAAACAAGAAATTCATGGTCAGCATCTTTTAAAATACGTGCAAGATTTTTCTTGACAGCCGCTTCAGAAATTGGATAACCAAGTACTCCAGAAAGGCGAGCAATGTCAAGATAATCTTTCATTTCAGCTTTTCTAATCATTCATTTTCCTCTGTTCATAATAAGCAGTTTATCTCTAACGATATTTCAAGACAAATAACCAATAAAAGCATTATAGGCTTCAAAAGTTTGAGGATAAATGGTCAAACGACGTTCTGCTAAATACTCAACCAAACGCATGGTTTCAAAAGCAACTGCTTGATTTAAATCTTGATTAGCAACTGCACGGGCTTCAATGACCCCAGGAAATGTTCGACCTTCCTCAATGTAATCTGCTACATACAACACCTTAGCCAAACCAGACATTTCTTTATCTCCGACCGTATGAATCTCAATCGCCCTTAAAATTTCTTCATCTTCAAGTCCGAAATCTTCACGCATTTTATAAATTCCGACTTTTCCATGCCAAATATTATTATCCCAATTTTTCAAATCAGAATCTAAGCCATATTTATCAATCAAGGCTAGAAAAGTTTCATCATCCACTTCTTTACAATAGTCATGTAAAAGTCCAGCTAAACTTGCTTTATGCGGGTCAACTTCACATTTTTGCGCTAACGCAATCGCTGCTTTTTCCACACCGAGCATATGTTCAAAACGTGATTTTTTGACCATGCTAGCAATTTTCGCTAACAAATCTTCTCTTGATAAATTCACTTCTGGATAAAAGTCAAACATATAAGCCTTCTTTCAAAATGTAATCTAAAACCTTCGGCGCCAAAAGAAAATGTGGTTTAATTCCACGGTGCAATTGTTCCCGAATCAAATTTCCAGAAATATCCATCATTGGAACATCCACCCACATAATCGGATAAGAAGTTCCTGCCCGATAACGAGGCCTACGAATCCCAACGAATTGAACTAATTCTAATAACTCATCAATATGTGCCCAATGAGCTAAACCAGAAATCATGTCACCACCGATAATAAAATAAAAATCACAATCTGGATTTTCTTCATGAAGCTCAAGTACCGTTTGATAAATATCAGCGCCATCTTTAGCTTTCAGGCGACAAGCGTCTACTTCTAAACCAGGACAATCTTCAATAGCTGCGGTCAGCATAGCTGCAACATGCCCGTCAGTATTATGTTCTGGTAAAAAGACAACTTTTTCCAAATTAAGTTCTTGGCGCACTTGGTCAGCAATTGTCAAATGGCCAACATGAACAGGATTAAAATTACCCCAAAAAAGTCCGATTGCCCGTCGTTTCTCGTCTTCTTTAGCTTTTAATTCTACCTTTGTAAAAGGAGTCAATAAATCTATTGCCATTTGTTCACCCATTATATCTTAGTCTTTGATTATTTTTTAGAACACTTTATTTCACAATATTTTTAACTTCAACCGAAATTTTGCGATTTTCTTTGCGGTCAGAAACTTTAAACACAATGAGATTTCGACCGATGATTTGAACCACATCAAGTCCCATTTCTTCAATTGCTTCTGCCACATCTGTTGCCACTTCATCTGAGTTTTGTAAAATATTAACTTTGATTAGTTCACGTGCATCAGCAGCATTACGAATGCTTGTCAAAATTTCATTAGACAAACCACTTTTGCCAATTTGAACAATTGGTTTAATATTAACTGCCAAGCTACGCAAGTAGCGTTTTTGTTTTCCGTTCATTTCCATGATTTAATTTTTCCTATTTCTATTTTTAAAATTTCCGGCAACCTTTAGTTATTGGGTAATTTCCAACTCAATTCAGGCGCAATCAACCCTTTAATCAGATACCCTTCTTCACCCTCAACCACTGATTGCACCAAGGCACTTTTTCGTAATTCAGGTAACTGATAGGCTTTTTCGTAAGGTAACTCTAACTCAAAAGCATCAAAAAGTTCATGTAATTTTTCCAAAATTGCTGTTTTCAGCCATTGCACGCCACTTTCAGATTTAATTGAGAGTTGTAAACTTGGCGATAAAGTTGGCAAGAAATCACTTGGTGCTATATCCATTTTATTATAAACATTCAGCACAGGAATATTGGTAAGCTTCAAATCTTCCATGATTTTTAATACTGTTTGTTCATGAATTTCGTGATGAGGGTTGCTAGCATCCACAACATGAATCAGTAAATCAACATTAGCTGATTCTTCTAGTGTTGATTTGAATGCTTTAATCAGCTCTGTTGGCAGGTTTTGGATAAAACCGACAGTATCGGTCAGTGACACCGTAAAATCTTCAACCAATTTAACTGCTTTTGTTGTGGCATCCAAAGTCGCAAAAAGTTCATTTTGCTCATATTGTTCTTTATCAAGCCCAACTAAAGCATTCATAATGCTGGATTTTCCGGCATTGGTGTAACCAATTAAACCAATCCGAAAAATTCCTGATTTCGAGCGTTTTTGACGAATATTTTCCCTTGTTTTTTCAACTTTTTTGAGGGCTTTATCAATGTTTTCAATTCGAGTGCGAATATAACGTCGATCTGTTTCAAGCTTGGTTTCACCCGGCCCTTTAGAACCAATTCCCCCACCTTGACGGCTGAGCATAATCCCTTGTCCCACCAAACGAGGCAAAAGATAATTGAGCTGGGCTTCTTCAACTTGAAGCATTCCTTCATGCGAGCGCGCACGCATAGCAAAAATATCCAAAATCAATTGCATTCTATCGATGACTTTGACACCCAAAGCTTCCTCTAAATTGACATTTTGCCTTGGTGATAAGCGATCATTGAAAATAACCGTATCAATTTCACCCACTTCAATCGCCCAACGCATTTGTTCTAATTTTCCAGAACCAATCATTGTCCGACTATCTGGACGTTCTCTTTTTTGAGTGAATTGGTCAATAACCAAGCCGCCAGCTGTTTTTGTCAGTTCAGCAAGTTCAATCATTGATGACTCAAAAGCCTGAAAATTTTCAGCTGTTTCCACTCCTGCAAGGAGAACTCTTTCTTGTTTTTCTTCTAAATCTATCAAATTTTTAGTAAAATTTTCCTTTTTTATTTTTGTCAGCTGAGTTTAGACTAAAATTGTTATAGAGTCAAACTCTGCTCATTTATTTATTCAGTTGTCACAATTCTTTTGATTTGAGAATTTACTGACAGATTTTTCAGCTCGTCAGCAAAGAATGTCGGGAAAGCTTTGTAATTTTTATACTCAGCAATTGGAATCCATTTCAAAAATTCTTTGCTACCATCAGTCCCAAAACTCTCCGATTTTACTGACAGATTTTCTGTCAGTGGTTTCATCAGAAAATAAAAACTCAATTCATGACAATTGACTTTATTTAAAAAATCACTTTCCTGACCTGTAAAAAAATTTTCATGGATAAAAGCTAATCTTTCGATTTCAAGTTGTAAACCAGTTTCCTCATAAAGCTCACGCAGACAAGCCTCCTCGGCCGTTTCACCCAGTTGCACGGCACCACCAACCGAATAATAATAATCATTGTGGTCATTGCCAACCATCAAAACAGCATCATCTTTAATAATAATTCCAGCTGCCCGATATCGAAACCACTGATTATTACGCGTAAAACCAATATCCTGACTAGTCTCTTCCATTTTAATTCTCCAAGATTTTACTGACAGAAATTCTGTCAGTAATTTTACAAGACAAACTGTGAATATTCTTTACCCAATCAAAGCTTTACGAACAACTACATCCACACCTTCTGGCACCCAAGCTGCCACAACTGCTTTTTGTGGCACACGAACCCAGCCGAGACCAGAAAAGACAATATCCGATTTGTCAGTAATTTTAAACTCACGACGAACCAATTTAGCACCAACTAAAGCAGGAGCCAAGAGTTCTCCTTTATGCTTTTCATAAAATTCAGTTGCACCTTCAAGTTTCGTCCGATGAACGTTGATTTCATTGTCAAAATAAGCCGTCATTCCTTGACGTTCGCCACTTATAAAATCAAAACGTGCCAAACCACCAAAGAACAATGTTTGTTCAGGATTGAGCTGATAAGTTTTCGGCTTAATTTCTTTACGCGGTGACACATATTTCAAATCTTCTGGTTCCAAATAATGAGCCATTTGCCCACGGTGAATAATCCCCGGTGTGTCAATCAATGCCGAATCTTCATCAAGCGGAATTTCAATCTTATCAAGAGTTGTCCCAGGGAAACGTGAAGTTGTAATCACATCCTCAGAACCTGAAGCTGATTTAATAATTGCATTAATCAAAGTTGATTTACCAACATTCGTTACCCCAACCACATAGACATCACGCCCACGGCGGTAGTATTCAATAGCTTCCATCAATTCAGCCACATCATCTTTATTTTGAGCCGAGGTCACTAAAATATCTTTAGGTTTAAGCGAACGTGAAGCAGCTTGTTCTCTCAACCAAGCAGTTAATTTCCCGACTTTTAGTGATTTTGGTAAAACATCACGTTTATTGGCAACCATGAGTAAATCATTTCCACCAGTCAATTTATGAAGGTTAGGAATCAAAGAGCCATTAAAGTCAAAAATATCAACCACATTGACAATCAAAGCATCATGTTGACCAATTTCTTTAAGTAAACGCAAAAAATCTGCATCCGTCAAACTTGTCGGTGCAATCTCATTATAATGACGCAATCGGAAACAACGCTGACAGTATAAATCCTCAGTTTTGATAGAAGCTTCGCTTCCCTCATCTCCAGCCTGAACAGCTTCCATTTGGTCGCGTTCAGCTATTTTTTTCTTCAAAGCACCCGCAGGCAAAAAGCCAAGTGCATTTTTATCCTCAGTTTGAATTTTTGCACCACAACCAATACAGTACAAATCTTCCATTATATTTTCATTTTCAATCATATTGCTTATTATACCACATTTCAACAGCATTTTTAGCCTTTTTTCCTATAATAAAAGACCTATTTTTATCATCTTTTTACTGACAAATTTTTCTGTCAGTAAATTTCAAAATAAAAAAGAGAACGACAACTTGTCAGTTCCCTTTTTTTACTGACAGAATTATTGTCAGTAATTTTTATTGTACAGAATAGTTAGGTGCTTCTTTAGTAATTTGTACATCATGCGGATGTGATTCTTTCAAACCAGCACCAGACATTTCGATAAATTGTGCTGAATCATGCAAAGCAGTAATATCAGCCGCACCAGTATATCCCATTCCTGCTTTCAAACCGCCAAGCATTTGGAAAACGATATCTGTCGCTGTTCCTTTATAAGCCACACGTCCTTCAATTCCCTCTGGAACAAGTTTGTTAGCTTCATTAACAGCCCCTTGGAAATAACGGTCTTTAGAACCTTTTTTCATTGCTGCCAAGCTACCCATTCCACGGTAAGTTTTAAACTTACGACCTTGGAAGATTTCAAATTCTCCAGGAGATTCGTCAGTACCTGCAAGCATTGAACCAAGCATAACAGCGTCTCCACCAGCAGCAAGCGCCTTAACAATATCACCAGAATATTTAATCCCACCATCAGCGATGATTGTTTTACCAAATTCACGCGCCACATTTGCCGCATCATAAATGGCTGTAATTTGCGGAACACCTACACCAGCAACAACACGAGTCGTACAGATAGAACCAGGACCAATCCCAACTTTAACCACATCAACACCAGCTTCAAACAAAGCACGAGCACCCTCACCAGTAGCAATATTACCAGCAATCAAAGTACGGTCTGGGAAATGATTACGGATTTCACGGATTTTACGTAAAACACCAGCTGAATGTCCATGAGCCGTATCAATAACAATCGCATCAGCCCCTGCAGCGAACAAAGCTTCCGCACGCTCAAAAGTATCAGAAGATACACCAACTGCTCCAGCAACAAGCAAACGACCTTGCTCATCTTTAGCAGCATTTGGGAATTCAATCACCCGTTCAATATCTTTAATTGTAATCAAACCAGCCAATTTACCAGCTTCATCAACCAAAGGTAATTTTTCAATTTTATGCTCTTGCAAAATACGAGCAGCTGTATCTAAAGTTGTTCCAACCGGAGCAGTAATCAGATTTTCAGAAGTCATCATATTTTTGATTTGTTGATTATAATCCGTAATAAAACGCAAATCACGGTTAGTAATAATCCCCACCAATTTACGATTTTCAAGCGTATCAACGATTGGTACGCCAGAAATTCGGTAAGTTGCCATCAAGTTTTCAGCTTCTTCAATTTTATGATTTGGAGTCAAGAAAAACGGATCTGTAATAACACCAGATTCTGAACGTTTCACTTTATGAATTTCTTCAGCTTGTTCCTCAACAGACATATTTTTATGAACTACACCAAGTCCACCTTGACGCGCCATTGAAATAGCCATTTTTGAGTCAGTTACAGTATCCATGGCAGCAGAGATAATTGGAATATTCAAAGTCAAATTTTTAGCCAACTTTGTCTTCATACTCACCTCATTTGGTAAAACATGAGACTCTGCTGGAATCAGCAATACATCATCAAAAGTAAATCCCTTTTTCAAAAACTTAGTTTCCCAGTTTGACATCGAAAATATTCCTCCATTATCGTGCTATATATAAGCAATATAGCTATATTTCTATGGCATTCGCCAATTTTTTATTTTTACTATTCTACCACTATTCCCAAAGCATTTCAACAGTAGAAAACAGATTAAATAAAAAATATGCAAAATTTAAACTCATAATTACCTTATTATTTCATAAACCTGCCTTAAATATGGTAACATATATTATGAAAGGCAAAAAAAACAACTTAAAATTACATTTTAAATCAAAGAAAAACAAAGCCGTTAAATTGTTAATTTTTTTTTACTTAAATGCAACATCCTATTCTTCTTATCATTGTAAAATATGATAAGAACTCTTATTTATCCTACACCATCAAAAGAAAGCAATAATTTTAGAAATGAAACTGAAAAAATCTTATATTATTTCCTTAATGCTCTTTTCTGGGCTACTATTTGCGAAACCAGTATTAGCTGAAGATGCTATTAGTTCAGATAATACACCAATGGGACATTACATCGAGCAAGAACAAAGTCAAGAAGCTTCAAAAGAGAATACCAGTGATTCTTCTACCACTACTCCCAGTATCAGAGCACGATCTTTTGCAGCAGTTCCAGCTGCCAATGTTCCTTCTGATCTCAAGTCTGATGATAACACCCTGCCAAGAAAAGATGCTGTGGATATTGCCAGCTACCAATCATGGATGACACAAGCAGACTTTAATTCTCTTAAGGCATCGGGTGTCCAATCAATTGTTGTTAAACTAACTGAAGGAACCAACTATACAAATCCATATGCTGCTAATCAAATTAAAATGGCTCAAAATGCCGGCTTAAACGTTGCAGTCTATCACTATGCACGATTAACAGGAGCCAATTCACAAAGTACTGCAAATTCATTAGCTATACAGGAAGCCGCATACTTTGCAAAGGTAGCTAAATCTTTTGGATTAGCTAGCAACACTGTAATGATTATGGACTGTGAGCAACCTTATAGAGATGGTTCTGGAAATATCATCGGCCCGAACCCAGTAACAGTTGATTGGGCAACAGCTGGGGTACAGTTTGCTAACAGCCTAAAAGGAAATGGTTATAGCAACACAAAGTTTTATACCTCTGCTTCATGGATTGGAACAAATACAGCAACTTGTCAAATGAATTATAATACCCTAGGAGGTCCCAAAAACCTATGGGCTGCCCAATATCTTTACGGAAAACCATCTTCTAGTAATCTACAAAATACACAATATGGCGCTTGGCAATATACAAGTCAGATGTATTATCAAGGAACCTCTAACTTAAAAGCCAATGCTGTTGATACTTCAATTGATTATAGTAATTTTTTTGCATCATCTGGTACAACTCCCCCCGATAATTCTATCATTCCTCCCGGAGATAATTTAGTAGCTAATGGTATCTATAACATATCATCTGCAAACAGAGCGATAGATATTAGTGGAGGTGGTGTAGTAAATAATTCTACAATTCAAACTTATAGTAAAAATGGATCTGCAGCTCAAATTTGGCAAGTAACACGTTTGAGTAACGGCTACTATACTTTCATGAATCCTCAATCAGGAAAATATTTAGAGATTAAAGCCGCTGCAACAGCTAATGGGACTCGAGTTAATCTTTATCAAGGCAATGGAACCGATGCCCAACAATGGGTTATCGCGCCAAATAGTTCTGGAGGATATTCTATTCTATCTAAACTTGCAGGAAAAGCCATTGATATTCCAGCAAATTCTTATAATAATGGTTCACAATTACAAATATATGCTTCAAATAATACTCTTGCTCAAAGTTGGTCTTTCACTAATACAAGTACTCCAACGCCTGTCACCGATGGAATTTATCGTATTAAAAATCTTACTCATCCTCTTTTTGTTGATCTTGCTGGAAATAATAGCGCAAATAAGACACAAATTCAAATTTATTCCGAAAATAATACACCAGCTCAACTTTGGAAGTTCACAAAACTTTCAAATGGGAATTACGAAATTTCAAATCCAAATTCTGGAAAATGTATAGAAGGTGCAGGTGCTAATCTGAGCAACGGCACTAAAGTACAGCTTTATCAAAGAAATGGAACCATGGCACAGCAATGGATAATTACTTCATTCTCTTCTGGAATAAGAATTAAAAATGCCAATTCTGGAAAAAGTTTGGATATCAAAAATGGGAACTATTCTCCAAATGCGCCATTACAGTTATACGACTCAAACTATACAGAAGCTCAACAATGGCAACTTATAAAATAAAAAAACTCGTGTGGAATAATCTCCACCGAGTTTTTTTTATTGATTAAATAAGATTCAATTTTTATCTAAATCTTTAAATTCTTTCTCAACTGCTTTTAAAGCTACTCCAAAGACCTGATCCATATCATAGTATTGATAATTGCCTAAGCGACCACCAAAAATAACATTTGGATATTTTTTTGTCTCTTCTTTATATTTTCTGAAAAGCTTAGAATTTTTTTCATCATTAACTGGATAATAGGCTTCTTTTGTGCGATCCCAATTTTGAGGATACTCTTTCGTTAAAATCGTATATCCCTCGTCAGCTTTTTTATCGAAATGTCTCCACTCCATCACACGAGTATAGGGCGTTTCTGCATCAGTATAATTGATGACAGCATTCCCTTGAATATTATCAGATTTTACAGTTTCTGTTTCGAATCGTACAGAGCGGTATTCCAGTTCTCCAAAAGAATAATCAAAAAACTGATCAATCATTCCCGTATAAACAATTTTTGGAAATTCTTCTAAAAATACTTCTTTATCACTGAAAAAATCCACACCTGTTTGAACATCGATAAGGTCAGAATCAAGCATTTTATCAAAGATTGCAGTATAACCATCAACTGGAACCCCTTGATAACGATGATTGAAGTAATTATTATCAAACGTATAGCGAACCGGAAGACGGCGGATGATGAATGAGGGGAGCTCAGTAGCTTTACGTCCCCACTGTTTCTCAGTGTAACCTTTAATAAGTTTATGATAGATATCAGTACCAATCAAACTAATTGCTTGTTCTTCTAGATTTTTAGGGATTCCTGAAACTCCTGCTTTTGCCTTCTGTTCCTCAATCTTAGCAGCCGCTTCTTCTGGAGTCTTTACCCCCCACATTTGATAAAAAGTGTTCATGTTAAAAGGAAGGTTATAAAGTTCCCCTTTATAATTCGCAACAACTTGATTAATATAATTATTAAACTCTGTAAATTGATTGACGTAATCCCAAACCATTTTATTATCGGTGTGGAAAATGTGAGCTCCATAATCATGGACATTGATTCCATGTTCTTTATGAGTGTACATATTCCCACCAATATGAGAGCGACGTTCAATAATTAATGATTTTTTACCATGCTTTGCAGCTTCATGGGCAAATATCGAACCATAAGGTCCTGCCCCAACAATAAGATAATCATAATTTTTTTTATTAAATTTCATTTTTTCTCCTATTATCATGATATCACATATAAGTTGTGATTAAAAAGTTCTAATATAAATTTTCATAGTTTTTATCTTTACAAATAATATACACCAAAAAGTGTAGAAAACAGAAGTAAAAGATTTGTAAGTACCGCAGTACCAGCTACAAACAATAGTACACCTTTTGAACCATTAATTTTAATTTTAAATTTTTCTTGGCAAGTGATGAATAGAAGTAAAAACAAAGTAGGAGTAAAGTATCTCCCCTGTAAGCCCTGCATCTGGCCTAATATAGTTGCATTTCCAACTGGTGCTCCAGTGGGAGTATATGTCATATAGACATAATAAACAGCCATAACTCCTAATAAAAAGATGATAAAACTTGTCAATGAGATAAATTTATTTTTAATAAATTTATCTTCGGAAAGTAGCGTAGTGAACAATACAATGTACCAAATCATACTTACCCAAGCAGGCGTATAATTGATATTAGGATATGGTGAACCTAATAAATTATAGAATACAGAACTTACCGATAAGTAATCTCGTAAATTGACAGAATAATTAATTATAAATCTATAAATACTATAAAAAATCCCACCATGTTTCAAACTTAATAAAAAGAGTAAAATTGAAAGCAAGAGTCCAATTCCCACTAATAAAGTTATAGATATTCCTCTTTTATTTCTCCATAAGTAACTAAGAAACAAAGATATCTTACTGTATATTCTTGGGAAAATAAACATTATTATTAATACTGGTATGAAAAGTAACAAAACTTTAAAGTTAGTCTTTGCTCCAAAATAAATAGAAATTGAAGCCACCCCCAACTCTACCCATCTCCACCAGTTAATCTTTTGATCAACTAAACTATTAATAATTATAGCCATTAACCAAGCAACTAATATAAAACTCAGAGAATCATAAGATAAACTTGCAAACGAATTCAAAGTAACCGGAGTTAGAGATAAGGCTACAAAAATCATTTTCCCTTTTTTAACAAACTTAATTATAAAAAACATTAATAATGAGTTAATGAGTACTGAAAATAAGCGAGCCGTTGTTATCATAACACCAATTGACGGATAAATTTTATGTCCCAGCCATACTCCTATAGAAGGAATTAAATGACCCCAAAAGTTATAGGATTTTAAATTTGGATTCTCTGTTAATCCTTCTCTTGGTTGCTTACTCATTGGCATTTCAACTATTTTAGTTAAATAGTAAGTTTGAAAATAATCTCCCTGTTGATATGCTTTAATTTGTCGATCAATTCCAGTTCCTATTTCAGGTTCACCATAAGCCGAAATGTCATTTGACAAATTTGCCATGTTTGAACTTACTACATAATGATATTGACCATCTGGTTCATTGAAAAAGGGCATTCCTATTGCAAGGATCATACCGAGTAAGACACTAATAATAAGATAAACCTTGTGGACTTTACTTTTTTCCCCAACTACAGAAGAGGAAACTGATTTTTTTTCTTTTCTCTTTTTCATATCCACTCCTTATAATCTTCTATACTTTACCAATAAAATTACCACAGCTAAAATTAGTCCACCAAAAAAACTAATAGCTACAAAGATATAAATTGGAATAGTATTTCGCCCTTGTCTACTCCCATCTAATGTTAAATTACTATATTCATTAACACCTGGAGCATAATCAGGAATTTCTCCCGTAAGACCAATCAGGACATTACTTGGATTAGTTATTGAATTATCAACCATTAAGGAATTATTTGAAGAAAAATAGCTTCGGCTAAAAATAGAAAACTTAAAAATTTTATTAGAATCTGACAAATCAGTATTCGTATCAATACGATAAAGAAAATAATCGTCTCCTTGTGCTAGACCTAGAATCTGTATTAAGCTATTATTGATTTTTTCATTTTCTTTCTCATTAAAATTAAATCTTAAAACGCTCAGGGGAATTTTTTGAGGCTGATCACTTCCCAATATATATCGATTTCCACCTTCTAAAATTAGGGGATCTGAAGCCTGTGCTATATCCAGGTTATCAAACTTATTCCATTTTTTATTTTTGCCATATATCTTATAAGCACTACCATCTGTTTTAGCTAGTATAAATTTTCCACCTTCAGCAAACGCCGTAGCATTTTTTGTAGTCATTGCAAAATTTATACCTGCGATAATTAAATTAGGAGTTGAAGCCACACTTGAACTACCATCCTTATTTACAGAGATCGCTTGCAATGATGTATGAATAGGTTTATTTGTACTTACGTTATTTCCTTCAAGATTTACATGTACCGTGACACGCAATAATATATCACTTTGGGTTGGATTTAATGTGATATTGGCAGCAATCACTGGTTCAGAAGAATTGAATACCAGTGTATCGTTTAAAGTTGGATTCGTCACTATTGTTGCTGCCTCTGAGTTTTTTAAAACTTCTATCGAATCAAAGGAAAGATTTGATTTTGGTGGTAAAACCACATTAATATTTCCTGATTGCTGCCACATATTTTTATTAATAGAAAGATTGAAACTAAATTTTTGATTAGTACCAACAACATACTGACCAAAGTTTGAAGCCAAAGCGCTTAACTTATTATCCGCCGTAAACTTTATTTTATCATCCACATTTACAAGATCTATCACAACTTTTTCAGAAGATTTTTGTATATTCGTAAGTTTAACAAAGTTGTTATTATTATCAAGAATTAACGTATAGCCTTTCATAATATTGGCTTTGGCTAAACCTTTGCTGTTTGTGAACTTATAAATAACATGTTCTGGATTCAAAAAGGGAACTGTGGTATTTGACTGATTAATTTCACTGATTAGCGATAAATTATCAACATTAATTAGGCCTGAAATTATTGAGCTCATTTCCTCATCTGTATGAGTAATACCTTGACCAATTTTTTGACCATTACTTAAAGCAATTACACCATTATTAGTGGTACTATTTGTATTTTGAGATGCTAATATCCAGGCTGCAGAGCTTCTAGCTTTCTTACTTATATTTCCACTTTTTATTTCTTGATAAGCACGATCAATGTTCATAGCACTATAAGAAGTATGAATTACGGGCATACCATTATTAGTAACTTGTAATTCAACATTCGTTTGTTCTGGTGGCAAAGTATTGGCAATAATTTTATTTTCTGTCACTAAAAATATTAATATAAAGGAGCAGATTAAAATCAAAAATTTTGTATTTATTTTTTTTTTCATAATGACTTTCAATATTTGGGATAGCTTATCTTTTTATAATTTTTTTGATATACGGACTAACTAACGAATTAGCTGGTGCACGTAATATGTATAAAGTTATTATATAAATTAATACTGCGATAATCGTTTGAATTAAATAATTTAATATACTAATTGGAAAATTCTTATTAACAAAATCCAAGAATACAAAAACAAAAGCTCCACCAATAATATACTTCCAAAGACCATGAAAAACTTCCTTAACTGTAAACAAATCCCTCAACTTCCATAAAATATATGTTGCTACACTAACTTCTGTCAATATTGTCGCTATTATAGCACCCATTGTTCCTAAAATAGGAATTAAAGTAAGATTGAAGAGTACATTCACTATAAGACCGACAACCGTTGACATCATATATTCATGCATTTTTTTTGCCGCTAACAAATACTGTGTACTTAGGGCATTTGTTAGTGCCAAGAAAAATATAGTTAATGAACCAACAGCAAGCAAAGAACCTACTGGAGCAAAGTTTTTACCAAAATAAAAGACAGCAAAAGTTTGACTGACACCTATAATACCAGAAATGCATAAGATAGAAATACAGTTTCCTAAATCTATTGATTTTAAAATAAGCGGTTTTACTTTTTCACTCTCACCAGATGAAAATAATCCTGATAAATGAGGTAAAAATGCGGAGTTAAAACTTGAAACAAGTGTCGCTCCCAATATAATGATCATATAGGTTTGTGTAAAGTATGCTACGCTATCAAGTCCAGAAAATATTTGAAGTAAATTTTTATTAAGTGAAGTGTAAATTGTAATAGATACTTGTGGAAGCAATAACATTGTTACTGGACGTAGATGTTGAAAAATATTGAGGGAACGAACTGGAATTTTCATTAACTCTCTTCGTAAAAAAGGCCAAACAGTTATATTGCCTATCAATGTTGAAAGAGCAAGTAATAAAATATAAAGCCATAAATCATTCGGTGTCCTGACAAAAACAAAAATAGCAACGGTTAAGAGTAATCTGATAATTGTATTACGAACAACTATAACCTTGAAGTTTTCAAGCCCCATAAAAAACCAAGAAACATCAAAAGCAACAGCTACCAAAGTAATTCCTTGAAGTAAAAAATATATTTCCCATTTATTTTGAAAGAAAATAAAAATTAAATATGCAACAAGTGCAACAGCTACAGTAATGAACTTTAAGCTTAATAGCTCATAAAATATGCGGCTTCTTGCCTCTTTATCCTTTTGATGATAGGCTATCTCACGATTACCATACAATGTAATACCCAGTCCACCAGCAAGTACAAAATACCCAAGCCAGGCGGCTGTGGATGAATAAATACCCACTCCTGTAGTTCCCAATGTTCTTGAAACATACGGCGCAGTTATCAAAGGTAAAATTAATATTAAAACTTGATAAACTGTATTATACATCATATTTTTTATTAACTTCATCAAATTATCCTCTAAATTTCACCATTTATTATTTTTATTAGCCGTTCTCCAGATTTATCTATTACATACTGTTTTACATCTTCATTTCCCTTGTGAGTTACAGCGATACGTTTCCCGTCATCTTTAAGCATTTCTATAATATTATCGACAAATTCTTTTTTATTATCAGGTTCAACTAAAATGCTATTAGCATCATTAGCATAATCTACTATGCCACCTATACGACTTGCAACAACTAATGCTCCTGATGCCATAGCTTCCATACCCGTTAAAACCCAGCCTTCTAAAACACTTGGAAGAAGATAGATTTTAGAAGAACCATAAATTTCTTCCCGGAGCTGTTTTGATGTGGCATTTTTAGTAAAATGAATCCAATCTTCTAGCTCCTCAATAGGATCATATGCACCAAATAAATGAACTTCAAGATTAGGAATAGTTTGTTTTACTTCTCTCAAAATTTCTAACCCAAGTTTTGTACGTTTTGTTTCTTGAGTATGATTTAAAAGACAAATAATATTTTTCCGATTTTCTATAGGATTTTCAAGAAAAAATTCATCATGATTATAGAAGTTTGGAAGATATTTAGGATCTGGTGCCCCCGCTTCCAATACTTTTTGTCGTAATTCTTTGGAAATAACAACATTTGTTAATCCTAAATTGTAAGTATTTTGAACAAACTCTTTTTTATTTCCAAAGCCTTCGGCTTCATAATTTTGAATAAAGTAGAATTTCTTTCCTTTCTCTTTGGGAAGCTTATGAACAAGAGAGGCAGTTTTAGCTCCAGTTGCAAATACAATATCTGCATCAGGAAAGTCTTTAGAAAGGATGCAATTGTAGTATGATTTAATTTCATTTTTCAAAGAAAACCAAGTTACCTTCGTTTCTCTTTTAGAAAATTTATATATGTGTGAATCTACCATACGTTTTAGAAAAGAATAACTTTTACTGTCACTTGGAGAGTAACTGTAACTGATAGAAACATCAAACCCCTGATCTACCAACCAATTTGCATATTGATAGACTATCTTAAAGCCACCAACTGCATGATTATAATTTGCTGGCATAACAAAATTAATTTTTTTATTTTCTCTCATTTCATTTCTTTCTTAAATCCAAAGATTATATCTCTGATTTGACTTGAACGATGCTCATAATTTTTCCAATCTTTGAATTGCTGCATTATCACCTTCCAAATACTTCCAGATTGTGCATTTTCTACTCTTCTTTTAGTGAACTCATAGTATTTTTGTTCTTCATGAGCTAAAGAGGATTTATTATCTTGAAGAACTTTATAAACTATTTCATAATATCCTTGATATTTTGCATAAAGCTCCTGGATATGAAGCTTTTTTGGTGATTTAAGCGTTACGACTGCTTTGCCGCTTGCATTTGACTCATGGCGATTATGAACTGCAACACATTCGTTCAGGTTATAACCAACTCCTAATAATCCAGCTAGACACTCAATAAGAGCGTCATGAGGGAGTAGGTTATAATCTTCTTTCCAATATTTTAAGAATCTACTGATAAATTCTTTTTTTATCGCCAAGGTCATACCTTGACGAAAACCAGCCTTATAAAAATGTTCAACAGGAAATTCTGAAAGTTCTTGATCATTGTTCTTAAAGATATAATTAGTTGGAACTGTCGCTTCACTAGTACTCACAGTAAATTCAGTATCAGCACTCAACACCTCAATTTCTTGATGCTTAGCTAATATCTCTAATTGTCGTTTATTTTTTTCCAAATTCCAAACATCATCTTGGTCTGATAAAAAAATAACATCTGC
Organism: Lactococcus sp. S64; assembly: GCF_016516525.1. Taxonomy (NCBI): domain Bacteria; kingdom Bacillati; phylum Bacillota; class Bacilli; order Lactobacillales; family Streptococcaceae; genus Lactococcus; species Lactococcus sp. S64. Next base: position 70,762 of record NZ_JACVUQ010000009.1, on the reverse strand, counting down.
ATCGGTATTTTGCGAGTCAATCAACAATTGGCGAAAATTCAAGCGCCAACCTAAGTTCTTTTGATTTTTAATGATATTCCATCCAACTAAGTCATTAGTTGCTATGTAATCTTTAACAAATTGAACCGTTCCATCCGTTGAACCATCATCACGTATGATAACATAATCAGGAGCAAGCACTTGATTTTTTATAGAATCTAATTGCTTTTCAATAAATTTCTCTCCGTTATATGTTGCCATCAGTACTGCTGTTTTCATTATTCAAAACTTTCTATTGTCTTTTTCAAGCCCGAGTCGAGATCAACTAATCTGTTCCAACCCAATTTTTCTATTTTAGACATATCCATCACTGTTCTACCGTCTGTACTATAAGCTGTACTTTGAGAAGTAGGAATATCAAACTTAACTTTTAATTTTTCATCAGGTAAAAGTGATACTAATTTTTGTGCCAAATCTCGTATTTGAATAGGTTCGTCTTCATTTGCAACATTATATGCTTGTCCAGAATCACCATTTAACAAAACTGTTAAGAGTGCTGTAGTTGCATCTGATATATAACAAAAGGCTCTTTCAGCAGTCCCTTCAGATTTTAGAATGATATCTTCATGATTAACAACATTCGAAATCAAATCACTCATGATACGTCCATCATTATTTATTTCCATACCTGGACCATAAGAGTGAGCAATTCGAGCTACAGTATATGGAATCTCATATTGTACAGAATAGCTTTCCAATAACGTTTCTGCCATTCGTTTACTTTCGGGATAACAGGCTCTTGGAGAAAGGATATCAAATCCCCCATAATCTTGTTCTGTTAATAGATTTTTAATTGATTTTCCATAAATTTCGCGTGTTGATAAGAAAAGAAAATTTTGAATTCTCTTTGTTCTTGCCAACTCCAATAAATTCATTGTTCCCAAAGTATTAGCTTTGATAATTCCTACAGGATCTGTTGAAATAAATTTCGGACTAGCGTTACTTGCCGCATGTATAATATAATCTATATCTTTTTCATAATCAAAGGGTTGAGTAACATCATGCTGAACAAGTTCAAAATATTCTTTTGATAAGCTTTGAAATTTAGCATTTGCTTTTTCCATGTTTCGAGCAGTACCAATAATTTTTGTTTGAAAATTTTTGTGAACATCTAAATAATAAATAACATAAGCTAAATAAGTAGCTAGCATTCCAGAAACACCTGTAATTAGTACAGTTTTTCCTCTTAGTTTTTCAAAATTAATATAAGATGAACTTACAATTTTTTTTAAATCTTCTTGAACAATTTTGTTTTCAAATGTAATCATTGATTATACTCCATAAATCTGACCTATTTCGCGTGCATCACACAGTGCTTTGAACATATAAAAATCATCTGGTGTTGTAATTTTTATATTTTCATATGGTCCTTCTACAATATGTAAGGTTTTATTATACATCCCCATAAGTGTGCTTGAATCAATTGCATCAGTAATACCTTTCGAAATTGCATCACGCTCAACTTTTAAAATATCTGAAAGATTAAAACTTTGAGGAGCTTTAGCAGTAAAAGAACGTGTTCTATCCACAACTTCTGAAACCTCCTGAGAGCCATTAACAAGTACAATTGTCTCTTTTGCAGGTGCTGTTGTTATAGCTGAACCATTTTTCTTAACACATTCAATATTATCACGAATAACTTTACTGTTAATTAACGGACGCACCCCATCATGTATCAAAACAACAGATTCTTTGCCTTCTGATATTTTTTCTGCCGCTTCAAGACCGTTAAATATTGATAGTTGTCCAGTTTCACCACCTGGTACAATTGCTTTAACTTTTTTTAAGTTGAATTTCTTAACTAATTCAGCCATATAATCTAAATACTCAGACAATATTACAACAACTACTGCATCCACTTCATCTGTTTCTTCAAATAAGTCAATGGTATGTACAATAATTGGTTTCCCATGAACTTCCAAAAATTGCTTAGGCTTATCTTTAGAATTCATTCGTGATCCTGTACCGCCCGCAAATATTAACCCAATATTCATTTTTAAACTTCTTTCCAATAAAAAGTAACATAATCATGATTTATTCGCTGACTTTCAGGAGGAAGTTGCATATAATCTCCATGAATTTGACGCAAATAACTATCATGATCAACAATTTTTCTCACAGTTAGATTCTCAAATTTAACTTCTTCATACTCTTCAAATATTTCAATTTGAAAATGTTCTTTATCGAAATAACGACTTGCAAGAAATCCAATTTGATTTGCACTAGAATCTAACTGATATCTTGACATGAAATCATCCACATCTCTTGCCACTTGCCTATTTTTTCCATGATATTTAAGATATTTTGGTCCTCGGAGAAAAAGACGAGCAAAAGAGTAGTACCACTTTGAACCACTTACAAATGCTGGAAAGGATGTTGAATATAAAATTTCCGCTTTATGCTGTGCTTCATGCATGAATTTAACTCTCTCCTCTTCTTTGGAGGGCATAGAGTCCATCGGGAAAATATCAATATTTACACCAATCTTGGGCCAAAGAAAGTCGAAACCAGACTTAGCTTGGTAAGTTTTTTTATTACAGAGTTTCGCATAGGGTTGAAAAGTCTCTTTAATTGAATAATGCCATAACTCCGCTTCCTCTTGATGGCTAAGAAGCTTTATAAGTTTGTCGTAATTTTTACGAGTTAGCATAATATCTATATCGTCATCCCAAGGGATGAACCCTTTATGTCTCACACTACCAAGTAATGATCCTCCACCTAGAGAGTATTCAATATCATTTTCACGACATACCTTGTCTACTAGATCTAATAGTTCAAGTTCAAGTTTTTTTATTTCATCTAATGAAACTTTATTCAAATCTTATCTCCTTTTGTATAAATTCTGGCAAATAAAGACATAAGACCTAGTTTATAGATACTAAAGAAAGTAGTTACAACTAATCTCACTTTTATTTCATCTCCTTTGGATCCTTTAATAATTGAAGTTAGTTTCAAAGCACTTGGAAGTCTATTTTCAAGTAATTTTTTTTCTTTATAAAATTGAGTAAGAAATCCTTCTCGACTTGCCTGTTTCCCCTGTCTAAGTAGTTGATGGGAGATAGCTTTAAACATGAAGTAGGAAAATTCTGGAGAATTTGTTAATTTAATAGCTCCAACGTCTAAAAATATTTCTAGCATCTCAACTGCTTTGTCAGTATTTTCTTCATTTCCTACTTTTAGCTTGGTACTTGAAAATGACACAGGATTGAATAACCAATTATAACCAATATAATCTATAAATCCATACTCCGCCCCCTGAGCAATAATGGATAAACAAAATGGAGTATCTTCAACAAACGTATTTTCAAAAAATAATATCTTTTTTCTTTTCAAAAAGTCTAAACGATAGATTCGATTACACGAGGACATAGTTGAGTACTTCGTATACCTCTGAGGTGAGCTAGGCGAATATATTCTCAGAACTTTACCTTCACTTGTAATTCTACGGAATCCCGAAATGATAACATCAGCATCTGTTTCCTCAGCCTTTTTAACATGTCTACTCAAAAAATCAACTTCATAATAATCATCTGAATCAAGAAATGAAATGTATTTTGAATCTGCCAACTCAATACCAACATTCCTTGCCTTACCTACGCCTTGATTCTCTTGATTAACGACTTTAATACAATTAGGGTATTTCTTCTCATATGAGTGAAGAATTTCAAGTGATTTGTCTGTTGATCCATCATTTATAGCAATAAGAATAAAGTTTTCCTGTCCTATATCTTGTGATAAAACGCTTTGTATAGATTTTTCTAGATAGATTTCTGTATTATAAACAGGCATTACGACTGTTATTTTTTTCATTCCTATTCTACTCTTTCATGTAAGTAATTTTTTTGCTAATCCCCTGATAAATTCATTATTATAAAGTAAGATTGACAATTTTAAATAACCTTTATATAAGTTGATATTCCAATATAAAGCTCTTCTTTGTTTGCTAATCGTTGCAAATTCCTGATTTTGTTGGAAAAGCTTATTAAAAAGAATCATTGAAAAATTTGAACCATCACGGATACACTTCATCATAATAAAATCATTTTCATTCATACATAATTTATAAACATAATTTAGTATCTCTGGATATTTTTCTTTTGCAAACTCTATTTGTATGCTATTTTTTTCAAAAATATCATAATTTTTTTGAGAAATTTTTATATTCGTTAGGCTTGAAACAACTTGTCGATAGTACCACAGTGGCTGATTTACAAGTACAATTTCATCAGCTTGCTCTATAACAGGTAATATGATGGAAGTATCCTCATGTATTGCCAAATTAGGAAAGCGAATATTTTCAAAAATATCACGACTATATAATTTTCCCCAAGGGCTAAAAGAGGGATAACCTGATGATTGCACAGCTTTTATCCTATTTATCATTTCACCCTTTATAGAAACTATCTCTATATTCTCATGATGGTCACTCAAAGTATCTTGAGTAGAATACCTTGCCATTGAAAAAATATGCGTTTTCCCCTTGATTGGCCGTAATAAAATTTCTATAGCATCCTTCGAAATCTTGTCATCAGAATCCAAAAACATAATATATTGGCCATCCGCCTTATCTAGCCCATTATTTCTGGCCATTGCAACGCCTTGCCCCTTTTGATTAATAAGTTTAACTCTCTTGTCCTTATTAACATAAGTCTCAGCTATATCCAATGAACGATCTGTTGAACCATCATTAATCAAAATAATTTCCAGATCTTTGTAGGTTTGATTAATAATAGATTCTAAACAATCATCCAAATATTTTTCAACATTATATATTGGGATAATCACACTGACTAAAGGTTTCAGATTCGCCATTTTATTTCCATTTCCTTGATTTTATATCTAAATCCAACAAGCTGACTAATAATCCTTTGCTTATCTACTTTATTTATCTTTTTCCGCATAACTCTAATACTACATGAGTCTTTTAGAGCAGCAAATCTTAGTCACTCTAAAACACGAGAATTAAACATATTAAGGTAAATATTTAATTTCTCATTCTTTTTAAAGTTGTCAGTAAAGCTCGCTCTACACCTCTCCAAGCTTTCTGATTTTGCAGCATATTTCTCAGCTTTACCCCTGGTACGATCACGCCACCATTAGTACGAATCACCAGCTTAGACAAGTTTAGAACTTCTGGAATTTCTAGAATTCCTTCAGTCTTTAAATATGATGTAAAATCACTCGTTTCAGTTTTTCTCTCAACTTTATCAGGGATTGAAAGGTTAATTACATATTGAGCAAAAATCAATTCTGAGAAGCGCTGAATTAACACTTTTTTCACTGAATTTGATGAATTTTTAGGAAGATTTTTTATGAAATTCCAAATATGTTTTGTCATTTTTAAATGCATCGTTCTATTTTTTACCATGTTACCAATTGCCATGGATTGTGTCCCTGAGTTTGTACGGTAGACATAAACTGGATAATCCAAATAAACTGATTTCTTTACAAAAGGTAATGGATAACAAATATACTCAACGTCAACATAAAACATTTTTTCATCAATTTTTATATCATTATCTTTCAAAATTGAAGTTCTATATGTAATTGTATGCATGGGCGGAATTTTGATTTCTCCGATAATCTCCTCATGATCCATAATATGATTTGCCGGAATTTTTAATTCCATCATAAGTTTTTTTTCTGCTGTTACCTCATCATGTTCAAAATAGGGATTATTAATAAGATCTACATCAGATTTTTTAAGGAATTCAACCAGCTTGACAAAATTTTCTGTTACAACCCAATCGTCTCCGTCTACTACTTTAAAATATTTACCAGTTGCTTCTAAGATCCCACGATTTATAGTTGAACCGTGTCCTCCGTTTTCTTTATCAATTACACGAATTGAGTCAGGATATTTATCTGCCCATTTTTGTGCAACAGATACTGTATTATCCTTTGACCCATCACTAACGATTAAAATCTCAATATCTGAGATAATCCGTTCATCAATAAGGTATGGTAGACATTCATCGATGTACTTTTCTGTGTTATACGAAGGTATTGTTACTGTTAAAATTTTACTCACTTGATTATTTTACTCCAAAGTTTTATTTATGTGGCTTACTTTTTTCTTTGTTTCATTATTGCCTAGTTCTGTGTCTTTCATATCTTTACGCAATAACGAAACTTCTTGAATCAGTGTTTTAATTTGCTTTTCTGCTGCTATTAGAGAGATTTGATAGCGTATTGAAATAACAAGAAGCATTCCAACCAACACAAAAAGTGCAAAGGAAGTTAACGTTGTCACCCCTAAAGCATAAGCGATTTTTGCCGCAAATTCTGAAAAAATTGCACCAAATAATATAACTAGTGCAAGAATAAACCATTTCAACATGTGCCGAACTTCAGCAAGATTTTTGCGAATAAGTCGGATGGTATAGATGAAAAAGAGAACGGCCAATATAATGGCTAAAATCCTTAATGGTAATGGCATCATGATTTCTTACCTCCCATAATTGCAGAAAAAAGTATAGCAAGAGATACACTTATCATATAGCTCATTCCTTTAAATAAATTAATGCTAGATGTCCCGGTTTCTCTTTCAAACATACGCACTCCCACCTCTTTTACACGAATGTTTTTTGCAAACAAATGCATATAACTCTCAGGTTCAGGATATTGACTTGGATAGCGACCCACAAACTGTGAAATGACTTTCTTATTTGCTGCTCTATATCCACTTGTAACGTCTTTTATTCTTATTTTTGAAGTCATGAATATTAAAGCAGATAATATTCTAATTCCTACCTGCCTTGTAGTTGAGGACTGAAATTCTGAATTACTATCTTCTAGGAAACGTGAACCCACTGTGAAATCTGCTACTCCGCTCAACAATGGTTCAATCAGACAGGGAAGGCTTTCAATATCATGTTGTCCATCTCCATCATACTGGATAGCAATGTCATAGCCCTTTTCCAATGCATACTTATATCCTGTCTGCACTGCTCCTCCAATACCTAGATTTTGAATCAATTCAACATGATTAATTTCATTTTTTCTAAGTATTTCTTCTTCGTTGTCCGTAGAACCATCATTGATAACAATATAATCAATCATATATTTTGATTTTATGCGATATTGTTCAACCTTTTGAACAACTTGCGTAATTCCCTCGGATTCATTATAAGCTGGTATAATTAATAATATTTTTGGTTCTACCATTTTATTTCTTTCCTAGTATTATTTTTATGAGTGCCTTTGCAGGGAAAGTATCCCCCTTAAGCCAACCTTTAACTATCATTCTAACATATTTCTTTCTAATTGAGTAGAGATGCTCGGGCTGATAGTTTTTATAGTAGTAGTATTCTGCTGTAAAAATTTTGACAAATCTTGATTTTGATAATTCTTCTAGACGTTGTACTGAAAGTTGATGATAAATCTTCTCATCAATCACTTGAATAATTTGATGATGTTTTCTTAATTGCCAAAAAATCCAATGGTCTAGATAGTCAAGGGGAAATTCGTTAGTAAATCCTCCTATTTTTGTCATGAATAATTTTGATAAGACAAGCCCACTAGAAATACCAGTAATATCTTCATCGTAGTTGCCAGCTTTTTTAGGATACTTCAAATTCTTTATTGTTTCACTAGATGTAGGAGATATTTGGATTTCTTTATCAAAAATTTGTGGACAAATAGCACTGACTTGTGAGCGCCCTAAGTCTTCAAATACTTTGTATATATAGGTTTCCGTTATCCTTGTATCATCGTCTAACAGCATAAACCACTCATCTTTTGTTTCTCGTAAAGCATATTGGTAGGCTATTCGTGTCCCACGTTCTTCATTATCTTGATTATAATAATATACAATAGACGAAAAGTCATTTGGTTTTTTTTCACTTGAAAAATCAATTGAACCATTATCAAAGATAATAACATTTAGAGATTCTTTAATAGAACTTTTCATATTATTTAGTTGCTTGTAACTTACAGTTTCAGTATATTTTGTACTATATGCAACTAGACAGATTGTCAACTTCATCGTAATATCCTCATTTTAATGAGCACGTTTTTAATCATGTATTTAGCTTTCGCAATAAAACTTTCAGAGTTATTATCATTAGTTGTCAATATTTTTTCCAAATGCCTAATACTCTGATTATTTAAATCGTAATTTACTTCTAAAAGTTTTATAACTTCTTGATAAGCATTTTCTACTGAATAAATTGCTTTAATATCCTTCAAAACTGATAAAGACTTTTGTTTTTCTAAATCAAAAGCATTCAAGGTATTTGAAATTAATTTTGTTAGTTGATTCACGTTGCCACTATCATAAAATTGCCCGAACCCAAAAATATCATATGCTGACAGATGACCTGGGTTACTTGAAACAATGCTCGGAACTCCATGTAGTAAAGCCTCTACATAAACTAATCCAAAGGTTTCCATTTTTGATGGACCAATGAAAATATCTTTGTCTGTTACCATTGACCATGGTTGAGCTTTGGGACCAGCGAGAGTTATGTTTTTAATTTTATTTTCTTTAATAAAGTTGACAACTTTTTCTTTATAATCTTTATCAAAGTTTCCGATTAGTACTAATTCAACTTCTGGATCATCTAATCTATGAAAAGCTTCAATTAATTCCAGTTGATTTTTACGTTCTGTTAATCTCCCTACTGATATAAGACGAGTTTTATCTCCTTCTCGTAAATTTTCATTTGTGGTTTGGGTATAAGGATAAAAACCATAGATTTTACGATTGGGGATTAAATTTTGTAGTTTTTCTTGGAGGCGTCCTTGAACAGCAAAAATTTCTGTTGAGTATTCATTAATAAAATCCAGTTTGTCTAAATAATATGAAAATTCACCTTCTGGAAATTCGTGAATAATCCAAAAATGTGGAATTTTTTTAATTGCTGCGACTAAAGCTCCTTGGAACATGTTTACAGAATTTGTAACTATTAAATCAATTTTTTCTTCGTCAACAATTTTTTTAATTTTATTAAGATGTTCGCGATAATAGTGATAAAGTTCCCTTTCAGTTCCTTGGATAGGACCAGGTGCATCTTCCCACCACCACTTTACCGCATTTAACATATAATTTTTAATACCAGCTTTTTCAAAAGCTTCTATATAGGGTTTATCTCCTGAGGCTTGAGTCACGTTTACAACGTTAAAGCCTTGTGATTTAAGCTGCTTTTGCAACTCAAATATCGAAATTTCTGCCCCATTATCTAGTGTACCCGTTGGGGAAACAAATAAAATGTTTTTCATAAATTAACCTTTTGAAAACCAGAACACAATCGTCAATATAATGAATAGTGATAAATTTACAAAACATAATCCAAAAGCCATTAATTTTCGATAAGTTCCAGTTATTTCTACTTTTACTTTCTCAGAAATTTTCATGAAAAGCGGAAGTAAATAAATTAGAAATGGTGTATAATATCGTCCTTGCTCACCAATACTCACGTTCCCTTTCCCACCAGTCCAGCCAAGATACATCATAGTTCCAGTAAGAAGTATATTAAAGACAAAAATACAACTACTGATGAAAATTACTCGATTATCTATTTTTACTTTTTTATCACTTAGCATCAGCCATGACAAAATAACAAAAGTCAGGATAATGAGCCATTCTGGTAAACGATAACTGAACGCACTAAAGGCTCCTACCATACCTGATACAATTATAGGATCTAAATTTCCGTTCATCCACGTTGCAAAATAAGTATTAAACATAATGTGTGCCCATCTCACAAAACCTCCGTGAGATTGAAAGAGAAAACGAAATATTACAAAACTTCCAATAACTAATACAAGTAGGACTAACCATTTGCGCTTATTCCAAAAGCTCCAAAAACGATGACTCAAAGTCTGGATTTTTTTATTATTAAAGAATGTTGTGGGGAGTGTCAACAGTAGGGATAATAAAATTAATGCAGATTTTTTCGTCAAATAAAACCCTAATAAAATTAAAGGAAAGTAGATTACCCACTTCCAAGAAATTTTATGTTGTCCTGACCAAATTCTTGTCATTAATGAAAATACAAGAAATACAGTTACAAAAAGTGTTGTATCATAAGAGAGTGAGGCTGCTTGCTGAATAGTAATAGGAAAGAGAGCAATTACGCTTATAGGGAGCTTCCCGAAAGCCGCTTTTTTAATTGCAATATAAATCAATCCTATATAAAAAAGTAAGTTAAATACTCTTCCTAAAAAAAACATTAAACCATAACTTGGGTAGATCAGGTATCCAAGTAAAACTCCCAAAGCTTGGGGAAGATGTAGCAGGCTCTCTTTATTAAATTTAATTCGAAAATGGGACTGTTCTAAAACTTCCACTTTACGTGTAAAGCTAAGTTTAAATAAATCATCTGCACTACCAGCGACTGATGTATCTCGAATAGCAAATAAGTCTTCAGCCCCTAAAAGTCGTTGCTTAGATGGGGTATTTGCAACATTTTTCTCCATCTCTTTATTGCTAAGAAACTCATTAAAACTTATATTAAAATGATAAGTTTCATCAGGTACGGAAGCAACCGGCATAATTATAGCTGCTATCAAACCAAAAAATAATGAAAAACTGACAAAAAGAGTAGTAATTTTGATATTTTTTAACTTAGCCATGAATTGCCTCTATAAATTCATCCTTATGTTTCGTTGTTTTATAAGTACTAATCGCTTTTCTTTTAGCATTAATACCTAAAACTTCCAATTTAGTTTTATTATTAACTAAATCCCTCAACTGTTCATACCACATGCCATCAGCTACTAGAACTCCTGTGGTTCCATTGGTTATGATATCAGAAAAACTTCCTATATCACTCGCTACTGTAGCGACACCTACTAAAGATGCTTCTAACCATTTAATTTCAGATTTTGCTCGGTTAAACACGGTATCAACTAGTGGCGCAAGATTAATATCCATATCTGAAACCAAAGAAGGCAAAAGAGTCCAATCTACGAAATCATGAATGACAAGTTGCTCTTTGTAGCGTTTCATTTCATCAGGAATTGTCAAATGGCCTACTAAATGTAGTTCTGTTTGAGGGAACTCTTTTAAAATCTTTAGAATAGCAGACCTAATTAAATCAAAGTTTTCATTATGTGTAATTGAACCTGAAAAATATCCAATTTTTATTTTTTTCTTATCTTTGATATTTTTAGTGATGGCTTGTTTGCTGATTGATATTAGCTCTTCGCTTGCTAAATTACGGTTAAGATAAACTGGTTTTCCTAATTTTGATAACTCATTTTTTAAATCAGTTGTTGAGGTAATAAAAGCATCACATACCTTCATTAATTTACCATAACTTCTTACACCCGAGTCATAGGCTTCTTTCTCTTGTTTGCCTAATGTTTTTACGTATTCTAGTTGATCTGTATAACTAGTATCATAGACCAAGTCATCAATATCATAGAAAACAGGTTTGTTATATTTATGAGCTAGTTCAACCAATTTCTTAAATTGTTCACTATAAGGGGTACGATAAATGATAATCTGACTCGCGTATTCTGCGTAGCCCATTTGAAAATCACTTGCATTAACAGTCCAAACATCATGACCGAAACTTCGGAGCTGTTCGGCTTTATTAATGACACGATATCTAGTACATTGCGGAATTTGATTTTCAACTCCATCTATTATTAAAATGTGTTCAGGATGAGGAGCATGTTTAATGGTGTTAATTACCTCATCAAGAATTTCTTTTGGAAACTCTGTTTCATTTTTAATATAATTAATTAAATCAGGTACTTCTGTTTTTCTTTCTAATCCTTGCCATGCAAACTTATCATCTGTATCATTTGAAAACGCTGTGTACTTAACTAGCGGAACATCAAATTTTTTGAGCATTGTTAATGGATGGATATACATAGCAGAATCTTCATTATTCCCAGCAACTGCCCCATGAATAAAACCTAAATCCGAAAAATATTTGGTGAAAACCGTTTCATGTTTTCCAATTGCTTTATTCCGAGAATCTGTATCAGATAAATTTTCCCAATACTGTAAAAACTCAGGGGTTTGGAACATGTTTTTTTCAATTACTAAAAAATAGGATTGGAGGTGTTCATGGATTGCACCATAGGGATTAAAACCTGTGAAATCTGCTTGTTTTTCACCATAAGATATCCCCCAAAAATCTAATTTTTGAGTAGACATTTTTTGAAAAACTGCTGATAGATCCTTCATTGGGCCAACATTGGTATCATTAACCAAAAGTAGTTCATCAAAGTTCGCTAATTCATCTTTTAAAAGTAAGATTCCATGGCGAAACGCAGCTGTATCATAACCTGTATTCTCTCTACTGATTACCTGACCAAATTCTTCTAACTTTTTAACATCAGTATCAGCAAGAGTGCTATTTAAAACAATTAAAACTTTATCAGAAAGGTCTGCGAGAGCTTTTAAGAAAAATAATTTGTAAGATTGTAGTTGAGGTTGATCTTCATAAATTACATAAATTAATACCCGTTTAGGATTTTCATAATTATTTAATCGACGAGTCTTTTTACGTTTATTTTTATTTATTTGCAGCTGTAAACTTTTTAATGGATGAAAATGTTTCTGAGTCTTCCGCAAGATTTTGCCTGGCGCTTTAACCAATAGTCCCGGATTTTTAGTTAAAACATATTTCATTCGTTCAAGATTTGTTGGCACTGTTTCTACCTCCTTTCCTTTTATTGTTTCAGAGCGTTTTCAGAAGACTAGCTGCCTCTTTATCTTCAGGGTTACGATAGATAAATCGAATATCCTCACCAGGTTGAGTCACCGCTATAACCTCAGTTTGAGATAATGGGTTATCATTTTCCCAATCGGATGGATCTTTACGAAGCGTCGCCCCTAACTGAAACTCTGTATTATGAAAATTTTCCATCGGAATTTCTGCAGAAACACTCTCGCCAATTTTAACTTCTTGTGCTGGGGATTCATAAGCCGCTCCCCCTCGGGTAGCATCATAAAGAAAATATGATAGATAAAGTCTTTTTTCTGCTTTGGTCTGCTCTGAGTTTGCTTCAAAATGTACAGTAAAAGATAACTTGTCACTTGTTTTTGTTAATAAAGTCTTAGAATCAGTAGTTAACCAAACTCTATCAGCTAGAGCATCATGTTCAGCATGCTGAGTTACTTTCAAATTATCAGCTGAGTACAAATTTGTTACATGTTGAACATCTGTATTTTCAGCTGCAAAGCCATCCGAAATATAAACTGCTTTATTACAATAACGTTGAACAGCGCTCATATCATGCGTCACTAAAATAACTGTTTTTGACTTATCTTTTTTGGTTTCAACAAAAAATTCATTACATTTGCGTTGAAAAGCTTCATCCCCAACAGCCAAGACCTCGTCGAGAACAAGAATATCTCCTTTTGCCTTTATGGCAACAGAAAATGCCAGTCGAACTTGCATTCCACTGGAATAATTTTTTAATTTTTGATTCATAAATTCACTAAGTTCAGCAAATTCAACAATTTCATCATACATTTCACCAATTTCTTCTGGAGAAAAGCCTAGCATAGCTCCATTAAGAAATACATTTTCACGTCCAGTAAGTTCTGGATTAAACCCTACACCAAGTTCAATAAAACTGACTAGCTTGCCATTAACAGTCACATTTCCTTTTTCTGGCGTATATATTTGTGAAATAATTTTTAAAAGTGTTGATTTTCCGGAACCATTTCGACCTACGATACCAAAAAAATCCCCTTTTTCTACTTCAAAGTTTATATCTTTTAATACGTGTTGTTCTTTATATCCCTTGACTCCACGGAGCCTATTGATTAAGGTAGTACGAAGACTTGTTGAACTTTCGGTAGGGAGTCGAAAATATTTACTGACATGATCTATTTTTACTGCAATTTCAGACATTTTTTAGCTCCTTATTAAATAATTTCAGCAAACTTGTTCGCATGCTTCATGAAAAACCAATATCCAAAAGCAAAAACGAAAATTGGTATAAGATATGGAAGTATAATAACCCAAGAGTGATCCCAAAGTTGCCAAAGTGTTGGATTTGTATTGTTACTAAAAGTCAAGATATAGCGCAAGTCCTGAATAATTTGAGCCATTGGATTAAGCATGAGAATTTTTGCAACAAATAAATGGTTTGTGGAAATTTGTGTGATTGGGTAGATAATTGGGGTTCCATAAAATCCTGCTTGCATTATTACTTCCCAAATTGGTCCTAAATCACGGAAATATACAAATAATGTTGATAAAATAAAAGCTAATCCGGTAGTAAACAGAATCAATTCAATAAGTAAAGGGACAACAAAAATGATATTCCAACTAAAAGAAACACCATTGATAATTGCAAATCCCAAAACAACAATAAGAGAAATAATAAGATTAATCAAAGCATTTATAACTACCGAGAAGATAATGACAGGTTTCGAAAAATTGACCTTTCTTAATAAATCGACTCTACTGACAATGGATAACATTCCAACATTTGTCGCTTCACCAAAGAAATTCCAAACCGTAATCCCTAGTAAAAGTGCTACAGCAAAGTGGGGGGTACTCGCTCCAAATCTCATAAAACGTACAAACACTAAGTACATAATTACAAAGAGTAAAATAGGTTTCAAAACTGACCATAAGTATCCAATAACAGATCCTTGATACCTTAATTTAAAGTCAGTTTTAACAAGCTCTTTAAGTAGAATTTGATTTCTACGGCTGAAGAAATTCATTTATTTTTTTCCTTTATATGCAAATTTTGTGATGATAAGTGTGCGAAAGATTCTTGTATGATAATTTTTATTTTTACGTAAATTGTATCGATCAAGAATTTGTCGACGCTCTGCTTTGGGTTGTTTTAAAATATTGACATAATCACTGACAAGTGCTCTATCAGCTTCCGACATTAGTGACAAATTTTCTGTCAGTAATTTTTGAGCTTGTTTTTGACTGGCTGTAATGAGCCACCAATATTTTTCAAACCAAAAGTTTGGGTGTATCCATTTTTTTATCCGTTTTGAGAGGGTTCTTGCCCCCAAAACATTAGAATCGTGTTGACGATAAAGATGAGTAGGTTGGTCAATATAAACCAACTCACCGAGTGCAGCTGCTACTATTGCCAAATACCAATCATGCATAATAATATCATTTGTGCTTTGCCAAAGTTGTGCAAGCTCATGATTAATCATACTCGCTCCACCTGTGACCGTATTTTCGGTCAATTCTTGAACAAGCTTTGTATTTGCATGCTCAGACTGACTGCGTATCATGGATTCCGAAGTCACATTAAGGTTTCTGTCAGTAACTTTCAAATCTGTATAATACATAACCGGTTTACTATTATCATGTTTCTTAGTTTCTTCTAGCATTACTGACAGCTTCTCTGGCAACCAATAGTCATCTTGGTCAGCAAAAAAATAGAAGTCAGCATTGTTATTATCTGTTACAAGCTCATGAAAGGATTTAATCACCCCAACATTTTCAGCTCGAATTAATTTAATTCTGTTGTCTTTACTGACAAAATCATCAACAATTTCGCAGGTTCTATCACTTGAACCATCGTCACGAATAATTAAATTCCAGTCAGTATAAGTTTGTTTTTGAATACTCTCAATCTGATCAGCGACGAACTTCTCGCCGTTGTAGGTTGACATTAAAATATTAACTCTCATCTCCGCCTCTGGCTAGGTTCTCCATTTTTCTTAAAGGCTCAGACTCATCAGTAAACTTTGGAGCGAAAAGGTCCTCATATTGAGCACAAATATGCTCCCAAGTATATTTTTCTTCGATAATTGCCTGAGCTTTTTCGTGTAATCTTTGACCTTCATCTGGGGTCAAATTTTCAACTTCTGACAAAGTTGTCAGTAAATTTTCCTTGTCAAAATAAATGACGGAATCGCCTGCTGTCGTCCGGTTGAAATTGACTCCTAAGACAACATTGACCGCTGTTGACCACATGGCCTCAAGCAATCCAGGATTTGTCCCCCCTACCTCATGACCATGTAAATAAGCAAAGGCATGTTCACGAATATATCTCAATTCGTTTTGATTATAGACTGTTCCAACAAATTTAATTCGTGCATCCTTGTCGAATTGCGTTTTTTCGCGCAATTCTTTGAAGTAAGCATTGCCTTCGTGATTAGTAATAATCACAAGGTCTCGTTTTGTTGAACTTTTCATGAAGGCTCTAATTAGCGTTTCATAATTATTTTCAGGCACAAAGCGTCCTACAATCAAATAATAATCATTAACTTTATATTTTACCAGAGTTTCTGATTCTGTCAAATCGGACTTGAACTTTTCTGTTCCATAAGCAATCACTTCTGATTCAACTTGTCCATATTCACTTGTTAAATATTCTTTAATTCCTGCGTTATCTGAAATAATCAAATCAGCATATCGCACCATTTTTTTCTCAGCAAATTTCAAATAAGAACGAATTGGTGCTGCCCACTTGGTTCTTTTCCATTCCAATCCATCAGGATTGACAAATAATTTTCCACCAAGTTTATGGATTTTATTAGCATAATGGCCAATAAATCCACCTGCTGTATTCCCAAGAATATAAAAAATAGGCGCTTTGATTTCTTCTTTTTTACAATATTTAAGTGCCGCATTAATGGCTAAAATATCATAAGCAATCACACGTGCTGAACCAATTTTGGGTAACTTAATTACAAAACAATCTGCTCCAAGATACTCAAAATGTTCTCCAGGTAGTGCCATGTCTGAATTCTCACTTTGACAAGCTACATGATATTTTATATTTTTATTATTTTGATGTTTGACGAGTTCTTCAACAAATGTTTCAAACCCTCCATATTTCGCTGGTAAGCCACGGCTACCAATGATAAAAACGTGTTTTTTCATGTTGTTCCTTTTACTCACTAAAATTTATTTAGTGATTATTTCAGCCTCTCAAAATGAGAATTCTGTCAGTACTGACGAGCTTTTGCAGGTCGCTGACAGAATTTTCAATTAGTTTATTTTAATGACAGTGTCATTATTTTTTGTTAATTTCGCCTTTTACGCCATCTTTATTTTCACGCAAATCGCCTTTTTCAAGCATACTTGTTAAAGCTTCTTGCCATGTTGGAATGACAAAACCTGTCGCTTTTGCTTTTTCAAGACTCATTGTTGAATTAAATGGACGTTTTGCTTTTGCCGGGAATTTGCTTGAATCCACAGGTTTAACAAGCACATCTGTGTCTTTCAAGATTTCTTTGGCAAAATCAAACCAAGTCACATCTTCACCAGGCGCAGCATCGTTTGTTAGATGATAAAAACCAAAATCAGCTTTTTCATTAACCAAATAAACCATAAATTCAGCAAGTGTACGTGTCCAAGTTGGTCTGCCGTGTTGATCATTAACAACGGTTAATTCTGGAAAACGTGTCGCCAAGTTTTGCATTGTGAAGACAAAGTTTGGTCCATAAGAACCAAAAACCCAAGCAGTACGGATGATGTAATGTTTTACACCAGAAGCCACAACTGCTTCTTCACCAAGATGTTTCGTCCGTCCATATTCAGATTCAGGAGCTTTTGGTGCATCAACTGGCCACTCTTGGCCAATTGGCAAAGTTCCGCCAAAAACATAGTCAGTTGAAATATAAACAAGTGTTGCCCCAACACGTGCTGCCGCTTCGGCTACATTTTTAGTTCCATCAACATTGATTTTTTCATCAAGTTCACGACCTTCGTCTTCAGCTTTATCAACAGCTGTATAAGCCGCACAATGATAGACAAGTTCAGGTTTATTTTCATCAAAGAATTTATCAACAGCGACGCCGTCAGTAATATCGAGTTCTTTAGCATCTGTTGCTGTATAAGCTATGCCACGTTCATCAAGTAAATGACGCAACTCTGTTCCAAGTTGTCCATTTCCACCTGTTATTAAAATCATTTGTTCTCCAATCTTTAATTTTTTACTGACAGATTTTTTCATTATTACTGTCAGTAACTTTTAGATAATATAATTGGAATTTATTTTATTTATCCAAAACTTTTTGTGTTTCAGCATATTTTGCTTCAACAGCTTCTTTTTCAGCTTTCCACCAGTTTTCGTTTTCACGATACCAGTCGATTGTCGCTTGCAAACCAGATTCAAAGTCAGTATGTTTTGGAGTCCAACCAAGTTCTGTACGTAATTTACTATTATCAATCGCGTAACGAAGGTCATGTCCAGCACGGTCAGTTACACGGTCATAATCGTCTTTATCTTTGCCCATACGAGTCAAAATATCTTCAAGAACTTCTTTGTTATTTTTTTCACCGTCTGCACCGATAAGATAAGTTTCACCCATACGACCTTTAGTCAAAATTGTCCAAACACCTGATGAATGGTCTTCTGTATGAATCCAGTCACGAACGTTTTTACCATCACCGTAAAGTTTTGGTTTGATTCCTGAAAGAATATTAGTAATTTGACGAGGAATAAATTTTTCGATGTGTTGGAAAGGTCCGTAGTTATTTGAGCAGTTTGAAATTGTTGCTTTAAGCCCAAATGAACGGACCCAAGCACGAACAATCAAATCAGAAGCCGCTTTAGTTGAAGAGTAAGGGCTTGATGGATTGTAAGGTGTTTTGTCAGTAAATTTTTCACCTTCACCTTCGCCATGACCTGGCAAATCTTCACGATAAGGCAAATCACCATAAACTTCATCAGTAGAAACATGGTGGAAACGTAAATCATATTTACGAGCCGCTTGAATCAACGTATAAGTTCCGATAAAGTTTGTTTGGATAAATTCATCTTGAGATTTCAAAGAATTATCATTATGGCTTTCAGCTGCATAGTGAACAATTGCGTCTGCTTTAGAAGCTACTTGATCAACAATTTCAGGGTCTGCAATGTCGCCAACAACAAGTTCGACACGTCCACTGTCAAATAACATGTTAATGTTATTAACATTTCCTGCATAAGTTAATTTATCCAAAACTGTGATATGCACGTCTGGATGATTGTTATAAACATAGTGTACAAAGTTTGAGCCAATAAATCCTGCTCCACCTGTTACAACGATATTTTTAAATTCAGTCATGTTTTTTCCTTTTTTGATTATTTATTAGTAAATCTTGAAAATTAATCCACTCGATATTCTCTGACAAATTTTGCTTTTGGTACAGCTTTTAAATATTTTCCATTGAAGACCAAATAATCGCCAATAGGGACTGTCATTTTGAGTAAACCACCGACATTTTTTACTGACAGCGATTTATCATTCCAAGAAAAGCCCCCGTCAGTAAATGCCTGATTGGCCCAGCTTGGTCTGTCAGTATTTTTTTCAACTTGCCAAAATTCTAAACGTTTTTTAGTTCGTAAATGTAAAGCAAACATTAGAGTTCATCAGCCTTCAAAGCTTTTACATCTTTTAATAATGGATGATTTTTATCAGCTTCAGAAACTTCAGCATTTTCAACATCTTCCCACTTAATTCCCAAAGTTGGGTCAGCATAATTCACAAAAGCGTATTTAGGTTTAAGTTCAAGTGCCCAGTAATCATTAACTAAATAGCTATAAGAAACTGTGTCAGACAAAACTTGGAATCCATTAGCCACACCACGTGGAACAAAAATTCCTTTACTTGCATCAATCACAGTTTGATAAACATGGCCGAAATTTTCTCCTTCACGTAAATCAACCCATGCGCCTAAAACACTTCCGCCATCAGCGACAGAAATATACTTATCCCAAGGTTCAGCGTGGAGGCCACGCAAAACATTTTTACGAGAAAAACTTACATTGTTTTGTAATTTTTCTTCGGCAAAGAAGCTTTCTGGAAAGCCAAGTGGCATCATTTTTTCTTTTTGGAAATTTTCTTTAAACCATCCACGATTATCACCATGAACTGGGATATCAAATTCTAACATTCCAGGAATTTGGCTGATTTCTCGTGCAGCCAATGTTTTTTCAAAAAAATTATCAGTCATATTTTTCTTTCTAATCACTATTTTCAAAGTTTATTCAAGAACAACGCTAACTTCATTCAGTCACTTATCTTTTTTCGCTTTTGCATTGACGTGTGATTTTTGAATGTGTTCGAGCGTTAGGTTATTAGGTACATCTGGATGATGTTTTCGACAAAGAACATAAAGTCCATCAGCTGTGCGATGAAGTCCAATTCGATGACAACCTGGTGCATGACATTTTAGTCTTCGCCAAACAACAGCAAAGACACCAAAAAGTGGCAAACAGCTGAAAAATCCGCCCCACCACGCTGACCAACCTGCGTCAGTCACACCAGTAAACCACAAAAACCATTCCCAAATATTTTTTAGCATTGATTGTCCTTCTTGTACTTTGACAACTTTACTTTAATAATGACTTTTTAGTCTTTTCCAATCAAACGAAGCAAGTATTGACCATACTCATTTTTCTTAAGCGGTTGAGCCAATTTAAGAACATCGTCAGCTGTAATATAACCCATACGATAAGCAATTTCTTCCAAGTTTGCCACTTGCATATTTTGCATCCGTTGAACTGTTTCAATATATTGTGCGGCTTCAAGGAGAGATTCATGTGTTCCAGTATCTAACCAAGCAAAACCACGGCCCATTAATTCAACTGATAAATCGCCACGTTCAAGATAAGCTTTATTTACGTCAGTAATTTCAAGCTCTCCACGAGGTGAAGGTTCAATGTTTTTGGCAATTTCAATAACATCATTATCGTAGAAGTATAAACCAGTTACTGCATAATTTGATTTAGGTTCTTCTGGTTTTTCTTCAATAGAAACAGCATTCATGTTTTCATCAAATTCAACGACACCAAAACGTTCTGGATCAGGAACATGATAACCAAAAACAGTGGCTCCTTTTTCTTTTGCAGCTGCATTTTGGAGCATTTTAGACATTCCAGGTCCGTGATAAATATTATCACCTAAAATAAGCGCAACTGAATCATCACCAATAAATTCTTCACCAATAATAAAAGCTTGAGCCAATCCATCTGGTGATGGTTGTACCGCATATTGCAGATTAATCCCAAACTCAGAACCGTCTTGAAGTAACTCTTTAAAACGTGGGGTATCTGTTGGTGTCGAGATAATCAAAATGTCTTTAATCCCAGCCAACATCAAAGTTGACAATGGGTAATAAATCATTGGTTTATCGTAAATAGGCATCAATTGTTTTGAGGCAGCACGTGTGAGTGGGTAAAGTCGTGTTCCAGACCCTCCTGCTAAAATAATCCCTTTCATCAAAGGACCTCCATAATCATAATTAATCAATATACATTATAACACAAAATTTTTATCAATACACAACCCTCCGTGGTCATTTTGAGGATAAAAGGTTGATAAATAGGCATTTCTGATACTATTTTAAAACGCTAATGAAAAGATTCTACCTATATAAATAAAAAATCTCTAAAATCAGAGACTTTCTTTTTTATCTTCTTGGTTGAGCAACCAAAGCAGATTGAATGTTAAATTGACGTTTCAAGAGCCAACGAACTCCAAAGGCTACAAGTCCAACAATAACTAAAGCAATTGCGGGAAGTTGCAAATTAACTGATGTTGGCAAAAGACCAGAGAAGATGGTTACCGCAATCCAAAGGAGAACTGACAAAGTGGTTGCTGCAAAACCTTTCCAATTCCAAGTCCTACGACTGTTATCCGCTTTAGGACGATAAAAGTAACGATACATCATATACATTACCAAACCAGCAACTGCCGCTGACAAGATTGTTGTAATCAAGCCATAAACCGGAGCCTTAGAAGTGATAAGTGCGGTTACTCCATTTAAAAGAGAAATAAATCCTAAAAAGAGTAGGCTACTATCAAGCCACATCAAAACTGGATTTTCATTTTTTTCACTGACAGGTCTGTCAGCAACTTTTGGTTGATATTGAGCAACAAATTCAGTTGGCGCTCCCAATAATTTACGAGCAATAATTCCTGATTTTTGACCTTCAATAATTTGCGGAAGAATGTCATTCAAGATTTCTTTAACTTCTTCATCTGATTTCCCAACTAAAATCAGTTGTTTCGTTACCGAATGAATGTATTCTTTATTTTTAGCAGTAAGTTCTTCGATTAAATTTTCCATAATCTCATTTTATCAGAAAGCGTGAAAAAAAACAGCCAAAAATAGTCAAAAGCTTGATTTTTTTATTTGAAAAATGTTATAATCAACAAGTATGTTGTTTTTAAGCACATAAAAATCTAATGGGAGGTAAATATCATGTCTAAAGAATGTTATTTTACTGGTCGTAAGACTGTTTCAAGTAACAACCGTTCACACGCGATGAATCAAACTAAACGTGTAGTTAAACCAAATCTTCAAAAAGTTACAATTCTTGAAAACGGTGAACTCAAAACTGTATGGGCTTCAGCTAAAGCTTTGAAGAAATTGCCAGCAGGCGTAGAACGCGTATAATTTTTGTTTTTTGCAAAACACAAAAATATCCTGTCATCTGACGGGGTTTTTTATTTACTGACAGCTCTGTCAGTAAATAAAATTGTTACCAACAAACTCTGTCAGCGCTGACAAATGGTAAATTTCAAAAAGCAGTTCAAAAGAGCTGTTTTATTTTATAAAAGTATGATAAAATGAGTAATGATATTTAAATAATATGGAGGAAAGTGCCGTTTGTCAGTCAATTTTTCTTTATTTACAAAAATTTGTAAATTATTGACGACGGTACAGCTATGAAAATGAGTGTTACTATCAACAACCAACACGGGAATGTCGATATTGCTACCGAAGTCATTGCAACGGTTGTAGGTGCATCTACAACTGAAATTTTCGGCGTAGTCGGCATGACCAGTAAATCTGCTGTTAAAGATAATGTTCGCAGTGTTTTGCGTCAAGAAAACTATTCTAAAGGAGTTGTCGTTACAACTGCTGACAACGAAACTTCTATCGATGTTTATGTTGTCATTTCTTATGGTGTAAAAATTAGCGAAGTTGCAAAAAATATTCAAGAACGTGTTCGTTTCAATCTCGAAAATCAACTTGGCATCACAGCCAGTAGCGTAAACGTATATGTACAAAATGTGAAGGTGGTTGAAGATTAGTGTCAAATATTAATGCAAGTAAATTTCAAGAAATGGTTCAAGCAGCGGCAAGCCGTTTGAACGAACAAGCCGAATATGTTAACTCGCTTAATGTTTTCCCTGTTCCCGATGGAGATACAGGAACAAACATGGGCATGACCATTACAAATGGGGCAAAAGATGTTGCTTCTAAACCAGCTGATACTGTTGGTCAAGTGGCTCAAATTCTTTCAAAAGGTCTTCTTATGGGGGCTCGTGGAAATTCTGGTGTTATTTTAAGCCAACTTTTCCGTGGTTTCGCTCAATATGTTAAAGATTACGAAGAAATTGATGGAATCCATCTTGCAGCTGCACTTCAAAATGGGGTCGAAGTAGCCTATAAGGCAGTTATGAAACCTGTTGAGGGGACAATTTTAACTGTTTCTCGTGGTGCTGCTGAGTTAGCAAAACGCAAAACTGACGAAACTGATGATGCTGTTAAAATTATGGAAGCAGCACTTGAAGGAGCTAAAAAAGCACTTGCCATGACTCCTGATATGCTCCCAGTTCTTAAAGAAGTTGGAGTTGTTGACTCTGGTGGTCAAGGTTTGGTTTATATCTATGAAGGCTTTTTAATGGCGCTTAATGGTGAATTCGTACCAGAAACACCTGTTGCCGAACTTGGCGCAATGGACCGTATGGTTAATGTTGAACACGAAAGTGTTGCCAATGCTTCAACAGCGGACATCAAATTTGGTTATTGTACAGAAATCATGGTTGAACTCGGTAAAGGTCCAACTTCTCGTGAAAGTTACGACCACGATAACTTCCAAGCTTATCTTGCAGGAATTGGGAATTCACTTCTTGTTGTTGATGATGAGGAAGTCGTTAAAGTCCACGTTCATACAGAAGATCCTGGTTTAGTTATGCAAGAAGGACTTAAATATGGACGTCTTGTAAAAGTTAAAGTTGACAATATGCGCCTGCAAAATGAAGGAGTCGCTGAAAAAGAAGCAAAATCAACAAATGTTTCAACTTCTACTTCTAAAAAAGACTGGGGCTTAATTGCTATTGCTGCTGGTGAAGGTTTAGCTGATATTTTCCGTGAAATGGGTGTTAATCATGTTGTTTCTGGTGGTCAAACAATGAATCCTTCGACAGAAGATATTTTGACTGCTATTGAAGCTGTTAACGCAGAAAAAGTAATTATCTTACCTAATAACAAGAATATCTTTATGGCTGCAAAATCTGCTGCTGAAGTTGCTGAAATTCCTGTTGAAGTGATTGAATCTGCCACTGTTCCTCAAGGATTTACAGCACTCTTGAGCTTTGACCCTACACGTTCAATTGAAGAAAATAAAGCCGCTATGACTGATGCGCTTCTTGATGTTAAATCAGGTTCAGTAACAACAGCCATTCGTGATACAAATGTCGATGGTATCGAAATTCATAAAAAAGATACACTTGGAATGTTGAATAACAAAATTGTTGTTTCAACACGAAAAATGAATGATGCAATCTTTGCTGTCTTTGACCAAATGATTGATGAAGATAGTGAGATTGTGGCGATTTATATTGGTGAAGAAGGCAAAAAAGCCAATGCTGACAAAATTGCTAAAGAACTTGAGAAAAAATATCCTGAAATTGAAGTTGAAATCCACGAAGGAAAACAACCGGTTTACCCATATCTCTTCTCAGTTGAGTAAAATATAGAAATAAAAAAAATTCTGATGTTAACATCAGAATTTTTCTTTTGCTTTATAAAAAGTTACTGACAGAATCATTTTTCATCGATTAAAATTTCTGTCAGTAACTTTTTTATTGAGTGTATATAATTATGAAAAGTATTTTACGTACTCTCCATAACCCTCTGCTTCTAATTGGTCAAAAGGAACGAAACGCAAAGCGGCAGAATTAATACAATAACGCAAGCCTCCCTTATCTAGGGGGCCGTCAGTAAAAACATGACCCAAATGACTGTCAGCATTACTAGAACGAACTTCTGTACGTTCCATAAATAGAGATTTATCTCGTTTTTCTTTGACAACTCCTTTATCAATCGGTTGTGTAAAGGCTGGCCAACCGCAGCCTGATTGATATTTATCTAAACTTGTAAATAGGGCTTCACCACTCACAACATCAACATACAATCCTTTTTCAAAGAAATCATCAAACTCATTAGCAAAAGGGGCCTCTGTCCCATTTTCTTGGGTAACCCGATAAGCAAGTGGGCTTAATTTCTTTTTAAGTTCTTCTTTTTCCATCAGCAATTTTCCTTTCCTACATGTGACCATTGACTGTCAACTTTTTTGACACTAGTGTAAACTTGGTTGACAAAGGGCTTGACACCTTTACATTTAGGCTGTCAATAAGCACTTTTTTGTCCAAAACAAGTCCTCATCTGATATGATTCATCCTATCAAAAATCGCTATTGATTTCCATTGAAAGTACTTAAAGATTTTAGGAGCTCCATTTATTAAATATTAAAAGTTACTGTTATTTTTCAGAAAATTCTTGTATCGTACTTTAAATTTTGATATAATCATAAATGTAAAACGTACTTGACATTTTCTGTAATCATTTGATTCCGGGAGGTAAAATGAAAACTCTTAACAATACCCATATTGGGCAAATTTATTATATTCATAAAATTATTGGGAAAAACCAAGCTAAACTGCGTGATTTAGGCATGATTTCCGATAAAAAAATAACACTAATTTCTACTGACGGCGAGAATGCAATTGTCAAAATTGATGAAACTCGCCTTGCTTTAAGTTCTGAATTTTTAGAGCAAATTTTTGTAAAAGAAGAACGTTCTAGCGAGGATATCATTGGTTTAGCTCACTTGCAAGTTGGCCAAACTGGTGTCGTTCGTATGATTGACGCAACGTCTGATATCAGGCGCCGCTTGATGGACATGGGCATTACGCGAGGAACAAGTGTTCATCTGCAAAAATTAGCACCACTTGGCGACCCTCTTGAACTTAGGCTTCGAGGCTATTCTCTCTCTTTGAGAAAGACGGATGCTGAAAAAATCAAAGTCGTTCTTGAACGATAGTAAGCAAAATTGTTGACCTATTTTTATCGTTATTTTTGTAAAGAAATTGTCCTAGAACACTTAACAAAGTCTAACGAAATTTAAGAAGAAATTTTAATAATATGAAAATAATTGCACTACTCGGAAACCCCAATAGTGGAAAAACGAGTATTTTTAATCAACTAACCGGATCAAATCAGCAAGTTGGTAATTGGCCAGGGGTCACTGTTGAAAAGAAATCTGGATTTTATCGAAAAGATAAAAGTATTTGTATCCAAGATTTGCCTGGTCTTTACTCTCTTTCTCCTTATTCACTTGATGAGCAAGTTGCCAGAGATTTTTTGACAAAAACACCACCGGATGCCCTCATTAATATTGTGGATTCGACGAATTTAGAGCGTTCACTTTATTTGACTTTACAGCTGATGGAACTTGGAATCCCTATGGTTTTAGCGCTTAATATGAGCGACCTTTTGGCTGGTCAAGGAAAAAAAATCGACATTGAAAAACTTTCTTATAGCCTTGGAATTCCTGTTGTTACAACCTCGGCCATTAAAAATAAAGGTTTAGATGAAGTTGTTAAAGTAGCACTTAAAAGTCATGAAAGTCAGCCTTTAGATTATGACCATCGACTTGAAGGGGCGCTCTCGGAAATTGGTAAAGTAACTGGTTTTACCAATCGTTTTGAACAAATAAAAGTTTTCGAAGGCGACAAACTTTTATTAGCTGGAGAAACAGATAAAGCGCTAAGCCAGCAAGTTCATACTGACAATTCTCAAGCTGGCTTATCAGCAAAACAACTGGCTGAAATTGAGGAAATTGTTTCTATCACCGAAAAATTAATGGCAGATGACCGTGAATCGATTATCGTTAATGAACGTTATGATTTAATTGGTCATATTGTTCAACTTTGCGTTACTCAGACTGAAACTGGTAAAATTAATCTGACAGATCGAATCGATCAGATTATTACCCATAAATGGTTGGGACTTCCTATTTTTGTCTTCATCATGTGGTTGGTCTATTTTATTTCTATTCAAACTGTCGGAACAGCAGCGACCGATTGGCTCAATGATGTCTTCTTTGGTCAATGGCTTCCTGATTTAATTGCCAATGGAATGAATGCTTTAGCTGTTACTCCTTGGGTTCAAGATTTAGTTTTAAATGGTGTCGTTGCCGGAATTGGGGCAATTTTAGGTTTTGTTCCACAGATTTTTGTGCTATTTTTACTTTTAGGAATTCTGGAAGATTCTGGATATATGGCTCGGGTAGCCTTTGTCATGGACCGAATTTTTAGACGCTTTGGCCTTTCTGGTAAGTCTTTTATTCCCATGCTTATTGCTTCCGGCTGTGGCGTGCCTGGAATTATGGCGACGAGAACGATTGAGCAAGAGCGTGACCGAAAAATTACAATTATGGTCACAACTTTTATGCCTTGTTCTGCCAAACTCCCTATTATCGCATTAGTTTCTGGTGCTTTTTTCCCTCATGCTTCTTGGGTTGCTCCTAGTGCTTACTTTTTGGGAATGTCCATGATTATTCTCTCCGGTATTATTTTGAAAAAAACAAGGATGTTTTCTGGTGATACTTCGGCTTTCATCATGGAACTTCCTGCCTATCATTTACCTTATGCGATGACTGTTTTAAAATATGCTTTCGACCGTGCGTTTTCTTTCGTCAAGCGGGCTGGTACGATCATTTTCGCTATGAATGTTTTGATTTGGTTCACTTCAAATTATAATTGGACCTTGGCACATGTTGATGCGAGTCAATCCATTCTTGCTGATGTTGGTAAAGTTGTTGCTGTTATCTTTGCTCCTCTTGGTTTTGGCGAGTGGCGTGCAACAGTCGCTACAATTACTGGACTAATTGCCAAAGAAACAATTGTCGGAACAATGGGTGTCCTGTTTGCTCATAATTCTTCTGACAGTCACCAACTCTGGTCTGCTGTTCAAGCCACCTATACTCCTCTTTCCGCTTATTCTCTCCTTGTTTTCAATCTGCTTTGCGCGCCATGTGTTGCTGCAATCTCAACAATTTATAAAGAAATGGGCGATGTTCGTTGGACTTTACGAGCGGTTGGTTTTCAAACTTTAGTTGCTTATAGCATGAGTTTCATTATTTATCAATTGGGTAGTTTGTTTAGCTCACAAAACTTTGATGTTTTTAGTTTATTAGCATTAATTGTATTGCCGGTTGGTTTATATTTCATTTTCAGAAAAGGGAAAGGTCTTACTTATGAACTTAGCTAGTATTGTCATTTTGGCTGTCATCCTCATTATTACTGGATTTGCCATTTTTAAAACTGTTCGTAGCAAAGGGGCTTGCGAAGACTGCAATGTTAACACTTGTCCGGTCAAGGGAGCGGCGGCTCTACCCGTTTCAGCTGAATCTCATTCAACTAAAAAAACAGATGTTAAACATGATTGTTGTAATTAAAAAAAGTTACTGACAGATTTATTATGGTTAAATTTACTACCATAACAAGTCTGTCAGTATTTTTTTAAGCTTATTTTGAATGTTTTAGAATACCGATAAATTTGTCAGTACTTTTTACTAAATAATCTTGATCTGCTTATCACTTACCCTTTGTTTATAATTGACAAGAAGAAAATTTATAACTATAATCAAAATATAACTGAAATATTATGCAAAATCTGTCAAAGTTTTTTCACAAAGGCTCACTGACAACTATTTTTTAACTCAAGAAAGGTCTTCTATGAAAAAATACATCAGCGTCTTTAGTGTTTTCTTGGTCTGGCTTGCCTACTTACTGGCACTCAATCCTATTCTCAAGGCTCTTGGTCTTATCAATTGGTTACGCAGCCTCGGACATTTTGCTTCACTAACCTCTATTATTATTCAAGAAATTCCAATTATCATCATCTTACTGCTACTCAATCATTTTTTCTGGCATCAAAAATTGCTATTTAAAGGATATAACTGGAAAAAAGCATTAGGAATACTCATTCTTCCTTTAGTCATGTTTTTGGCAGGTTTAGTTCTTGCAATAGGAAAACATGCCCCCGCTTCGTATATTTTTCTAGCCATTGGAGCTACTTTATTAATTGGTTTTGCTGAAGAACTCTCTTTTAGAGGTTTGATTTTTGGTATTTTTGTTAAAAATTCTAAAGATAAGATTATTGTTCCTTTATTTATTTCAAGTATACTATTTGGACTCATGCATTTGGTCAATATTCGTAATCAACCTTTAGGAAATACTATCATTCAAGTTCTTGGAGTTATGGCTTTTGGACTTTTCGCAGCTGTGGTTTACATGAAAACAAGCAATTTGATTTTTGCGATTGTGGTACATGCTATGAATGATTTCATGGCAATCATGGCCAGTTCGGGTAGTTTATCTTCACAACAAACCAACCCTCTGACAATTCTCTACGAATGGTTTATTTTTGGAACACTCGCTTTCGCATTATTTTACACGGGTTGGACTCAAAGAGAAAAATTCATTGCCGCCATTCAAGAACGTAGTCCACAACTTACGGCCCGTAAGTTACCTACTCTTGCTCAAAGTTCAACTTTCCGTAGAATTTTTGCCCTAGTTTCAATGATTTATGGAATTTTGATTTTACCAACGATGCTCCTTTTTTCAAAAATATCTACTAGTGCTGGCAGTCGAGCAGAAATTGCAAATAAAGCATTACCTATTTATCTTTTATTTCTTCTAGGAATCGCCCTATATATCTTTTTAATTGTTTTCTTTGATTTCCACTTAGGAAATCTTTGCTGGTTATTACTTCCTTATATCGGTGGTCCAGTCTTTGCTTTAATCGCTCTGGTTAATGGTGCAAGACCACTAACTGAAAAAACAAATCAATCTAAAACAATCAATAATAAAACTCCAAATTAATTCATTTGGAGTTTTTCTTTTTTAAAATTTAATTAAACTAACAAAGAATAGTAGGACTTGTACAAGTTGAAAAACCATTAAGATTTTAACTGATGAAATAAATGTTTCTTTTTTTACTTGTTTTTGCAAATATGGTCGAGCAAATTTTATCATCAATGGTGCAATTAACAGAATTAAAAGCATAATTGGAGAAAGTAATCCTAAAATTACTGCAACAACAATGGCAACAAAAGCCAAAATTAAAGCTGTAGTCCACCAAATAAGTGCTGCCTTTTTCCCAATATAATGCACGATTGTGTAGCGGTGATTGGCTTCATCTTCTTCTAAATCGCAGGTGTTATTGGCTAACATCAGATTTGCAATCAATAATGTATTAGGTAAAGCAATCAAGAAAGTTGTTGCCAGATTCGCAAATGACCAAACAAAATTCTGAGAACTATTGATATAAAGGCAAATCAGAAAAATGACATAACCCATTGTCAAACCTGATAAAAGTTCCCCAAGTGGAAGTGATGAGAGTGGTTTTGGCCCTCCAGCATAGAAAACTCCAACAGCATAGCAGAGTAGTCCCAACCAAAAGACTGCCCAACCAGTCATTAAAGCGACAATAATTCCTAAAATCAGACTACCAAAAAAGAAAAAGGCCAATAAACTTTTGATGAGTCCCATTGATAAGTTCTCGCGTCCGATAATATTTGTATTTTTTTGATAATCATCTGTATCTACTGCTTTATGATAATCATTATAGTTGTCCCAAATATCAACAAAACAGTTGAACATAAACATTGCCACAAAATAAATGGCAAGTGCTGACAAATTGACTGACTGATAATGATAAAGCGAGTAAGCAAGCCCTAGTAAAAATGGAAAAATTGAAGCAGTTTTAGCTTTCAATTCAATTAGTTCAGCAAATATTTTAAAATTCATTATTTCCTCTTTTTATTTATCAATTCGTCTATAAAAACTATTTCTTATTTTATCACATTTTAAATCAAAACTTTTAAAATCAAACTAGAGAAATACTAGCTTTAAAAGCTTTATCTCAAAAGTTACTGACAGAAATTTTGAGATAAAAAAGTTAATGACAGAAAAATTTTCTAATAGCTGTCAGTAAAATTTTCTATGAAAAAGCCTGTCAGTGACAGGTTTTCAATAATTTCTTTCCAATAAAATTTGTGTTGCTTCTTCTAAAATCTGCCGATTTGGCGACTCTGGTAATTTCCGAATTTCATTCAAAGCCAGTTCTGTTAATCTTCCAGCAACAAGGAGCGCTCCTGCTATCCCACCTGATTCTGTCACTAATTCTGCTAAATCTAAACATTCTTGTCTTGACAAATTTTCTGGCGCTTCTAAATAAGGAGCAATCGCTTCATCATTTACTTCACGAGCCAAAAGTAAAGGTAATGTATAAATCCCTTGACGGAAATCTGTCAAAATAGGTTTATCAGCTTCATCAAGTCCTACTGTAAAATTTAAAATGTCATCATAAACTTGAAAAGCAAGACCAATTGCTCGACCAATTTTACGGGCAGAATGTTGTAATTTTTTATCCCCACCAGCAAAATAAACGCCTTCTAAACAGCTAAGACTCAGTAATTCAGCTGTTTTTCCGCTAATTGCTTTCATATAGCGTCTCGCTGTATTATTTTTGTCAAAAGCAGATTGCATTTGAGTCAATTCACCCTGAAGAATTTTTTTCATTGATTGAGCATTTTTAGCGACAAAACTTGTCCCATTCATGGTTTCAATCAATAATTCAAAATAAACAGTATAAACAAAATCTCCAGCATAAACAGCTACATCTTTGCCAAATTGTGACTCTATTGACGGTAAACCACGTCTTAAAGGAGAGTCGTCGATAATATCATCGTGAATCAATGTTGCTGAATGAAGCATCTCTAATGATGCAGCGATTTTAATGAGCTTCTCTTCATCTTTAGAGCCATTAGGGACAATCCCAGCGAACAGCAAAAAAAGCGCAGGACGAACCATTTTCCCGCCACGTGATGCAAATTTCTCTAGTGCCGCTTCTATCTCTTGATTATTAATTTTTAAACGCTCAATCATGAGCGCTTGAACATCCTTTAATTTATTCTGAATTTCGGGATAATCCTGCCAAAATGTGAGCAATGTTTTTTCTCTTTCCTCTCGATAATTCATTCATTTCTTTTGATAATGACTTATCAAATATCTTACTCCATTTTAGCAAAATAGACCCAATGTTGCGAACATAATGCCTTTTTTTCATAAGTAAAAAGAAGTTCAGATGAACTCCTTTTTTATCGAATTTCCATAATTTGACTTTGAGGTAGGCGGTAACTTGGTTTTCCTTTGTCTTCTGAATTTCCAAGCGGAATAATTAGTTCTGGGCGATAACGTTTTTCAACTTCTAAAAGTTCATTCACTTTTTGAGTTCGATTAAAGCCCATGATGATGTTGCTTTCATAACCGTAATTTTTAATAGCCAAAACAAGATTCATTGTAACCAAACCAATATTGATAGAAAGATAATTACTTTCATGAAGTTCTTCAAATCCTTCATACATTTGTGGATAACGACTATTGAAGCGCAGAAGTTGTTCATCATCCAACTCTCCAGCTCCTAATCTAGCAATATCACGAGAACGTTCAACTAAATCTGTATCGCTAAAGAGGACGATGACTGCACCAGCTTGTTTGATTTGTTCGTGATTGCCAGGATCAACTTCAGAAAGTAATGCTTCCCGTTTTTCTTCTGATTCTACAATGACAAAATGCCAACTTTGAATATTGTGGGCAGAAGGAGCTAAACTTGCTGCAGAAATAATTTGTTTAACATCCACTGTGGGAATTTTTTTACCGTCAAAGTTTTTTACTTTGTGTCGTGATTTATTGAGCTTTACGTAATCCATGATACTCCTCTATTCCTCTTATGAGATGTAGCTGAATAGTTTCTCTGAAATTGTTTGCATCAATTTCTAAGTCTAGTAGAGCAGACACCCGTTTTTTCTTTGTTTATATTTTAGCAAATTTTTGTCACTTTTGCATAGCATATTTATTCATTATATTTATTTTTTTATTAAATATAGGTTATTTCCGAAATATTTTACTGACAAAAGTGGAAATAAAAAAACTGCCTGGTCAGCAGTTTTTATATTAGGCTAATTTGGCCTTATTTTTCTTAATTTGTTTTGAACGTAATTGTCCACAAGCTGCATCAATATCTGTTCCATGTTCTTGACGAACGACACAGTTAATGCCATTTTTCTTCAAAACATCATAAAATTTTGCCGTATTATCTTTTGTTGAACGTTCATATTTAATATGTTCTGCAACTGGATTGTATGGAATCAAGTTAACATAAGACAATTTATTTCTAGGTTTTATTAAGTCAGCCAATTGTTGAGCAATTTCTGGGCTGTCATTTTCACCAGAAAGCATAATATATTCGTAAGTCACACGTCGATTGGTTGTTTCTGTGTAATAGTCAATCGCTTCAAAAAGTTTTTCAAGTGGTGCGTTACGAGTAATACGCATCAATGAAGTACGCAACTCATTATTTGGAGCATGAAGTGAAATTGCTAAATTGATTTGTAGATTTTCATGCGCAAATTCTTTAATTTTTGCTGGCATAAATCCACAAGTCGAAACTGTGATGTGACGGGCACCAATTGCCAGCCCATTATCATCATTAATAACACGCAAGAAGTTCATTAGATGTTCGTAATTATCAAAAGGTTCACCAATTCCCATAACTACCACGTGTGAAACACGTTCATCTAAACCACGTTCATCAAAGTATTTTTGAACGAGCATGATTTGGCTGACAATTTCCCCAGCAGTCACATCACGTTCTTTTTTCAAAATCCCAGAAGCACAGAAAGTACAACCCATATTACAACCTACTTGAGTTGTAACACAAACAGACAAACCATAAGATTGACGCATCAAAACTGTTTCAATCATCATCTTGTCAGGAAGCATAAATAGATATTTCACTGTTCCGTCAGCAGATTCTTGAACAACAACTTGTTCTAATGGATTCAAAATAAAATGCTCATTAAGTTTATCAATAAAAGCAGCTGATAAATTGCTCATTTCTTCAAAAGATTGAACACGTTTACGGTAAAGCCAATCCCAAACCTGAGTTGCTCGGAATTTCTTTTCTCCATTTTCAATTGCCCATTCAATTAATTGGTCACGTGTCAATCCATAAATTGAAGGACGCGTTTCTGTTATTATATTCTCTGTCATTGTTTTCCTTAAGTATCTCAAATTTTAATCGTGCAATTTTTCATATCCCTTGAATACACTCATAAAATCAATTTAAATTATTATCATTTATTTATGAAAAACTAAATCACTTAGAAGTCCATAAATGTTAATTCTACGATAATTTTTAGTCTTTGACAAGTTGGCTGACCGTCAAATAACTTTTACAAAATCCTCAATCCTTTTTACGATTACGAATGACAAAGCCTTGATTCTCTTGCTTTTTAGTCTCTGTTTGCTCAACTTTTTTACGAGGATTCCGTTTTTTCATTGTAAATTTTTTATCAGAATCTTTAGCTGGATTTTGTTTTTTATTGTCTGTTTTTCTCTCTTGAGATTTTTTACTGACAGAAACTTTTTTATTTTTGTCAGTAACTTTTGGTTTTCTGTCAGTAGATTTTTCACGAATTTTAAAATCTTTTCGAGCTTCTAATGAATTTTCTGAACGTTTGTCTTCTTTAGCATTAACTTTTTGCTCATCACGCACCCGATTTCGATTGCGATTTCTCTTACGACGTGGCTTATCAAATCCTTGCTTCAACTCTTTTTCGGTAAAAAGTTTCTCAGAAACAAAAGCTTCATCTTTTGTCCGAATCCGCCGTAAAACAAAATAAGCACAACCATAATTACAATATTCATTGACATAATCTTCAAGATGATCAATTTTATTGTCTGCCAACATTTTTCTACGACTGGTTGAGAAAAAACCCTTCAAACGTAATTGCTCAAATCCCCAATCTCCCACAATATAATCATACTTATCTAAAACATCAGAAAAACGTTGTTCTAATTTTTCCGCATCAAAAGCCTCACGATAATTATGAACAATATGAAAAGTTCGTTGTCCAACTTGAACAACTTCCCCTACTGCCATAACATGTTCGCCAGGATATTTATTATAATTTAACTTACTTTCGTCTATTACTTTAGCCATTAATTTTTCTATTTCTATTTATTTTTAAAATGTTCTGCTACAATTTCTCGTAAGAAATAAGGGAATAAAATTTCTGATTTTCCCAATTTTTTCAATAAAGGGAAATACCAAGCAAACAAATATTGGTCAGGTAAAACAATTTGATAACTCTCTTCATCAGAAATTTTTTCAAGTGACTGATTTTCCGAATTTTTTATGTAAAAATCACCTTCGCGTGGCTCAATCCCATGAAATATAAGAGAACCAAATGTTTTTCCACGAAAACCCATTCCTTGAATTTTTTGGGTGGCAAGGAAATCCGAAACATCCATAATTTCAAGCAAAACTTGTCTAAGTTCTTCACCTGTAAATGTGAAACGAACTAAACGAATCGAATGGGGTAAAAATTCATGTAAATCATCTAAAGTTAAATGATTTGGTAATTCATCTGTCACCAACAAACCGGAATTCATGAGACAAAGTTTTGTATTTCCATAATCCGCAAAGATTTTTGCCAAATAATGACTTCCCTTGAAATCAGGTAAAACATTAGGTAAGGCTTTAGGTAAATCAGCAACGACTGTTCCCTCTAAGAGTTTATGCCCTCTCAGTTCCCAACCATTGGTTTCTACCAAATCCGATTTTCTTTGAGGAAGCGTATTGGTTGCTGTCGCTTCAATTTGTGCATCAACTAATTGATTATTTTCATTAAAAGTTAAATCAATTTGCCCCACATATTCGCCGTAGCGTCCAGCAGCTGCAAGAAGGGTTTGATTAACTTGAGCACCATGTTCAAATAAATGATGTGTATGAGCTCCAATAATCAAGTCAATCTCATCATAGTCCTTCGCAATTTGCTCATCAACATTCTTACCCAAATGAGAAAGTAAAATGGTAAAATCACAATCCAGTTTTGGTAAAAGTTCATCTAAAACCACAAAAGGGTCTGACAATTCCCAGCCCGCCTGTGGATAAGCAAGAACATAAGGGGCTGTCAAACCAATTAATCCAATTCGTAAGCCAAATGAAGTCGTGACTATCAAAGGCTCAGATTGTGAAAAATTTGTCGTCAAATTTGACAAGAGAACAGGAAAATTAGCTTCATCATAGAGATGAGAAAGCATCTCATGTGTCAGTCCTAAGCCCTCATTATTACCTATTGTCGCCGCCGTCAAATCTAAACGATTCATCAATTCAACATTAAATTGTCCCTCTGTTGCCTCCGTCAAAGGATGAACCCGATCCACATTGTCACCCAAGTCGAAAGACAAACTTTCAACTTCTTCATGTGATTTTTCCGCAAAAAAACGCTCAATCACAGGGAAACGTTCCAAGTGAGAGTGTAAATCATTCAAATGGAGGATACGCAGTTTATTCATAATACTATTATAGCATAGCTACTAAGGCTAAACAATATTTCGTCTTACTAGCTTTCGCCTATTTATAAGCAAGTGAAACTTAAGATTGCTATAGTATCTTCCTCAGAGCAATAAAGATTCTACAGATGCCCTAGCAGTTTGCTTGTGACAAACTTAAGATTTATAACACAGGTAATATGAATAGGCTTTAAAAGCTTCCGTTCACAAAAATAAAAAGCGCAATTGCGCTTCTCAAATTACTTTAATTTGGATTAAGCTCCTGTTGACCCAAAACCACCAGTCCGTTCTTCTTTTTCTTGATTTTCATCACCATCAGCGACCAAGAAAGGCATGAAGACTCCCTGAACCACGCGCTCCCCTTTTTCAATTACGACTTCTTCATCAGTGAAATTACGCATTTGCATGAACATATGCCCTTCATTATCAGGATTATTATAGTAATCCTTGTCAATAACACCTACTGAATTGATTAAAACCAAGCCTTTTTTACGAGGATTTGATGAACGGTCATACATGTAAAGCACTTCACCTGCCTGCATATAGGCCTTCAAGCCTGTTGGAATTAATTTAATTTCCCCTGGCGCAAAACTAACGGTTTCAGCTGCTTCAATGTCATAACCTGCTGAATGTTCAGTTGAACGTTTTGGTATATTAATTCCAGCATTTTTATATTTAGTTACCACTTCAAATCCACGAATTTTCATCTCTTACCTCATTTGTTTTTTTCTATTATATCATAAAAAAAGCACTCAGAGAGAGCTTTTCATTTAGACTTCTTCAGCATTTGTTTCGATGAGATGTTGATACCAGTAATAAGAATCCTTCGGTATCCGTTTCAATGAACCTTCCATTGTTTCATCTTGGTCAACATAGACAAAGCCATAACGTTTTTGGTAGCCATTTAACCAAGAAAGGAGGTCAGTATAAGACCAAGTGTGATAACCAATGACTTTTGCTCCATCCGTCATCGCTTCTTTGATTGCTTTAACATGACTTTCTAGATATTTGATTCGATAATCATCATGAATTTTTCCGTCTTCAACTTTATCATATTCGCCCAAGCCATTTTCTGTAATCATCACTGGAATACGATAACGAGAAGTGATACGACGAAGTGCAATTCTCAAGCCTTCAGGGTCAATTTCCCAATCCCAATTTGTTCGGTCAATAAAAGGATTTTGAATTTTTTTATGGAGGCCTGGAATTCCTGATTCTTTGGTTGTTCCTTTTTTGCCACTTGTATTAAAGGAACCGACTCCAACTCCTCCGTCAACTGGATTCCATGCGTTAGTAGCTGTCTGGTAATAATTAATACCTAGAAAATCAGGTTTAGCTGATTTCAAAAGTTCAGCGTCCCCAGCTTCAAATTCAGGTGCTAGCCCATTTTCACGTAAATAAGCCATTGCCGCAATTGGGTATTCTCCGTAAAGATAAACATCCATCCAAAAGTGACTATAAAGCTCTTCTGCATTTTCAGCCGCTAAAACATTGAGTGGGTCAGAATCCTTAGCATATTGTGGCGTATAGGCAAACGAAGGGCCAATTTGTCCATCCATTTCAAGTTCATGAAATTTATTGATTACCGCAGCATTTGTCAGATTAGCAATATGATTGACCTGATAAAAAAGTTTCATATCTCTTTTTCCAGGTGGGTGAGTCGCGAGTGACCAACCTTGACTTGTAAAAATATTTTGTTCATTAAGCGATACCCAATATTTTACTTTACCTTTAAAAGCATTAAACAAAACTTCAGCATAGTTAACAAAATCTGCAATAATTTCTCGTGATTCCCAACCACCATATAAATCTTCTAAGGCTTGGGGCAAATCCCAATGATAAATCGTGACAATTGGTTCAATCTCATTAGCAATCAACTCATCAATCAAATCTTCATAGAATTTCAAGCCTGCTTGATTGACTTCGCCACGTCCGTCAGGTAAAATCCGCGTCCAAGCAATTGAAAAACGGTAGGATTTAAGGCCCAACTCTTTCATTAAAGCCACATCTTCTTTATAGCGATGATAATGATCAACAGCGACATCCCCATTCGTTCCTTTAAAAGTCTTGCCTGGAATACGGACAAAATTATCCCAGACACTGGCTTTTTTGCCATCTTCAAAAGGTGCTCCCTCAACTTGATAGGCTGCCGAAGCTGAACCCCATAGAAAATCATTTGGAAATGCTTTTAATTTTTTGTGCTCCATTTTATTCCCCCATTACTTGTTTATAGTCTATATTATAACATTTGTAACCGTTTTATTTTGTTTTATCTTTTGGAATTTGTTTTTTTATTTTTACGTGATTATCCTAAAAAAAGTTGTCTTAAAAGACAACTTTATTTTCTTGATTTTATTTTTATATCTTTATGTGCTTGTTGATTTTCTGCTTCTATTTTGTTGGCTTTCTTTTTTTGGCTGCGTGCAATAAGAATCATTGCCAAGCCAATTAAAACGATTGCTAAACCAAGCCAGTTATGATAAGCCACAAGCAATAGACCTAAACTGATAAAAGCGATGCCCCAGGTACTCATACAACACTCACATTAAAGAAGACAGCTGCTCCAAATGAGCTTCCTTTAATTAGCTGTTTAGCCATTGCTGCGTCAGTCGTTGCATCATCTGTCGGTGTTTCAAAGAAAAGTTTTAATCCTTGTTTTTTTGTATGTTTAAAGCCATTTTCTTCTAAAAGTTGAATAATTTCTTTTTGCATCATTGCAGAATTTACGAGTATCATAGTATTTCCTCCTCTATGAGTGTTTTTTATCACATCTGATAAGGTTTATATTATAAATCTTACCAGATTTAACAAAAAATGTGTAGAGCAAGTTTTCTCACTTGCTCTACCATTAATTTCAAATTTAGTCGAGTTCAGTTTCTTCCAACTTGTTAGCTGCGATAACGAATGGTACCCAGATAACAAAGGTAATGATCAAGTTGATAATTGTAAGGACAATTGCCCGCCAGTCAAAACCGGTTGCCATGAAGGCATTCATAATTGGTGGTGTTACCCATGGCACAGCATTGACAACTGGGTCAACCAAGTGAAGGGCTGTTGCAGTGTAGGCAATGATTACAGAAATCAATGGAGCGACTGCAAATGGAATAAAGAAGATTGCATTCAAGACAACTGGCAGACCGAAGAGGACTGGTTCGTTGATGTTGAAGATACCAGGTGCAAGTCCGAGACGTCCAACAATCTTGTAGTCTTTACGTTTAGAGAAGAGGATGATTGCAATAACAAGTGTAATTGTACCACCTGATCCACCAAACCATGCAAAGGCGTCCCATGAACCACGTACCCAAAGGTTAACGTAGTCACCATTAATGGCATGTGCTTTATCAACCGCACCTTTAGCAATCAAGTCACGGATACCTTGTGAGTGAACTTGGAAGTAGAGGGCTTGGTTATTAAGTCCAAGAGGTCCCCAGATACCATCGAGTACTGGTGCCAAAACGTTTGGTCCGTGAAGACCGAAGAACCAGAAGACTGAAACAAAGAGTGTAACAATCAGTACTGAGAAGATATTTTGTGACAGAATTTGGAATGGCTCTGCGATATAGTGGGTAATCAGGTTAATGACAGAGTCATTTGTCAATTTACCAATAATGTAGTAGATTAGACCAACGATATAAAGTGCTGCAATTGTAGGAATGATTGCTAAGAAAGCTTTTGCTACTGCAGGTGGAACTGATTCTGGCATCTTAATTGTGATGTCAGCAAGCATGAGTTTTGCATAAATAATAACTGCAAGGGCACCCATAATAATAACTGTGAAGTAAGCTCCAGCATCAAGGTGAGCTGAGGCAAAGAGTGGTTTCCAAGCGGCAAGTCCTTGATCACCAAGAACACCATTAAGCTTGTCAGTTGCTGCTACACCAGCTTTACCTGTACCAAGGGCTGCTGTAAATTTACCCATTTGGTTTGGCAAACCTGCAAATAAGGTTGCAACTGATACGATACCACCAGCGAGGTCATTGACTCCGTAAGCGCGGGCCAAATTGTAACCCCAAGAAAAGGCAAAGATAAGACCAATAACTGTCAGTGTTCCTTGGTTAACAAGGGCTGAAATATTGTTCAAATCACCAATGATTGGTGTATTAGCAAGTGTCCAGACTTTCTCTGGTGCTAATTTTGAGAATGCTGTTGCTCCCAACATCATTTGTTGGATAGCTGACGGGAATGTTGTCACGATAGCTGAAATCATGGCAGCTAAGGCACCAGCAAGTGTTGCTGGCAACATACCGATAAATGAGTCACGCAGCGCAACTAGGTGTTTTTGAGACCCAATCTTTGCCGCAACAGGGACGAGATATTTCTCCATCCACGCAGTAATTCCGTTCATGGAATTCCTCCTTTATAATATAATAATAAATAACTTTCAAAAAAACTTTTTGAACATAATTAAGGTTCTGTCAGTACTGACAGGCATAGATTATCGATTATTTTTTGCTCTCGATAAGTTTAAATGAGCTCCATGGTTTTAGGAAATCGAGTAGGAATAATTCATCATCTGCGATACGTCCAACGACATTGACTCGACCATTATTTTCCATTTCACGTAAGGCGATTTGAGTCTCACCTTTATATTGACCATAGCCTTCGTTGTCAATAATGACATCGCCACGTTGAATTTTATCAGTATCGTGAGCGGGGAATTCAAGGTCTTTATAAGTGATTCTTGTCATTGTTGAACGGAGCATGTAAGCTGATTTATCACCACGGTAGCTATGTGTCGCTTCAAAAAGACATTTGCGTTCATTTTCGCTGATTGTTTCACGTGGAACGACTTTAATCTCAGGCATGCTTGCGTTAAATGCTTGGCTCATTGCTTTAAGTTCTTCTTCGCTCGCATAAGCATTGGCAATAGTGACATCATCAATTCCACCGAGGAGTTTGTAATGTTTAACTTGTGTCGCAATTTCAAGGCTTCTGTGGTCTTCAAGAGTACAAAGGCCATCTTGAGTTGGCCAAGGACCAAATGTTGCTGCTTGCGAATTGACAAAGGCCATGGTGTTTAAATTATAGCCCTTGAATTTTTCTGTACATTTAAGATAATGGTTAAATTCCAATCCTGTGTAACGATGTGGGTAGAAATTGTGACTTCCCAACAGTTTTTCAGTATCAGGTGAGTAATCCATTATTGAATCAACATAGGTTGTTCCCTGACTCATGTTGATTTCAATTTTGATTCCGTAAGGATTTCGGGTCATTCTGGCTTCTTCGGCTCCTGTGAATCCTATGTCAAGTCGAACTCCATCTGCACCCATTTCATGGAAAAAGCTGAGGTCATCATAACTAATGTTAAGTTGTGTAAAGAGACCTGGATTGATATCCACCATGACTTCCATTCCTAACTGATTGGCGTAATCAACAACTTTTTTGAAAGCTGCAAGAACCCCTTCTTTATCTCCATCAATTTCGAGTAAAGAAGTGAAGACACGCTTAAATCCATATTGATGCGCTAAATCAAGATAAGCTTTATCTGCCTCAAAATTTGAGCGTTCTGGATAGATAGATACCCCTAATTTTCCCATTTTTTCCTCCTTTTTCTTATTTGTTTATTTCCTTTTTTTATTTCTGAAATAAACCTTAAGTCTATGATAAGGCTTTCATTTCATTTTTGCAAGCGATATCATCTTAAAAAAAACATGTTTCTTAAATTGAAACATTAACGATAAATTCTCATTTTTAGATAGGTTTAACGCTTTCTTTCGTTAAAATCTTTAAAATAAGGCGAATTGACCTATACCAATTTTTGTCAGTAATATCAGTGTAACAAACAAGCTACTCCTCCCACAATATTCTAATTTTTTAATTTCTTTAATTTTTATCAAAAAAGTTACTGACAAAGCTGTCAGTAACTTTCTTAAAAATATTCACGAAGAATCGCCTGATTCTCTTTTAAAATTTTTGCCGTAAATTGGCCAATGGTCATTTTTTCTCTTTTTCCTTCTCCGAGACTAATATTGTTTTCAGGAATAATTTCGTCAGTAATTTCAACTGAAAATTCGGGCTGACCGTGTACTTTTAAAAATTCATGTAAGTTAACAATTCGTGCCTGCATATAAGGAACAAGTTTAATTTCTGCTCGCTGTGGCTCTGTCAGTTCTTCTTCAAGGAGAGTATCTGAAGGTGCTTGCCAACTAATTTCCGAAAATGAACCGGCATGGCTTGAAATAAAACGATAAAATGCTTGTTTTGCCTCGTCAGTCAAAGTTATCAGTTCTTTGATAACAAATGTCATTTCTGAAAATTCATAGAGAAGATAGCCCAAAGCCTTACCATTTTCGCGATAAATCGCACAGTGAGGTTGTGATTTAAAACTGAAAAAGTAAGACCAAAGTTCTGGAGAGCGAATAAGTGAGCCCTGATTATCAGCCTTTTGATGAACTTCTGTCAGTACTTTAAAAAGGGCTGTATTTTTACTGACAGAAAATTCACTAGCATTTTCATCATCAAACTCAAACTTTTCTCGACTAATTTCGCCC
Organism: Lactococcus sp. S64; assembly: GCF_016516525.1. Taxonomy (NCBI): domain Bacteria; kingdom Bacillati; phylum Bacillota; class Bacilli; order Lactobacillales; family Streptococcaceae; genus Lactococcus; species Lactococcus sp. S64. The sequence goes on along the minus strand of NZ_JACVUQ010000009.1, from coordinate 27,895 downwards.
GCACTTCTCTTACCTTTAGGAAAATCTTGAGCTGCTAGTCGATAATGTTTTTGATTAAAAGCATAATGATAACCAAATTTTTCATAAAAAGCATATGAAAATGGTGCTAAATATGAAAAAATCACTCCTTTTTCATAACTATCTCGCAAACTTTTGGTCATTAATTGTCGAATGGCTCCATTGCCTCGAAACTCAGGATAACTGGCAACATAACCAATTCCAGAAGTTTTGACTTCTTGATTTTTCCAATAAACATTAAAGTGTGAGTCAATCACCATTGACGTGAGTTTTTGATTTTCGTAGTGGCCATAAGGAGTTGAAAATTCAAGTAATTTGTCAAAAGCTTTTGCCCGTTCCTTTGTTTTAGGCTTATGAAAGGCATAAGTTGCCAAATCTAAAAATTCTTTATTATTTTTTGTATTCGCATTCATAAATTCATTTTAACACAAATTTGTAGGAATAAGAAAACATTTTTGTTAACGTTTACTTTTTTGATTTTTCTAATCGTCCAATAGAAAAACAGCCAAAATCGGCTGTTTCAAATCAAAATTTTAATTTCTTCGAGACCAAATATTTAGCCCAAAATTACTGACAGCTTTCAGTATCTTGTTCTTTAGAGCAATCAGTACTTTTTAATTCTTTCCAATTCAAAATCATCATTCAAGGCTGATTCTGTCAGTAAAGTCAAACAGTAAAACTGAAAATTCAGTTTAGTATTATAATCTTTCCGCCTAGCTTATCACTGAAAATAAAGCGCATGAAAACAACTTATTTCTTTGTAAATTTGAAAGTCTTAAAATTTTCATTGTCTGACACTTTACTTATCTTGCTCTACCGCCATTGTAAGCTCGATTGACATTATCCAAAACAGCAACCATTTGGCGCTTTTTAAAACGTCCCAAGAAAAAACCAACGGCTTTGTCGTTAATCATTTGAATAAAACCATTTGATGTTTGGTTCTCTTCAATGACCACCTGAGTGCTCCGGTCATCAATTTTATGCAATTCCCAGCGAGTACTAAAAGTATTGCGATTTGTTTTAGTCGTAAAAGCGTAAATGCTTGGTTCTGTCAGTTCTGTAATTTTAATACTTCCTCTTTGGTTTTTCCCAAAGCTCTTACTATATTCATAACCATTTAAGCTTCTAACTTTCGGACGTTTCCCTGTATTTTTTTCAATGTCAAATAGACACGAATCAATTATTTTTTCAAAGATAAATTCTCTCGGGGCATCAACTATTTTATCAATTCTCATCTTTTTTTCTCCCTCAGCAAGTTTTTTAACTAAGTTTATTCTAACAAGATTAAAGATTCTTTGCAAGCACTTTCATGTTTTCAAAAGCAAAACATATTTTTACTTGAAAAATGGTAAACCGATAAAGAGAACCAAGAGAATAACAAAGGCGCCTGTTGCAAAAATACGGTATTGTTTGGGAACAGATGGAATGAAAGCCTTAGGAGCAAAAATTGCTGACAAAAGCAGTCCACCAATTGCCCCGCCAATATGTGCCCAAATGCTTACATTTCCTAAAGAAAAGAGATTCATAACCAAGTTAGCAACAATCAACACAGTAAACATTCGACCGATTTGTTGTAAAAATGGATGTTTTGTAAAAAATGCTAAACCAACAACTGCCGCAAAGAGGCCAAATATAGAAGTAGATGCTCCTGCTGAAACCACTCTAGGTGTCAAAAGAAAAACCATGGCATTACCAAAAATTCCTGACAAAAGATAAATCAGAGTAAAACGTAGCCAACCAAAAACATTTTCAATTTGCCGACCGATGAAAAAGAGCGTCGCCACATTTAATAAAACGTGTGCCCAACCAATATGGATAAAGAGTGCCGTAAACAAACGCCACATTTGGCTTGGGTCAAACAGCATAACTTGACCAAGTATGGCTCCACTATTGAACAAGTTGATTGCTGAAGTTGCCGATATTCCGTAAGTAAAAAATTGCCATAACCAAACTAAGAGTGTGATAATTGATAAGATATAAGTTGCCTTGTAACGTGTAAAATCTCGTTTAATTTCATTAAAATTCATTATTTTTTCTCCCTATAAAAAGTTCTTGTACTGCGATGTCATGGCTTTCTGCCTCAAAATCCATTTTTTGAAAATCATAAAGTACAGAGGCCGTTGTTCCCTCAAAATTAGCCAAATACCGGTCATAATAACCACCACCAAAACCGATTCGATAACCCTCATCATTCCAAATTAAGCCTGGAACAAGGATAAAATCAGGCTCAACTGCAATTTCAGATTTTGGCTCAAGCAAGCCAAATTTTGAGCGAACAAGATTTTCTTTATCATACTTGGCAAAAATCATTTGACGCTCAGGTAAGCATTTAGGAATCAAAATTTCTTTGTCGTCAGATTGGTCGAAAAGTTCTGTCAAATTAAATTCAATTGGCATTGACATATAAAGCGCTATTTTTTTTGCAGATTTCCATTTTGAGGAAGCGGTTAACTGCTTTAAAACATCCTTATTCTGACGCCTTTTCTCGTAGTCTGAAAAATTTTTTAACATTTGTAATATTTTTTTACGGTTTTCTGCTTTACTTTCCATATTAACTATGATAACATGAAAGTGTAAGTTTTTGTTTTACGATTAGTTCTGTGCTTTTGGGTTCATTCCTATTCAAGAAATTAGATTTACAAATTTATAAATAAGGAAGTACCAAAAATGGCACAAGGAACTGTTAAATGGTTTAACGCAACTAAAGGCTTCGGCTTTATCACTACTGAAGAAGGAAACGACGTTTTCGCTCACTTCTCAGCTATCCAAACTGATGGATTCAAAACACTTGACGAAGGTCAAAAAGTTACTTTTGACGTTGAAGATGGCCCTCGTGGACCTCAAGCTGTTAACATCCAAAAATAATTACAGCTTTAAATAAAAATCACTGACAGTTTTGTCAGTGATTTTTTTATTGTCAATTTTACTGACAGACTGTTTTTTCGTAAGCCTTTACAAATAATTCATATTTTATCAAAAATACTATTGTAAAAACGATTAAAATGGGCTAAAATAAAGAAATCAACTTAGTGTATTTAGGGAAAAAATGAAAGATTTAACTAAAGGAAATATTTTAACAGGACTTATTGCATTTACTTTGCCCTTACTTATGGGTAACTTTTTTCAGGTCCTCTATAACACGGCAGATACTCTGATTGTCGGTCAAACCTTGGGAAAAGATGCTTTGGCTTCCGTTGGAGCGACAGGCTCTATCAACTTTTTAATTGTCGGCTTTGCTCAAGGAATGACTGCTGGTTTGACAATTTTAACGGCCCAACGTTTCGGGGCAAAAGATGAGTTAGCCATAAAAAAATCCTATGTCACGGGCCTCTACTTTACAATTGCGATTTCTATTTTGCTCAGCATATTGTCCCTTATTTTTGTGGGACCTTTGCTTCAAGTTATGCAGACCCCAAGCCAAATTTTTGAAGGTGCCAAGACCTTTCTAAGCATTATGTTAGGCGGAATGATTGCCACTAATCTCTACGCTTATCTGTCTAATGCTCTAAGGGCTTTGGGCGATTCTAAAACACCATTATATGCTTTGATTGCTGCCTCAATTTTAAATATTGCCTTTGAATATTTTGCTATTTTAGTCTTAAAATTAGGAATTGCTGGAGCAAGTGGAGCAACAATTTTAGCCCAAATGATTTCGGTATTATTTCTTTTTTGGCACATCAAACGAAAAGTTCCCGAATTTCAAATTTCAAAAAATTTATGGCGGCTAGATCGTGCCGAAATTGTCCACCATGCTAGACTTGGTATTCCAATGGGCTTTCAATCAAGTATTATTGCCATCGGCTCTATCACGCTCCAAGTCGCTTTGAATAAAATGGGAACAAATGCTGTCGCTACCCAAGCCATCGTTTCTAAAATTGACCAATTTGCGATGCTCCCGATGATTTCAATCGGCCTTGCCATGGCAACCTTTGGAGCACAAAATTATGGGGCTAAACAGTACAAACGAATTAATCAAGGCTTAACACGGGCTCTTACAATTGCTGTCGGTTGGTCAATTATCTTTGCCATTATCTTAAACCTTGCTCACTTCTATTTCACCACTGCTTTCATTTCAAGTAGCCAAACAGCCGTTATTGAGATGTCGAGTCACTATTATCTTGTGAACGGAAGTTTCTATTGGTTGTTAGCCATTTTATTCGTTACCCGCTCAACAATTCAAGGCTTAGGTAATGCCAAGATTCCAACATTGTGTGGCTTTGCAGAGCTTTTCATGCGGGCAGGAGTCGCTATCATTGGTGTTCTTTTACTCAATTATACGGTAATTATCTCAAGTAATCCTGCCGCTTGGCTGGGTTCAACCTCTATCTTAATTCCAACAACCATCCGCATGATTAAACGTTTTAGACAAAATCAGGATTTAGCATAAAACCGCCACTTAGGGCGGTTTTTCTTTTAAATTTACTGATAGGTTTGATTTAAAATTTCTGTCAGTAAAATATCATCAAACTCATTGATAAGCTTTGGGTAAAATAAATTGACCCGCTTCCTCAAATTCTTTAGCAACTTTCAATAATTCAATTTCAGAATTTTTTGGTCCCCAAAGTTGAATTCCAAGTGGCAGATTCGTTTCTTCATTAACATAAACGGGCAGAGAAAGCGCAGGCTGACCCGTTAAATTACTGATGAAGTTATAAGGTGTAAAAGCTAATGAACGCTCAAAAGCGGCTTCAATAATCTCTATTTGTTGTTCAAATTCATATTGGCTAATTTCTGACATTTCTTTTAATACTTCCACTGTCATTAATTCCTGACCAATTTTAGGGGCTGTTTTAGCAGTTGTTGCCGTCAAAAATAAATCATAATCTTTATAAATTTTGTCAGTAAAATCTCTAGCCGCAAGATCCCACTGAGCTAAAGCGTTGATATAAGAAGACACCGGAGCTTTTCTTCCGGCTTCTAAAAGCGCATAAGTCAAAAGTTCAACATCTTGACTCGTCAATTTTCGTCCGGCAGCCCGTTCCCAAGGTTCTAACATGGCCACTGTTTCAGCCGCATTCATACGATAATAAGACTGAATCAAAGGACGAGCTTCTATGGGAAAATCAACTTCTGTCAATTCATGACCTTGACGCTCTAAAAACTCTACTGCCTTTAGGCATGCATTTATGGCGTCTTTTGATAATTCAATTCCAGAAATCGGGCTTTGGAGTGAATAAGCAATTTTCATTTTTCTTGATAAATTATTGCTGACAGCTTGGTCAGTACTTTTAGTGAGCGCTATAAGTTCTTTTTCGTCCAACAATTTTGCCTGATAAGGTGCTGCTTCTTGTAGGGTTTGCATTTCAAGCACAAAACGAGCCGTATCTCGCACAGATACAGTAAGAGCTCCAGAAATCGATGCTCCTTGCCATCCTCGGTAAGAATCAGGCCCTTGTGGCATCCGCCCTCTCGTCATTTTAAGTCCAATCAAGCCCGAAAATGAGGCTGGAATCCGAATCGACCCACCGCCATCTGAAGCTCCAGCAATTGCAAACATCCCAGAAGCCACGGCAGACGCCGCTCCGCCAGAAGACCCTCCCGAATAATAAGCTTCATTCCAGACATTTCGTGTATCTCCGTAGAGTTTTGAATCAGAAATGTTTTTAAAGCCAAACTCTGGAGAATTCGTTTGTCCAAATGGCGTGAAACCAGCATCTAAGAGTCCTTTAACATAGTTGTCATCCTCTGATGCCACATTCTCTGAAAAGAGGTGAGAGCTAGCCGTATCAGGCAATCCTTTATGAGTTTGTCCCAACATTTTCAAAGCAAAAGGAAGACCAGCAAAAAAACCTTGACTCGTTAAAGCTAAATCAGCTTTTGCCTTTTCTAAATCATAAGCAATAATCGCATTGTAACGCGGATTGAGCTTTTGAATCTTGTCATTTGTCATTTCTAATAACGCTTTGGCAGAAAGATTTCCTGATTTTAATTGCTCCGCCCAATAAGTTGCATCTTTAATTTCAAGCATGGTTCTCCTTTAAAAGCTGAGTTTTATATATCTGCTGACAAACTCATTCTGCCAACATTTTACCATACTTATCAATCATAATAAAAAATATCCGTTCCAAATTAGGACGGATATTTTTTATTATTATAACTGGCAAAACAAAATAAAGTTTTCATATTACTATCTTCCACTAACTTATGACCGAATGAAATGTAAGATAGCTGTTTCATACAGCTGATCCTTAGAAATTATCCAATTCTTGATACAAAAGTTTTTGCGCAACCGTTGGGTTAGCTTGTCCTTTAGTTGCTTTCATTAATTGACCAACCAAAGCTTTCGCCGCATTTTGCTTCCCACCACGATAATCTGCTACAGATTGTTCATTCTTAGCAAATACATCATGAATGATTGGCAAAAGCACTGCAGGGTCAGAAATTTGAACCAAACCAGCTTTCTTGACAAATTCTTCGGCAGAACCACCATTTTTTGCTAATTCAATAAAGACTTTTTTAGCAATTTTTGAAGAAATTGTTCCATCTGAAATCAAACGAATCATTTCTGTCAGATTTTCTGGAGTCAAGCCAATCTCATGAAGTTCTTTTTTCTCACTATTCAAATATTGAGCCACTTCACCTTGCAACCAGTTTGACACCAATTTAGGGTCAGTATCAAATTTAATCGCTTGATCAAAGAAATCAGAAACTTCTTTAGTTGCGGTCAATTGACGAGCATCATAATCAGACAAAGCTAAATCATTAATATAATGTGCACGTCTTGCTTTAGCCGTCATTGGAAGGCTCTCACGCATTTGCTCAATCCATTCGTCAGAAATTTCAAAACGAGGGACATCTGGCTCTGGGAAGTAACGGTAATCAGAAGCGCCTTCTTTAACACGCATCAAAATTGTTTCACCCGTTTTGTCATTAAAACGACGCGTTTCTTGACGAATTTCGCCACCAGCGCGCAAAATCTTAGCTTGCCTGTCGACTTCAAAGTCCAAAGCTTTTTTGACATTGCTAAATGAGTTCATGTTTTTAACTTCTGTCTTCACACCAAAAGCTTCTTGACCATAAGGACGGAGCGAAACATTGGCATCACAACGCATTGAACCTTCTTCCATCTTCACATCAGAAATTCCTGTGTAAAGAATGGCTTCTTTAAGTGCTGTCAGATAAGCATAAGCTTCCTCAGGAGTGCGCATGTCAGCTTCTGAGACAATCTCAATCAATGGTACTCCTTGACGATTCAAATCGACATAAGAATAACCATCCGTTCCGTGCGTATTTTTCCCAGCATCTTCTTCTAAATGAGCGCGCTCAATGCGAATCGTCGCTTTATGGCCATCTTCAAGTTCAATTTCAATGGAACCATTGTAACCAATTGGCTCATCAAATTGTGAAATTTGGTAAGCTTTGGGATTATCAGGATAGAAATAATTTTTGCGGTCAAAATGCATTGATTTGTGAATATCCATATTCAAAGCAAGAGCCGCTTTAATTCCGCTATCAATTACCCCTTTATTCATTACTGGTAAAACACCAGGAAGTGACCAGTCAATCACATTTGTATTTGTATTAGGGTCTCCACCAAATTTTGTTGAGGCGGGACTGAAAATTTTTGAGTTTGTACTTAACTCAACGTGGACTTCAAGCCCAATTACTGTTTCAAAGTTCATTATTTTCTCCGATACTTTCTTTAAGAAAGTCAAATTATCCTAGTCAATATATTGTTTTCCGGTTTTTGACAATTTTTCAAGCAAACTAAGTTGTGACATGGTCGTTCTTTTTACTGACAAGTTTGTCAGCTCTGAGCGTTTTATAAATTTCGTTTCTGAAGTTTCACTATTTTCCAGAAAATCAATGGATAAAGCTTTACACTTAAAAACAAATTTATTATATTGCTTTCCTTGCGGTTGCCATTTGTCTGTATCGAAAATCGCTAATAAGCGCTCAATCTCTCCAGAAACTCCAGCTTCCTCTTTCAACTCCTTAAGTAGATTTTCACTTGGCGTAAATCCAATCTCTCCATATCCACCTGGTAAGGCCCAGTCTCCCTGAATTTTATCCCGAACAAAGAGTATCTCTTTTTCTTCATTTTGAATAAAAGCCCGCACATCAATCATCGGTGTCGGATAAGAATTATTTGGACGAAAGAGATCTGTCAGCTCCTCTTTAGTCAAAGTAGTTGAATGCTTTAAAAGTTGAGGTAAAATCGCTTTGATTTCATGATAACGTTCAATATCAAAGACATCTTTCCCGTAAAAAAGTCCTGCATCAGCAACTGCATTTAATCGCTTGATTAATTCGTCAAATTCCATTTTTTATTTTCCAAAAATAATCGGTTGTTTTTTGTGGAAATCAGTAGTTGCTTCAAAAGCAGCCGCTACTTGATAAATCGTTTCTTCATCGTAACGTTTACCAATCAATTGCATTCCCACAGGTAGTCCATCGGCAAAACCAGCAGGAATTGAAATTCCTGGAAGGCCAGCTAGGTTGACTGGAATTGTCAATAAATCCGCCAAATACATTGAAAGTGGATCATCAACACGTGCTCCCAAGTCCCAAGCTGGTGTCGGAGTTGTTGGGCCTAAGATTAAATCATATTTTTCAAAAACTTTTGCAAAATCATTGATGATTAAAGTACGAACTTGACCTGCTTTTTTGAAATGTTTATCATAAGAACCTGCTGAAAGACTGAAAGTTCCTAACATAATTCGACGTTGAACTTCTGGACCAAATCCTTCAGAACGTGATTTTACATACAAATCTTCAAGATTTTTGATGTCTTGTGCACGATAACCGTAACGAATACCATCAAAACGTTGAAGATTTGAGCTGGCTTCAGAAGAGGCAATAATATAATAAACTGCAACACCATATTTACTGTGAGGAAGACTAACTTCTTCAACAATGGCACCCAATTTTTCCAAATGTTTAGCTGCTGCCAAAATTTGTTCTTTTACTTTTTCATCAATTCCTTCACCAAAATATTCTTTAGGCAAAGCAATTTTCATTCCTTTAATGTCTTGACCAATTTTACTTGTAAAGTCGGGAACTGCAACATTTGATGATGTGCTATCATTTTTATCAAAGCCAGAAATGACATTCAAAAGTTGAGCATTTTCTTCGACTGTTGGCGCCAATGGACCGATTTGGTCTAATGATGAAGCAAAAGCAATTAAACCAAAACGACTCACACGACCATAAGTTGGTTTCAAACCAACAATACCATTGAATGCGGCAGGTTGGCGAATTGAGCCACCCGTATCTGAACCCAATGATAAACGAACTTGACCAGAAGCAACTGAAGCCGCAGAACCAGATGAAGAACCACCAGGTACTTTTGTTTGATCCCAAGCGTTTTTGGTTGGCTTAACTGAAGAATTTTCACCAGAACCACCCATCGCAAACTCATCCATATTGAGTTTACCAATTGTAATTAACCCAGATTCGCTCAATTTATTCGCAACCGTTGCATTATAAGGTGGAATCCAACCTCCAAGAATTTTTGAGGCAGCTGTTGTTTCAATTCCTTCTGTAACAATATTATCTTTGACAGCAATTGAGATTCCGTCAGTCACAACGTCTGGATTAATTCCACGAGCATCAATTGCGGCGGCATCTTGCAAAGCTTTTTCTTCTGTAATTTTCAAAAAAGCATCAATTTGTGGTTCACGTGCAGAAATATCAGAAAGCGTTGCTTTTGTCAGTTCAAGAGCAGAAATTTCTTTATTTACAAGTAGCTCATGAAGCTCTTTGATTGATTTGTTATTGTATGACATTAAGCATCTCCTCCATCAGAAAGCATTGCTGGAACTTTGATAAAGCCGTCTTCTTTTTCAGGAACGGCTGCCATGAGTTTTTCACGGTCAAGTCCTTTTTCTGCCACATCTTCACGCATGAAGTTGAGATTATCTGCCACATTCATAGTAAATGGGACACCTTCACCATCAACTTCATCTAACATTTCAACCATATCAATGATTTTTCCAAAAGTATCGGTAAATGATTTTACTTCATTTACCGAGAATTCAAGCTTTGACAAAAGCGCCACGTGCTTGACTTGTTCCTCTGTAATTTGACTCATATTTTCAATCTCCATTTTTTAGAGTTTATTCTTGTTAATTATAACAAAAAATCGGCATTTTAACAGTCTGTCAGTGATTTTAAACCATTTACCAGTCATTTTTTTACTGACAGAACTTTTTGTCAGTAAAAATAGAAAGCAAAATTACTGACAGAAAAATTTATCTCTGATACAATTTTAAAAATTGCTGACAGATAATTTCGTCAGTAATTATAAATCTGTAATCGATAATCTTTATAAGACACAAACAACTCCCATCTGAGATAGGAGCTGTTTGTGAAACTAAATAGTACTCTAACCATGTATGTGGCTTCTGTCAGCAAGTTCAACCTTCTGACCTAACCTGATAGGATTTTGATTAAAAGACTTATAAAGCACCAACGCGAGTCGCAAGCGAATGATAAAAGGGCGAAGCGCTAACATGAATTCGCCAGTAATTTTCACATTCTAAACTAATAAAAATTTGTTTGAAACTCTTATAACGCACGAAAAGCTCCCATCTGCGATAGGAGCTTTTTGTGAAGCCGAAGTCTAAGCGCTAAAGCGCTAAGACCCTGGCTTTTAGAAATTACGTCCTGCAAGTTTATCAAATAAACCAGTATTAAGAACTTTAAGATAAGTTCCTTTCATACCAAGTGAACGTGATTCAATTACACCAGCAGATTCGAGTTTACGCAAAGCGTTAACGATGACTGAACGTGTAATCCCAATCTTGTCAGCAATGACAGAAGCGATAACATGCCCTTCTTCACCATCAAGCTCTTCAATGATTGCTTTAACAGCTTTCATTTCTGAATATGAAAGTGTGTTAACAGCCATAGTTGCCATGGTGTCTTTACGGATATTTTCTTCCATTTGTTCAAGTTTAAGATTTGAGAGTTGAACACCAATTACTGTTGTTGCAAGTTCAACTAAGACCAAATCATCATCAGTGAATTCGCCGTCTTCACGCCACATGATAAATGTTCCCAAACGCATTCCAGAACCATAAATAGGTGCTAAAGTTGTCACACCTTTTGGAAAATCGCCAAGGCTTTCTTCTGGGAAGATTGCTAATGGACGGTCAACAGGAACGTTTGCCATTGTATCGTAGATACGTACTGCCGCACGAACATATTCATCAGGCAATTTACGATCATAGAAAAATTGGTCAACACGGTCATTGTTTGTATTATAAGGCAATGAGTAACCAAGCAACTCGCCCTTCGTATTAATCACACATGCATTGCAATCAATGACGTTTGCCAAGCGTTCAGTCATACTGTTATATGGCAACTCTTGTTGCAAATCGGTCACTCCATCTTGCAAAATCGCGGTGATTTTACGTGTTTTTTCAAGTAATGTAGCCACTTTGTTCTCCTATTTTTTTATATTCTTGTTTTTATACAAAATTTTTCATAATCAGTATAACATAAAAAAGCATGAAAAACAATAAAAATTGTCAGAAAATTACTCTCAACAAAAAAAGATATACGAATTATTCATACATCTTTTTCTATTTATTATTTACGATATTGCCAAAGGAAACGTTCCATTTTTTCTTGTATTTCCGCTAATTCGTCCACACGAGGCAGATAAACAATTCGGAAATGGTCTGGCTCTTTCCAATTAAATCCTCGACCATGAACAAGCAGGATTTTTTCTTGCTTCAAAAAGTCCAAGACAAATTGTTCATCATTATCAATTTTATACATTTCTCTGTCAATTTTAGGGAAAATATAGAAAGCTGCTTGAGGTTTGACCGCAGATAATCCTGGAATATCATTGATGGCTTTATAAATGAATTCTCTTTGTTCATAAACTCGTCCACCCGGCAACAGCAATTTATCAACCGATTGAGTGCCACCAAGTGAAGTTTGTACGACTGATTGAGCTAAAACATTGGAACAAAGTCGCATTGAAGCCAGCATATTCAAACCTTCAATATAACCCTTGACATGTGATTTTTCACCTGACAGAACCATCCACCCCACGCGGAATCCCGCAATGCGGTGTGATTTTGAGAGGCCATTCATTGTGACCACAAAAAGATCTGGTGCCAAGCTAGCAATCGGAACATGAACTGCTCCATCCATAACCAATCGGTCATAAATTTCGTCAGAGAAAATAATTAAATTATTTTCTCTAGCCACTTGAACAATTTCAAGCAATAAATCTTTAGAATACAGCGCACCCGTTGGATTATTAGGATTAATCAAAACAATGGCTTTTGTATTACTTGTGATTTTTGAGCGAATATCATCAATGTCAGGGAACCAACCAGCCTGTTCATCACAGAGGTAATGAACAGCTGTTCCTCCAGCTAAGCTGACAGAAGCCGTCCAAAGTGGATAATCAGGCATAGGAATCAAAACCTCATCCCCTGTGTCCAAAAGTCCCTGCATGGCCATAACAATCAATTCAGAAACCCCATTACCTGTGAAAATATCATTGATATCAAGATTAGGAAAACCCTTGAGCTGACAGTATTGCATAATCGCTTTACGAGCCGAGAAAATCCCTTTAGAATCTGAATATCCTTCGCTATCCACAGCATGTTGAATCAAGTCACTAATGACTTCATCAGGAGCAAGAAAGCCAAATTCAGCTGGATTTCCTGTATTCAATCGAAGAATTTTTTCACCATTGGCTCGCATTCTTTGTGCTTCATCCAATACTGGACCACGAATATCATAGCTGACATTATCAAGTTTATGCGATTTTTCAAATTTTCTCATTATTGACCTCCGTAATATTATGAAGTTTTGATTTTCAAAACTTACAAACAGATTCTGGTAACACTAGTTTATTTCTTTTTATAGACTTGGAAATATTTTCCAGCATAGTTAGTCACTTTATAGTCTTTATCTAAAACTTTTTTCAAACTAGTCGGAGCTTTCTCACTGGCCTGTAAAACAACGAATTTATCTGATAATTTACCCACTTTCAAATCATAACTTTGGGTAAATTTAATTGGATAATTTGCTGGAACATTATCTAAAGTTGAAATTGTTTTGGTCAAATTGTTAATATTTTTACCATCAGCGACAACATAAACTCGGTCAGAACCTGTGGCATTTGCCTTAATATATTGTGCCACACTTTGCTCTTCTGAAGCAATTGTTCGGTTCATGAAATGATAACTAATTGGTGTAAAAATGACAAAAAGTATTGCCAAAATCGGAGCAAATAAACGATTTTGCAGATATTTCAACAAAATTTGATCGCTATCTGTCAACCCAAGACCTGCAAAAACTATTGTAAATGGCAGGACAGCCAAAAGATTAGAACTATCAAAAGTCTGAGCAAAAACAATCATCGTTGTCAATCCAACAATTCCAATAAGCATCATGACATACCAAACTCTGGCTGGTCCACCCTTTTTGAGTTGTACAATTCCTTGGACGAAACCTGCAACAATTCCAAAAATAAGAGTGAGAACTAAAGCTTTAGCAAGAGTTAATAATAAATCACCACTTGGACCAAAATGTGTAAAGGGAATTAAAATAGATTGTTCAATAGAAGTATAGATTGTTTGTTCTTCAAGAGAATAATAAGCGACTGAGTAACCTACTAATAGAACTCCCAAAATTGTTGCCAGCATTTGGTAAAAACCACGTCCAATTTTACGGCTACCCACATTATGAATAATGAGAGCGATAGCAGATAAAATAAAGAAAACTGACATGACAGGAGAAATGACTAAGGCAAAGGCAGCTGCCATTCCAAATCGAATAAATCCCCTATCTGTAGAACTATCTTGGAAATAAGAACTCAAAAATCGTGCTGCCCATAAGGCAAAAGGAAGAGCAAAGAGCGTTGGACTATCTCCTCCTCTTGCCAAACCTGCAATAATAACTAAGGTAAAAACCGATACAGTTAGTGATGCCGTTTGATTTTTCGTTTGTTGACCCACTAAGCGGTAAACTAAAATTCCACTGATTAGTAAAGCAATAATTTCAAAAAGCCATAAAAGCCAAGTCGTCCCACCAATATTCCCTAACCAATTAATGAGATAAAAAACCGTACCACCTGTCCCATAAAAATCATTAAAAGGAACTAAACCATGATGCATCGCAAATCCTGAATAAAGGTTTTGTGATTGGCTGGCTGTGGCTACTGGTTTCCACAAAGGAAATGCATAAAAAGTTAATGCTAAAAGCACTGACAGACCCGTAAGTAATCCATAGACTGCTAAAGGAATTCTGAGTGTTTTTTCATGTGTCAATTTTTGTCTTGAAGTTCGTTCGACGTTTTGACCTTCTGGTTCTTCTTCTAAATGCCTGATTGCTTGATTCGCTGCCGCTTCCACGACATCAGAATCTTTATTTGCCCAACGAGAGCTTCTCCGCTCACGACGTGACGAGCGGGATCTGTATTCATTTGACATGACGTCCTCCGATGTTTCCTTAGCGGAAATCTTTTTTATAAACAAAATGCTTGTTTCAAATACACAGTTGTAAAAAAATTATACCAAATTTTTGGAAAACACTCAATAAAGTTAAAAATGATTATAAAATTATAAGCAAAAAATTACTGACAAAAAGGTCAGTAATTTCTATAAGTTAATATTATTTATAAACTACTTAATTCCTAATTTTACCAAGAATCCAAAGGACCAAAGCGACAACAGCAATGAATAACCAAAAGTGCGGGTTAAACAAAAGTACAATCCCTGAAATAATCAAACGAACAATCAGTAAAATAAGTAAAATGGGCAAGATATAGCGTACAAATACTCTCAATGCCATCACTCCCAAAAGCACTAACAAAATTGAAAGCAAAGCCCCCATTACAATCAAACCTGATAAAAATCCTACAAACATTTTTTCTCCTTTTAGTAGTAACGACTACGACTGGCTCTCACAAGCCATACAATAATGCTAATTACGAGCAAAGTCCCCCAAAAATGCGGACTAAGTAAGAGCATTAAACCACCGAACAAAAATTTCAAAATCATTAATATAATCAAAGCAGGTAAAACAATTTTAAAGAATCCTTTTATAAAAAGTAACATAGCTAAAAATAGTATAAGTAGTAAAAACATTCTCTTTCCTCCGATAATTAACAAATTCTAATCACTCATGAATTTGTATTTATATATTAATTATAGCAAGAAAAAAAGCCCGAATTCTCAGTCTTTTGACTGATTTTTCAAGCATTTTTTTTACTGACAGAGCTTTATTTTACTGACAGAACAGTCTGTCAGTAACTATTTAGGGCTGACTGTGTTAACTGCGGTCCCGTCAGCATAATTAATTTTTGCATTTGGAGCGACATTGTCAAGAACAACGACAGTTGCTCCACCATTTCCTGACTTTTCACGACCACCACCGAGTTTGATAGACAAGGTTTGACCATTTTTATCAATTCCAACATAAGCCAAACGAATTTGTCGAGGCAAAAGTTCATTTCCTTCGTAGAGAGGGGTCACTTGGTAATCTAAATAATAATTGGGATGATTTGCAAGCCAACTGTCCAAACGATTTTCGTAATAAAGCATGCTGGCTGTATTTCCATCATTGGTTCCAGTGAAATTTCCACCATTGAACCAAGCCGTTTCTGGCACTAAATTTCTTGCTTCATTATTTAGACCTGAAAATTGATAACCCACCAAATGGCCACGAGCCATTAGCCACATTTTACCAATCGAACCATCTGATTTTTTATAATAAAAATTATAATTATGCCAACCAACTGGATTATAGGTCAAAGGTTCACGTTTGACTTTAGGTTCTTGAGAATCTTTCAATTGAATATGTGAATCAACCGCACGACCTAAAGCATCAATATTGGCCATGACCATTTGTCTTTGATTTTTAAAAGTTAAAGGAGCTTGTTTAACCGAACTTGCCAGTGATTTTGTGGAAACTTGACTACTATTATCAGTAGCCGAATTATTTCCTTGTCCCAAATGCAGACGTCCCGAACCAAAATATCCTACAGCCAGTGCAATAATGACTACAATGACGCTTGTTAGTGTTTTTATTTGTTTCTTATTCATAGCCTAATTATAGCAAAAAATTTCAAGAATTTTACAATTCTGAAAAACTTTTATAATCATTTTAAAGAAGCTTTTAAACCACACCACTTCCCTTAATATTGTATAATAAAAACAAAGCAGGAGGAGGAAATCTAATGTACGAATTTGAAAATCCAGAACAAGAGGCAATGTTTGATTATCTCAAAAATGCAAAAACCATCGCTGTCGTTGGGATTAGCGATAAAACAGACCGTTCATCTTTTTTAATTGCTCAAGGATTACAACAAAATGGCTACCATGTTATTCCAGTCAATCCAAGACTTGCTGGCCGTGAATTACTAGGTGAAAAAGTCTACCCTTCTATCAAAGAAGTTCCATTTCATATTGATATCGTTGATATCTTTCGTCGAAGTGAATTTTTGGCGGATGTTGCTCGTGACTTCATTGAAACTGACGCCGATATTTTCTGGGCGCAATTGGGCTTACAATCTCAAGAAGCTGAACAAATTCTTCGAGAAGCAGGAAGAAATAAAATTGTGATGAATCGCTGTATTAAAATTGAATATGCCTATTCAGGCTTAGGGAAAAAATGACTACAAAAGTTATTTTATAGACTATTACGTTTCCCCGGCAACATTTTATCGATTTTTTTTGATACAATAATAAAGTTGAATTACGCAAACACAAAACTCTCGTCTAAAAAGCGGGAGTTTTATCTGTTTTTTAGGCGGATGTTTACGCATTCATAAATTTTTCTCAAAGAAAGGAACTTTATGAAAGAAAAACTTTGGACAACAACTTTCGTTGTTAATATGTTACTTAATTTTATTTTTTATCTTGTTTTTTATCTCCCTACTGTTGTTATTGGTACAATGGCTATGGAACGTTATCACGCTTCTGCTAGTATCGCTGGTATTTTATCTGGAATTTTTATTGTCGGCGGATTTATTGCTCGACTTTGGGCTGGAAATAATATGAAACGCCTTGGTGCAAAAAAACTTTTGTACATAGGAACACTCATTTATTTCTTGCTTACCTTTGCTTATTTCTTTGTGCATAGTGTCGTTCTACTATTAATTTTACGTCTTGTACATGGACTTGGATTCGGTATTGCTGCAACAGCTTCTGGAACTTTGGCTGGTGCCATTGTTCCTTCTTCAAGACGTGGTGAGGGAATTGGTTATTATGCGCTTTCTGTCACATTATCGTCAGCAGTTGGTCCCTTTTTATCAATGTTTCTTTACCGGACATCAGGTTTTTATTCATTAATTTGGCTTTCTGCCTTACTTTTATTTATTGCCTTAGTCGGAATTTTCTTCATACATGTTGAAAAAACTACTGACAGCTCTAATTCTGTCGATAATAAAGTGCATAAAAAATTCGCTTGGTCAAATTACTTTGAAAAAGAAGCTTTACCAATTTCATTAATTGCCTTTCTCATAGGTATTTCATACTCAAGTATTCTGTCATTTATGGATGCTTACGCTCGTAATATTCACCTTTCAGAGGCTGCCTCATTTTTCTTCTTAGTTTATGCCATTACTGTCCTTCTTTCTCGTCCAATTACTGGTCGTGTCTTTGACGGCTTTGGTGATAACTTTGTAATGTATCCAACCTACCTCTTCTTTGCACTTGGCCTTTTACTGATTGGTTTTGCTCATTCTGGTTGGATGTTGCTCCTTGCTGCTATATTTATCGGTTTAGGCTACGGCTCATTTTCGCCTTTTGGACAAGCAATTGCCATCCGTAATTCAGAAGCTCATCGTTTAGGAATCACAACTTCTACTTTCTTTGGCTTTATGGATATGGGTGTCGGTTTTGGACCCTTTATTTTAGGAATGTTTATGCCTCTATTAGGCTATCGTAATCTCTATTTTGCCTCAGCAATTCTTGCACTTCTAATTGCTGTCATTTACCATTTCGTTCATGGACGTCATGCTAAACGTGAAAATTAAGCTACTGATTGTTCTGTCAGTAAATAAAAAAAGCTGTCAGTAACTTTGACAGCTTTTTTATTATTTACCAATATTTTCGTAATAAGCAATTGAAGCCATGTTGAGGTAAGGAGTAGTCCAGAATCCTGCTAAACCACCTGAGATACCATAAAGAACATACCACCAGAAGAAACTCAATTTGAAAATGAAGTAATTTCCACGCAAACCTTTCATCATTGTTGCTGATTCGCTAAGAACGCCCATAACACCGCTGTAACGTCCTTCTTCTAACTGATCAAACAAAACATAAGTTGCTTGTGACCAACCAAGTCCCAAATAAATTGCAAATGCCCAACCAATCACTGGGATAAACATCAAGGCAACAAAAATCACCCCTTTGACAATACTTAAAAGAATAATTTTGCCAGCTGAACCATCATAGAAAGGTCCAAAAACATTTTTAAATTGTGGATTATTTCGTTCACCACGGAAAATTTTGATATAGTTAAAAATTGCCCCAACTGTTACAACTGAAACAAACAAGGCTACAACAATCATTAAAATAGCAATAAGCAAAGTCGCAAAGCTAATCACCATCCAAACACTACCTGGAATACTATCAAAATTAGAAGTATTGTAGTCCATGGACTGCTTTACACCATTTCCTCCACCTAAAATCCCCGCAATAATTGGAATAATAAAGAGTAACATTTTTGAACCAAAATTATCTTTTAAAGCTCCTTTGGCTTGATTTTTCAATTCCCATCTTGACATAAAATACCTCCCAATAATTTGTCTTACATTATATTTACTTAATTATACCAATAAATAGGTAAAATCTCTAAGACTTTCGCCCGATTTTCAAAAAATCATCTATAAAAAGCGTTTAATTTTTGTTATACTTATAAGTGCTTGCTTTTTAAGCTACAAGAAGACTCGATTCTACGAGTAAATAAAGGAATCTTATGACAGAACACGCAATAAAATACAGATTAATAAAAAAAGAAAAACATACAGGAGCAAGATTAGGAGAAATCATCACACCACATGGTACCTTCCCAACTCCAATGTTTATGCCCGTAGGTACTCAAGCTACCGTTAAAACAATGAGCCCAGAAGAACTCAAAACATTAGGCTCAGGGATTATTCTCTCAAACACTTACCACCTCTGGTTACGACCCGGAGATGAACTCGTCGCTGAAGCTGGCGGTCTTCACAAATTTATGAATTGGGACCAACCTATCCTGACTGATAGTGGTGGTTTCCAGGTTTACAGCCTAGTTCAAAACAAAAAAAATATCACAGAAGAAGGCGTTAAGTTCAAGAGCCATTTGGACGGACGTGAACTTTTTCTTAACCCCGAAAAAGCAATAAGCATTCAAAATAATCTTGGCTCTGACATCATGATGTCCTTTGACGAATGTCCACCTTTCTATCAACCCTATGACTATGTCAAAGCCTCTGTTGAAAGAACTTCCCGTTGGGCTGAGCGTGGCCTCAATGCTCACCGTCGTCCAAATGACCAAGGACTTTTCGGAATTGTTCAAGGAGCTGGTTTTGAAGATTTACGTCGTCAATCAGCTAGAGACTTGACTTCAATGGATTTCGCTGGTTATTCTATCGGTGGTCTTGCCGTTGGTGAATCTCATAAAGAAATGAATGCTGTCCTTGACTTTACAACACCAATGCTTCCAGAAGACAAACCCCGCTATTTAATGGGTGTTGGTGCACCAGACAGCTTGATTGATGGAGTTATCCGTGGAGTTGATATGTTTGACTGCGTTCTTCCTACACGAATTGCTCGTAATGGAACTCTAATGACTCATTTCGGTCGAGTTAACATTCGTAATGCTAAATACGAACACGATTTTACTCCACTTGACCCAATGTGCGATTGCTACACATGCACTAACTATACACGCGCCTACCTTCGTCATTTAATCAAAGCCGATGAAACTTTTGGCCTTCGTCTTTGTTCATACCACAATCTTCACTTCCTCGTAAATCTAATGAAAGACGTTCGCGGGGCCATTATAGATGACAACCTTCTGGAATTCCGAGAAGATTTCTGTGAGCGTTACGGCTACAATCAACCCAATGCCAAAGACTTCTAGTTCTTGAAAATAGGTTTAAAAAGTTGTATCATAATAAAAGTGGGTAACCACTCTCATTATGTGCCGAGTTAGCTCAGTCGGTAGAGCACTTCACTCGTAACGAAGGGGTCACAGGTTCGATTCCTGCACTCGGCACTAATTCAAAAGCCTTGTATAGTTGATATATAAGGCTTTTCCTTTACTCTTTTTTCTATTTTTATCATATTCTTATAACCTCTATTTTTAACATTTTCTATTACTATATTACAATATGATATAATCATATAAAAGTGTTAAAAATAGAGCCAAGAACATAAAAAATAGGACAAAGTAATCATGAATAAAAAAACCAAAAATAACAACTCCATTATTATAATTTTCATAGCGACAATTCTTATTCTACCTTTGTTTGTAGGCTTTATGGTAAAATATACTCCAAACTTTGGAACTTTTGGTAACGCTTCTGATTGGTTCTCTTTTTGGAGCAATTATTTAGGAGCAATAATCGGTGTGATTGGTGTATTTGTTGTTTTACTTATAGAAAAAAGAAATGAAAAGGATAAGGAGAAAATTAAAACTGAAGAAGAAGTCTACAATAATTTTATTTTAAAATATTATTATCCTTTTTCAAATTACCTTGATTATCTGGTTACTCTTTCTGGTCATAGTAGAAAATTAACTATTGAACAATTTGAATCAAAGCTCAGTGACTATATTCGAAACATGCTTATTGATTTCAAATACGCTTCTCCATCTTTGAAGAAAAAGCTGAAAAATTGGGAATACTACGATTATTATGAAGACCTAAAAGGAGACCAGAAACGAATTGTACAAATTCAAATTGCTCAAGAATTATTTATCCAAACATACACTATTTCAGAATCACTCAATAAACAAGATCTTTTAGAGGATTTTTGGATTTTCTTTTCAATATTAATTCTCTATAAAACTGATGCTGAAGATGAAAATATTATGTTTGGTGCTTGGCGTCAGAAATATTTTAATATTTATATGAAGATAAGTGTTAAACATCCCACTGAGAAAGAACAAAAAAATCTTTGTATACAAGCCTATAAAATCTATTCTGAATCTGATAATGATAATAAGTCAGAAAAGTTGAAAAAATTATTTAATGTAAATTAGAATCACTTGAACTTTAGAATCTATTATTAATTTTTTAATTTAAAAAATTTTTAATTTCATCAAACTCTTTAATTCTCATTTCTTCTAATAAATGGGCATATATTTTTATTAGCATTGAGGTATCTTTATGCCCCATTAACTTTGCCACTACTTGAATATCTACACCCTTACTTAATAGTACACTACCAAAAGTGTGTCTAGCACCTTTACTTGTGATTATTGGCTCAATTTCTAACTCATTTAACATCTTTTTCATTGCCTTATTTATCGTGGCTACATTTGGAATACCATTTTGCAAGCCATAATGATAAAAGAGAAAATTTTCTGTATTACTCAACCCAAGCTCAATATTTACTTGATTTTGAGCTTTTTTTAATTGTTCCAATATATCCAAATCTTTTTTGCTTACTGGAACACTACGAACTGAAGTATCATTTTTGGGTTTTACAAACTTATACATTTTTGTATTAAATCTATGATATGTTTTTATATAGCCATTTTTAAAATCCACATCTTCCCATTTCAAACCCACCAGTTCTCCATATCTAAGATCAGTCTTAAATAAAAAATATTCAATAAATGATACTATTGTACAGAATGTGGAGCAAATTCTACTTTCCTCGAAAATGGACTTCTTAAAAAATGGACTGGTACCCCATAAAACAAAAAAGACTAGAATTTTATCTAGTCTTTTATTTTATTTTTAATTTAATTTTACTAAACTTGGATAATCTGATTTTAAACTATCTAAGGCTTCTTGAGTTGAACTAAAACTGCTTTGATATTCACCATAAGAATCTTCTTTAGTTAGTGAAGAAATATTAATCTTGTCTCCACTAAGTTCTAAGCCTTTGTAACCATAGATATAATAATCTGTTGTTTTCTTATGGTCTCCAAAAAGCACTTGGTCATCATCAATTTTATAAATAGATACCACAGAAAACCCTTCTGCATCAGAATCTGAAATGTTTGTACCAATAAAGTAACTATCTTGACGAGTAACTGTATATTTATCATAATCATTAGATTTATGATTATTTCTAGCTACTGTATCAATCTGATTTAATAAATCATTTTGATTTGAAATTTTTGGTGAATCTAGTAAACCTGATACTTTAATATTAGTTTCTTTTTTACCTTCAATAATTTGTCCTTTTTCAGACAAAGTATTAATATAATCATTTGAAAGATATACTTTAATAGAGTCACCATTAGTTAACTCCTCTCCATCCGTACTAATATCTGAAGAGTACGAATCAGAAGGCTCTGATAAAGAATAAATCTTATCATCAAATTCAGTTTTCCCAAAATGATTATAACCTTTTATTTTAATAGGATATTTTTTTATAATATCACTCATCGTATAAGATGTTGATTTCTTTAAACCTGAAACTTTTATTGTTTTTTTAGAAGATTGGATAGGATTATCCTTTAAGTGTGTATTTACACTTAACGTAAGTTTATCTCCATTGGATAAATCCGAATCTTTATCAAGTCGTACCGCTGTATCCTCTATATACTTTTCAACTTGTGGCGCTTTAGTATAATCAGCGGATAAAACCTGTTCATTCCCCTTTTTGATAGCTTCTACATCTGAATTGCTATATCCTACTTTCTTAGCAATTATTGATTCCATTAAATATTTATAGTTACCAGATAACTCAGCACTCCCTTGCTTATTATATCCTGAGAAGTCAACTTTAACTTCATTAATAATATTTTTAGGACGACCAACCATAAAAGAGAAAATACCTATTATAACAATCAATCCCGCTATAATTCCCCCAATAGCAATAAATATTTTCTTGTCTTTTTTAACCCTGCTAATAATATCTTCTGTTTTAGAGTTAGGGGCTTTTAACTCATCATTTTCTTCAATGTCAATTTCTCCTTTAGCTTGCGCTTCTAAAAACTCTTCTACTGATGGTTCCCTATCGTTCAACTGACGGAAACCTTTTTTCCATTCTTCTTTTGTAGCCATACTTACTCCTTAATTTTGAAAATTCACCATTAACTTAACAAATAATTCATTAAAAAAGACTATAAAAACTTATATCTATTTTCAGTCATTTTAATTCAAATATTATCCAACATTTGTTTTTGTTTTTCAAAAGTGTCGGATAATTTATCACTAAACTTACCTTTAATTGCTTCTTTAAGCTCTGATGAATTTTTAGAAATAGATTGTTTAGCTGTCTCTGATTCTAATTGTGCACTTTTTTGGCGCTTGTCTCTTTGCTTATAGCTAGTGACTGTTCCTGTTTTTCCCAATGTTTGAACTTTAATTTTCTGTAATTCTTTTTGTACCTTTTTTATCAGCTCATCTACAATATCCATACTCAATCCTTTTCTTGTAACTGTCTAAATTTTTGGTTAAAGTCTAATTCTGATTCTTCAATTTTAGATTGTACCGTTCTTTTTTCAGTTTCAAACGCTTCGGTCATCTCTTGAGAGAGATGATTTAATCGATAACGAGAAAAATCAGACGCTTCAGAGACATCTCCATCGACTTCTTGAAGCATACGTCCAATTTCATTTGTGGCTTGCTCAATCATATCGTTAACGGAACGCTCTCCTCTTCGAAGTTCATCTTCTTGTTCTTCTAATTGTGTTCTTTGATAACGATAATCACGTAGTAATTCCTCTTCATTAATCAAAATATTCGCTCCTTATCCTTTAAGTTGTTGGGCTAATTCACTATCTCGAGCAACCAACTCTGAAATTTTTCCTTTGATTTCACTCTCAAGCGTTTTAAATTGATTACTCATTGTTCTGACTTTATCAATTTTATTTTGGTACTGCCCTGTTGGAAAGCCGACAATATTCTCTTGCGTAAAACCAACCATTTCAAGTGCTTCGTAAATTTCCCAAGTTTCAAGAAGATTTCCCATACCTACCGCTTTATTAAAAGTGTCTTGCCATAGTTTTTCTGATTCTTTAATTCCTTCTTGATAATTTTTCATGACATTAACCATTGATAAATCAAATTCAGCTCCAGCTGTCGAAACAATCGCTAAAGCTCGAGTATCATCTAAATAAATTTTTTCGCCAGATGAAAGTCCTCCTCCACTTGAAGTAAATTTTGATTTTAAATCATTCAATCCCTTAATTTGAGATTTAAAACTTTTTTGAATCAGAGAAATTCCAGTACTTAAGGTTCCTTTATCTGTAATGCTCCATACTCCATTTACAGCATCTTTTAAAGAACCATCTTTTGCGAATTTATAAGAAGTTAAGAAATGCCCTGACAATAAAGCACCACTCCCAAAATCACCAGCATAAATTGCCGTTCCAAAATCTGAAGCATTAGTCATAGAAGAGACCTGGTCGCCTTTATGCATGAAATTCAAAATAAATTCTTTCCCATCTCCATTAATCCAGGCTTTTTCTTTTTCGGTTAACTGTGAACCTACTCCAGCTGTTGAAAAAGTAACCGCAGGAATATGGTTAGCAGCAGCCACTTTTTGAGCTAATGCTCCTCCTAAAGAGTGACCAGTCACAGAATCAATATTACTTGCACCGTATATTTGAGCCATTTCATTATAAAATTGTTGGGCACTCGCAAATTGAGAATCTAATGTTCCATCTTTTTCAAAACCAAGCACCACATTAGATAAATCAGCACTCAAATCATTTAAGTGCCAATCCGTAGCATTTGTTCCAGCAAAAGCCATTATCACATGGTTATAATCAGTTTTTCCATTTACTACAGGAGCAACAACCATTCCTTGAAATCCATTCTTTTCATATCCTTGGCTATTATACTTATCATTCGTATCTACAGTATTTAATATTTCATACTTCTGACCAGTATTTTTAGGATAGTTTTCATAAACAAATTTCCCTGATCTAACTGGCTCTTTTAATTTTACTGAATCAGTATCATATACAATATTATCTAATCCTGAGTATTGTTTGGGTGTTGTCATTCTAATATCTCCTCCTTTCCATTACTATATTTAACTTTTGTAGGATTAGTGGTTTTTCCACCAATTTTATCTTCTGGAAACTTTTTAGGAATTCCACCATAAGTCCCACCATCTTTTCCAGTTGCAATCTCATACCATTCATTAGAAATTTTTATTTTTACGTTTATATACCAAGTTCCAAAATCATTTTCTGTACCTGAATCATTTCCACCATCTTTATTAAAAACAACTTCTTCTAAATCTTTATATTCATTTCTCAACGAAATTGCTGCTTGTTTTTGATTTTCTAGTTTTTCATTTACTTTATTATTCATATAAACCTTTCCGACAAAGAACATCACGAGGATTAGCACACCCATTATAATGACTAGCCCTATAACTTTTTTCCGTTTCATTTTTCATTCCTTTTCAAAAAAAGTAGCCATTTGGCTACTTATATTTAGAACCCAAAGCTTTGAGCGTCTTGTGCATCACGTTCCGCAACTGTATCTGCATACTTGTTCAATTGTTGGTTAATGCTTTCAAGCAATTCTTCAAATTTACGAACATTTTGTTCTAATTGGTTGTATTGCTCTAAATAAGCTTGAAAGGCTTGACCTTTCCATTCTTCCGCAATTGTGCTATTCATTGAATTTACACGTTGGATTGCTTGTTCAATTTGTTCTTTAGCTTGAAGGTATGTTTGGGACTGCTGTTTAAGTTCTTCAGGAGTTACAGAAATTTGTGACATTTTTACACATCCTTTTTAGTTTGATAATTATATTTTACTTTTTTTTCTTTAACATGTCAATTTGTTTTTTGATTCACCTTTGCCCTTATTTTGGGCAACAAAAAATAACATCTGTAATGATTGTTGAAAAATTATAAAATAAAGAGTCACTAAGAAGATTTTTAGCGACTCTTTATTTTGTAACTTTCGTACTTATTTTCATAAATACTCCTATATACTTCTCTATCTTATTGTTAAGTTTGTGGTTAATTCTATTAAAAAAAATTGACTACTAGAACATTATATGACATTATAACGAACCAAGATTTCATAATAGTCTCTTTTCTCAGTATTATAGCATTACAAGATGATTTGTTAAATTAGTTTTGAAAACTAAAAAATTTACAAAATAAAAGGTTACTTATTCTTAAAATATTAGCCCCTTATTTTGTAAATTTGGTGTCCATAAAGTGTCCAATTTACAGTACCTTATAGCTTGTAAAAAATATTGTATATGATAAACTGCTTATTTTATGCGATTCTCTTTCTTACTCTTACTAAATAAAACCATTCCATAATTCTCGAAATCCATCAAATTTTGATAACCCAATTTCTATAATCCTCTTAAAGTAAATTTTATAACTTTTCTTATAACTTTTTTGTTTTTTTATAAATTTATCCTTGTTCTTTTAGCAAATATAAATTTATAACATCATCTAAAATACTATTATTAAACTAAAAGATTATTATTTTATATTGCCACTTCTTGCACTCGGCATAGATAAAAAACCTTGTATCGTTGATATACAAGGTTTTTATTATTTCATCATATTCTTTTAATTATATTTTTATTAGCATTGATGTATCTTTATGCCCATTAACTTTGCCACTACTTTATTATCGATACCTTAACTTAGTAGTACACTATCAAAAGTTTATCTAACACATCACTTGTAATTATTGGCTCAATTTCTAACTCATTTAACATCTTTTTCATTGTTTTATTTACTGTGACTACATTTGGAATACCATTTTGCAAACTATAATGATGAAAGAAAAAATTTTCTCTATTGGGCCAATCCAAGCTTAATATTTACATGATTTTGAGTTTTTTTGAGTAGTTCTAATATAGCCAAATATTTTTTACTTATTGGAATACTGCAAACTGAAGTATTATTTTTAGGTATTACAAACTAAAATATTTTTGTATTAAGTCACTACCACTTTTTCCAAATCAAAAACATGGCTAAAGCCATGTTTTTATATAATTTTACATTTTACGTCTTTTAAAAAATACATATAAAGTAGCACCCACCATTAATAGTCCAACACCAACTATAGGCAAGAAAGTATTTCGTTCTTCTCCTGTCTTAGGTAATTCTGGCTTTTTAGGTGTAATTGGAAGTCTTTTATTGATGAACTTTCCAGTATTAACAACTTGTGGTTTGTTTTCTGCGCTTGCTTTAATTTCAAAAGCTCTAGTTTCTTGACTTAATTGATAACCTGCTGGAGCCTTTGTTTCAACAAAAGTGTATTTACCTGGTTTTAGATGATTTGCCTTAATTACTCCATTTGCATCAGTTTTGATCCCCTTAATAACTACTTCATGAGTTTCACTATTAGTAACATTAAAGACTGCACCTGAAAGAGATTTACCATTCTCATCTACCTTAATTAATTCAGCAGATCCTTGATAATTGATAAAGTTCTCTGAAGCCATAACTATTTTTGGTTTATTCTCTTCTTTTGTTGAAATAGTAAAATCAACTTTTGAAGTATTCAAGATATAGCTACTTGGAGCTTTTGTCTCAACAAATGAATAATCTCCTGGTACAAGATTTTCAATTAAAACTTTTCCTTCTTTATCAGAAACCAAGTTCTCTTTGATACTCTTTCCTTTTGAATCAATAACTTTAAAGACTGCGCCTTCTAAAGCTTGACCTTGGCTGTCATGTTTAATTAATTCAGCAGATCCTTGATAGTTGATGAAATTATCGGAAGCCATGACTACTTTGGGTTGACCCTCTTCTTTTGTTGAAATAGTAAAATCAACTTTTGAAGTATTCAAGATATA
>NZ_JACVUQ010000008.1:0-106734 GCF_016516525.1 Lactococcus sp. S64 | reverse complement strand
TAATGCTATTCATCAGTTTACAGATGCCAAAAATCAATTGTCTAGTTGGGGCAATAGTGTTGAGGAAGAAATTCGTAAAACGAAAGAAAAGCTAAGTAAACTTCGCCAATTTAATTCTCAAACTAATCATCTATTTCATGATAGTGTCTCAAATTTGAAGGTTGCCATGCAAGGGGTGATGGTGCTCAATGGGAGTAAAATTAATTCAGATGGGTCTTACAGTTTACCAGAAGGAATGGATAAGTCTTGGTTTAATAAATCTAAAAATGTAGAACCAAGTAAAAATGAACTTGTAGAAGCAGCAAAACGGGCGGGAATGCCGTATAAAGATTTCATGGATATCTATCATTCTTTGCAAAATAAAATGGGTAAAAATACATTTGGAGCTAAGAATTTTCTTGCTATTATGGCTATGATGAAACCGGGTAGTCTTACAAGAGGAAAATTTATAGGTTTTGGCTTGCACGGAGAAAAGACTTTCAACTATTTGATGCAAGATTGGCGTTCTATAAAAAAACAATTAAGAAGTCTGGATAATCCAGCAGCTAAGAAATTATTGTCTTCAATGGATGGAAGCTTTAATCAATTTCTAAAAAGCATAGAAAAGTTAAAAGACTTTAAAGGGATGGCTAAATATACGAAGCCATTGGGTGAATATGCAGGATGGGCTTCAGATTTTGTCAAGAAAGGTGCAATAACTGCAGGAACTAAGTTAGCAAAACTGAAGCCATTAGGAAAAGTGGCTGGCAAAGCTGGTTGGGTTGGCATGGGACTTGTTGTAGGTTATGATATTGTCACAGATTTTAATAAAGAAAAGGGAGATGTATTCCAAAAATCCGGTAAGTCTGTTGTTCATGCAGGAGTTAATCAGTTGAAGAGTGCTGGACCTATTGAAGGTGCACTTGCAGGAGCAACGGTTGGAGGTCCTATTGGAGCAGGGGTTGGATTTGCATTAGGAGCGGTTAACTCTATTTGGGGGGCTATACCAGGAGGATCAAAGGATTGGGTTTACGGAAAAATTGAAAAAGGTGGAGACTGGTTAGTTGATAAAGCTGATGACGTAGGTAAAACTGTCGGTAAAGCAGCAAAAGGTGCATGGAATAAGGTCACCTCCTTCCTTGGAGGAGGTAAACACGCTTATGGATAAGACATTGTTCAATGCATCATTTGATGAGTCTAAAACACTCAGTCCTAATCTATTTTCTAAAAATAGACCCTTTTATTATGATTTAGGGATATCTGATTCTGAAAAACTATCTCGAAGATTGTTCTTAGTTATTCCTTGGTTCTTCTTAGGAGGAATATCATATGGTTTAGGAATTGGATTTCCAGAGACAGTTGGCATGACTAAAGGTGATTTAAAATGGATTGTGTATGGCGGACAATATTTTATGTTTCTTCGTCCGCTGATATTAGTTATCCTACTGATAATTGGAATAACAATTTTTTTAAATTTTTTTCCTAAAAAAAATTATATGGTACAGCGGATGTTTGGTATCTTAAATCTTTTATTTTTGATTATTTTACTAGATTTCTCGCTGATGCCAATGCTTTTAGGAGCTACTTTGGGTGCAACAGGTTGGCTTGGCTTTACACTCATTTGCGTGTATGGCTTGTCATTTTTCTTCAGTTGTATGGCGTCAAGAATTAATAGTATAAAGCAAGAGTTATATAAAAAAAGTATCGATGAACAGTCTTCCTATATCTCTAAGATATGGGCATTTCTGAAAAAGATTTGGCTTGTCCCATTCGCTTTATTGTTGATTAATATCTTTACAGTTAGACTGGGAATGTGGGGGAGTTTTACATTATGGAGTTTCGTTTGGATGCTTGCAGGACCGATTTATTTTGGAATTCTTACACTATTTAGTGTAGGGCCAATGAAAATGTTTGTTAGCAGTTTCTATTTTGCAAAGTATGCGGAACAATATCGTGTCTTATGGCGAGTCACAGATGAGCAATGGTATGGGAAACGTAAAGCGAAAAGAATTGCTAAAAAGAAATTAAAGTAAAAGAAAAGGAAATTAAAATGTCAGAAAAAATATTACCACTCGGTTCAATCGTTTATTTGAAGGAAGGTACTGCAAAACTAATGGTTGTTGGACGCGGTGCATCATTTGATAATGGTGATGGTCAAAGTTTTAGTGATTATGTTGGAGTGGTTTATCCCAATGGAATTGATCCACAAGATGCGTTATTTTTCAATAATGAAGATATTGACCAAATCATTTTTGAAGGATTTTCTGATGAAGAAGAAGAACGATATGTCAGAGTCTATGAAGAATGGAAAGAAGACTTGGATAAAGAAAATAAGTCTCAAACTGATGAAACTTTTGGTTTCTAGTTTGATAAGTAATTAGTAGGGACACTTCTACTAATTATTAGTGATGACTTGAACAGTCGTTAGTAGTAATTAGTTGAAATAAAAAGGAAAATTTATGAATAAAAAACTAGAAAAAAAGTTTAAGAAAACACGTTGGATTATCATCAGTTTACTATCGATAGTGACGATACTCCTTATTGCTACGGTGGTCTATTTAAGTAGGAGTAGTAAAACCCAGAAGACAGTCTCAAAACCAACCATTGCCCTTGTCAATGAAGATAGTTCGTCAACTTTTAATAAAAAAGACTATCATTTTGGGAAGGATTTTGTTAGCTTAGTCTCAGGTGATACGAAATATAACTGGCAAGTCGTCTCACGTTCTGTAGCTGACCGTGCTTATGCCGATAAATCGGTGGATGCTGTCATTTATATTCCCCAAGCTTTTTCTCATGATATTTTGACTTTACAAGATATTAATCCGATTAAGTCGCAAGTCAACTATAAATTACAAGCGAGTCAGTCCGCTTTATCTCAAAATATTCTTAATGATAAAATTACGAGTGTCTTAAAAGATTTTAATCAAAACATTGTTAAAATGTACTACGCTTCTGTGGCAGGGAATATTTCAGAAGCACAGAATAATATGAATGATGTAATTACGAATCAAGATAACGTCTTATCGACTTTATCTCATCAGGTCTATGGTCCTTTTCAATCCACTAACCAAAATTATTCTTCTGTGATTTCTTCTGCCAATGGATTGAAATCAGAAAATAGCGCGTGGATTTCATCTCAAAACAGTTTTACGAAATCAACTCAATCAATGCTTGATTCAACTAGTAAAACCTTCACAGGCCAATTAACAGGGCTACAACAATATTTTAATACTCAAAAACAAATCACTGATGTCAATCTTAAAAATGGAAATCAAGGAATCACTAATCAGTCAGAAGATGATCAAAAAGTGTATTTTAAACAATTTGATGATTCACATACTAATACACTTAATAACTTGTTTAATTTCTATAAAAAAGATGAGACTACTGAATCAGGAGTCCTAACTAATCTGCAAAATCAAGTGAAAGATTATAATACGGTAATTACTGGTGTTCATGATGATATCAATAACCAAATTGAAAGTCTAACAACTAACCGAGATCACTTAATTGACTTAGAAAATAAACTTTACACACAATTTTTTGCTAAAACTAGTCCAGGATTGAATAATTCAAATTTTGATGATGAACAGATAGCAGATGATTATCAAAAAGATGATAATGCTAGAGAAGCACTTGCTCAAAAATTAGGAAGCTCATTTGTTCAGACAGATAGCTTTGGTTCAACTGATTATATGAATAAATTGAACTATTCATTATCTAAAATCGCATGGACAAGTCAAGATTATTCAGCTTTGTTTACTGCTATGCAAGCAAATGGAATCACTACAGCTAAGTATGAAAATGAACTAGATTTGATTAATCGTTATGGAAGTGTAATCCCTAATTTAAGTCCTGGACAAGCGAAATTTGGAGATGCTCCTGCAGTTGATAGGGATGAACAAAGCTTTACACAAAAATTAACAATAAAAGTACCAAAAGGAGAGAGCTATCGTCTTAAAACAAACTCACCAGCAAATGTTCAAGTGAATTATGATGATCAGTCTTCTAATGCAACAAATGATGGTCAGATCAAAGGTGATGGCACTAGTGGACTTTTACTTTATAATAAAGACCATGAAAAAACTAATTCTGATGGAAGCGTAACAAACGAGCCAAATGATTCTGATTCAACCTTTACCATTTATTATAATGTCTTATTAAATAAAATTTCTAATACCACAGTTGAGTTCTCGTGGGGTGTAAATGGTAATGAGAACAATACTTCGGCAACTTATACTCTTTTCCCAGCAAATGAAATTTCAGAATATCTAGGAGGAAATAAATTTGGAGAGATTGCTGACTTATTAGGCCAAATTGATGATACTGCTAATCTCATAACTTGGATTTATGGAAAGCCAAGTTATGACTTGTCTGACATGTTAAGAAACCTTCCAAATCCTGCTAGTCTTGCTGACTTTAAGATTTTATCCAAAGAGTCTATTTATTATTTATATGGAAATATTGATATTGCTAAACGTAAAGATAAATTAAGCGATGAAGATGTTCAAAACTATAAAGAGAGTGGACATAATAATATTGATGATTTAATTAAATCCATTCAAGACTTGAATGCAAGTATTGATGTATTAACTAAAAACAGAGATATTTTGGCTAAAAACTTACCAAATGATGTTTTCAATCAAAAAATCAAAGATTTGGAAGATTGGTATTCTACAACGATGACTTCAATTAATCAACAGTATGATTCATGGAAGAAAAACGGAAATCAAAGTTTAGCTTTAAAATCTTGGAAAGAATATAACTCTGATGATACGGCTCTTTATCAAGATACAGCAGCAAGTGATGATTTGTATAAAACTATTTCAGATTTATCAACTTCAACAGCTAAAAGTGCTGACGAAACTTCTAAAAGCGCTCAATTGATTAAAGATAATGGCAATGAGTTTACCCAAATGGTTACAACAACTCAAGAAACAAAAACCTCTGCTGAAAAGTTGTTAAAAAATACTGATAATCTTTTAAATATAGGAAATACTTCACTTAAAGACAGTAAAGATTATAATAAGAATTTCGGTAAGGTATTAGCTAATACTCACAGTCAGGAAGCTGATAAAAATCAATTATTTGATTTCTTTGCACAACCTTTGAGTATCAAAAATCTTACCAGTGCTTTCACTTCAGTCAAGAAAGGATTTGATTGGAGATGGCCACTTCTGTTAATTATTGGAGTGATGATTGGAATACTTGGAACAATGATTTCAAGAATGATATCAAATCGAAAACAGACAAATATCAATAATTGACATAATCAGTTAAAAAAAGATGCTATCTAAAATAATGGATAGCATTTTTTATTTTTGGTTGAAGCCTAAAAATCAATTATTTTTTCATAATTCGTTGAATAATAGTTTCAACAGGCTCAATTTTTTCAAGATAAGCAGAAGAGCTACCAGCCATAAATGCACCATTGATTAAATCACCTTTTTCTACTGCGGCTTTCAATGATTTATTTAAAGGATATTCTGATGAGATATTTAATAGTCTGGTCAGATGGCCATTCTTATCTGAGATTAAACTTGTTCCATTTTCTTCACTTTTGCAGATTAATTCTTGGTAAATTGGTGAAATTTGACATTCTTTTGCCAATAAAAAGGCGGTGCCAACTTGTACTCCATTTGCACCTAAAATATTAGCCAAAGAAGCAGTATGGTGATCATAAATTCCACCAGCAGCGATGAGCGGTAAGGGACAGATTGGAGCAATTTCTTTGAGAAGTGAGGCCAAGTTTTGGCTCCCCACGTGACCTCCTGCTTCATTTCCTTCTACAATGATTCCGAAGATAGGAAGTTTTAACATTTTTAGGGCAATTTCTTTATTGGGAACCACAGGGAAAAGTTTGATATTATTAGCAATTATAGTATCAATAATTTCTTTAGGACTTCCTGCACCAGTTGTCACTACTGATATTTTTTCTTCACAAATCACTTCTAAAAGTTGCTTGATATTTTTATCGAGTAACATTAAATTAACGCCAAAAGGCTGTGAAGTGAGAGTTTTTGTTTTTCTTATCATTCTTCTCAGTTCATTTGCTGTCCGTCCGCCGCTACCAATAATTCCCAAAGCTCCATTGTTTGAAACAGCAGCTACTAATTCAGCATTAGAAGCCCAAGCCATTCCACCTTGAAAAAGAGGATATTTTATTCCTAATTCGTGATACCAAGTCATTTAATTCTCTTTCTATTCCTTATTAAAGTTTATGAAATGTAGGTTCTTGCCAATAGCCAATCTCAGAGCCGTTAACGGAAAAAATTTTGCCTGTCATTTCACTTTCAATTAAATCATTAATAATAAAATTAGCGACATCAGAGCTTGAACCCATTTTCCATTCATCAGGGATATTCTGACCATAAGTTTCTTTTAAACTTTTTAATACTGGTAGAGTCATATCAGTTACGGCAGCAGGAGAAACAGAATTTACTCGTATCATACTTTTTTGCAATTCTTTAGCTAGTGTTTTCGTAAAAGCAATGATGCCGGCTTTGGACGCCGCGTAGTTTGCTTGCCCAAAGTTACCAAATAAAGCTGATTTTGAAGTTAGTGTAATGATTTGTCCACCTTGATTGATTTTATCAAGCAAAGCGTGAGTACTATTAAATACACCAGTCAAATTGACAGAAATGACTTCATCCCAAATTTCTGGGATCATTTTCTTAAAAGTACTATCAGCAGTAATTCCAGCATTATTAATTAGAATATCAATATCCTTTATTAATTTGGCTGCATTAGCAACGCTAGAGCGATTAGAAACATCTAGTGGAATAGCTTGGATTTCTGTTTTGGGAAATTTTTTGTTCAATTCTTCAGCTCTACTTTTTAAACTAAGTGGGTCACGGCTAGTTAAAATGACTTTGTGATTGGCTTGAGCAGCTTTCTGAGCAATTGCCCAGCCGATTCCCCTTGTTGCACCGGTAATCAAAATTGTTCGTTTGTTCATTGCTTCCATTCTCCTTTTAGGATTAATGTTTGATTTCTGTCAGTAATTTGAAAAGCGTTTTGATTAAATATAAAACAAAAGCGTTCATTCAAATAGGCTGGTGAGCAGAAATTTGCTTTTAAGTATGATAAAGGCACAGAATAGAACTCTTGATACATCTCTTCTAAAATAAATAATAAAAAATTTCCAGGTATAATGGGATTTTTACCGTAGTGTAAAGAATTGGTATCTTTAACTGATTGAAGATAATCAATTAAATCAGCCTTATTGATTTTTTTGTATAATTTCATTCCAGGAATCCTCAGATAATAGACTTAGGTTAATTTGTGCCAATAACTTTGTATTGCTAGTTATTTCAAGACTTAGATTGATTATATATTTTTTTGAATGACGAGTGATGTGTTCACTTAGTAAATAAAGTTTCAGTTTATCAAATGAATAATTAGAAGATGGATATCGAATAATTTCTTCGGATAGTAACCAATTTTCTCCATTTTTAAGACTGTAGGGAATTCCTTCTAATTCTTGCCACAATTGTGGAAGTAAGGAGAGAAAATTTTTTTGGCCCTCTAATTTAAAATGTCTTGGAAGAGTTTTTTGAGCGATTAAAATCATTTTTGATACCAGTGATTACCTATCAGTACACTGATTCCCATACCTCCAGCTACGCACAAAGTTGCGATGCCAAGACATGGTTTTTGCACTTGGTTTAGGCGATTTAAGAGTCGAGAAATTAGAATGCCACCAGTTGCACCGTAAGGATGACCAAATGCAAGAGCACCACCATAAGCATTTAATTTTGTATCATCAAGCTTAAAATAATTTTGGAATAAAATGGCCTGACTGGCAAAGGCTTCATTTAATTCGATAGCCTCAATATCATTAAGTTTAAGGCTAAATTTCTGTAAAAGTTTTTCAGTTGCTTTTATTGGGCCTAATAAGAAATCTGATGGAGATAATGCAACAGTTGTTTGTCCTAAATAATAGCCCTGAAAATCAAAAGGATTATTAGTGGATGACAATATGATTGAAGAAGCACCATCGTTTATTGGGCAAGAGTTTCCAGCAGTGGCTGTTCCGTTAGTGGTAAAAGCAGGGGTTAATTTGCTCAAAGCTTCCATTGAGGATTTAGGACGAACAGTTTGATCGCTACTTATTGTAAATCCTTCATCTTGATAGGGAAAAACTTCATTTTCTAAAAGTTTTCCTTCAATAGCTTGAGTCGCTTTTTTATGACTATTTAGAGCGTAAAGGTCTTGAACACTACGAGAAATATTGTATTTTAGGGCTGTCATATCGGCAATTGTTCCCATGTCGAAATCTTCATAGGGTTCAGGAGCCATTTTAAATCGGTTAATCAGCTGATGACTCTCTGAATCAAGCACAATATTGGCTTGAGATGTGCTTTCTACCCCTCCTGTACAAATAATGGAAGCTTCACCAGAAATAATGTAGTTTGCAGAGCTAATCATAGCTGTCAGTCCAGAACCGCACTGCTGGTCAATTGTAAAAGCTGGGACCTGGCTAGAAAATCCTGCTTTTAAGGCACAACGTCGAGCTAAATTTCCTCCTTGATTAGTAACATTTCCCAAAATAATATAGTCAATATCAGCTTTTTTGAGAAGTGGATTTTTATTAAACTGTTGTTTAATTAGATTTTGATATAAAGTTTCAGGAGAAATTTTTTTATAAAAACCATTGATTTTTCCTATAGGTAAACGGTTTGCTGCTATGATACCGACGGGATTTTTAAAGCTCATGATAGACACCTCTAAAATATTCTTTTTCTAATTCTTTTCTGGATATTTTTTGATTTTTAGTAAAATTAAGAGTGGGAGTTTCTAAATATATTTGAGGAAGTTTGTATTTAGGAAGTCTTTGAGCTAGTATTTTGATTAATTTCTCTTTCTCGATAGGATTTAAGAGTAGTAGAGCAATTTTTTGACTATATCTTTCATCAAAAACTCCAAAAGCGATGCAGTCTTCACATAAATCTTTTGCCATACGCTCAATTTCTTCTGGAAAAATTTTATTTGCACCATGTTCGATAATGTCAGACCGACGTCCAAATAAATAAAGATGATTATTTTTTAAGGTTCCTAAATCATCAGTTGTCCATGATTGTGGATAAGGTTGATTAAGATAGCCAGAAAATAAATAAGGACTTTTAACTGTAAGACGATATTTTGGTCCTAAAGTGAGCTCTACGTGTGGAAAGAGTTTTCCTACAGATGATGTTTTTTTACCCTCATTAACTGCTTGCCATGAAATAAAACTTGTTTCAGAGCTTCCATAAAACTCAATCATTTGAGTTTGCGGAAGTTTTTTTCTTACTTTATTAATCGCCTCTGGGCTCAGTGTTCCTCCACCTAAAAAAATAATCTCTGGAGAAGTTAAAGCAAATAATTCATTGAGGTTATTTAAGAGATAGGTTGGGACGGTAAAGAGAGCATAGTTTTCCGTAATATTTATAAATTGTGAAGGATTTGTAATTGCTAGGAAGGTTTTTCCTAGATATAAAGCACACATGAGTGTATGAAGTCCTAATGAAGTAGTGAGTGGGCTAGTAGCTGCAAGAGCTTGTGAGTTGCTCAAATGAAATAAATCATCACAAACTTCAAAACCCATTTTCCAAGATTCCCAGTTACGATAATAGATTTTGGGCGGTCCAGTTGTCCCAGATGTACTTGCTAAAAACAAAGTATCCTCAGGGATAAGTCCGAATTCAAAAGACTTTTTCTTAAAAGATTTATCCACGACAAGTGGATAATTTCCACTTTCGATAATTGCGAGAAAATCAATAATAAAATTCAAGGGACTATCATTTATTAGAGTAATAACAGTTTTAGAGGAGTGGCTATAATCTGTTAATTTTCTTTGTATTAAATCATTGATTTGTTGGTAGCTATATGAAATTTCGTCTATTTTAAGAGCTGGATAATCAGTAAAAAGTGCGGCCAGTTTTGAAAAATTAAATTTATTTTTTTCCATCTAAAATTTTCCTTTGTGTGAATAAAAAGCAAACAATAAAATTAACAGTTAACCTAAATTTGATTTAAGGGTTACTGTTTGATATGATATCAGTATAATAAAAAATTCTTTTATTGTAAAATATAAAATCAGGAGTAGCAAATATGACTAAGAATCAAAAAGTCAAAACATTAACGTATTCAGCCTTTATGACTGCATTTATTATTATTCTAGGATTTTTACCAGGAATACCAATTGGTTTTATTCCTGTCCCAATTATCTTGCAAAATATGGGAATAATGATGGCTGGGGGACTTCTTGGCCCCAAATATGGTACAATTTCGGTAGGAGCATTTCTTACTTTAGCTTTAATTGGCTTACCTGTTTTAACGGGTGGAAATGGCGGAGCAGCGAGCTTTTTAGGGCCTTCGGGAGGCTACCGAATGGCTTGGCTTTTTACACCATTTTTAATAGGTTTTTTCCTTAAGAAATTGCAAATTACAGCTTCAAAGAATTGGATTGGAGAATTAATCATTGTTTTAGTGTTTGGAGTTATTTTTGTTGATCTAGTCGGAGCAATCTGGCTATCTATTCAATCTAATATTCCATTAATTACTTCGTTGATTTCTAATTTAGTTTTTATTCCTGGTGATTGTATCAAAGCCATTTTGACTGTTCTTATCGTGCGACGTCTTAGAAAAGAAGGAGGCTTTGAAATGTATTTTAGAAAGTGATAATTATGCGAACAACAAAACAATTTGTCTTGTTAAAACTTCTTCAACAAAAAGGAAACTGGGTTTCGGGTGATGAATTAGCTGAGGAGCTAAAGCTTAGTCGAGAAAGTATCTGGAAAGCAATTAATACTTTAAAGCGCAAGGGCAATCAAATCGAAAGTCGTAAAAATTTGGGATATAAGTATGTTGGAAATGATTCATTAGATGAAGATACGATAAATTTTTATAGTGGAATGAAATTTGAAGATAAAATTTTTGTTTTTGATGAGGTGACTTCTACGCAAGAGTTAGCGAAGCAATATTTGTCTTCACATGAGGTCAAACAACCTTTTATTTTTGTTGCAAATAATCAAACGGAGGGACACGGTCGGCGTGGCCGAAATTTCTATTCTCCAAGTGATACTGGATTATATTTTAGTCTCATTTTACCCAACCCCAGTCATGATATTTTGAAAATAGGATTATTGACGACTAGTACGGCTGTGGCCGTTGTCAAGGTCCTTGAACAATTTTATAAAGATAAAAACTTTCAACTCAAATGGGTTAATGATATTTATTTGGGGACCTATAAAGTTGGCGGAATTATCACTGAAGCTGCTTTAGATTTAGAATCAAGCTCTGCTGGAAATTTCATTATGGGAATTGGCTTAAATCTGTCAACAAAAGATTTTCCAGCAGATTTATCCGAAAAGGCTCAGGGAATAAATCCTGAGTTTAAGATAGACAGAAATCAGCTTTTAGCAGAAATGGCTAAAGAAGTGATAAATAATTTTGCAAATTATAGACAGCCAGATTTAATTGATGAATATCGCAAGAGGTCATTGTTGTTTGGTAAAAATGTGACTTTAAAATTGGGAACAAAAGCTGTTAATGGACAAGTAGAAGGAATTTCTGATGACGGAAGCTTGATTTTAAAAGCAAAATCAGGAGAAATACAAACTTTTAAAAGTGGCGAAGTTGTGAAAGTTGATTGGTAATGAAAGGTGAATTTTATTGCGAGAAAAAATCTGGGGGAAAGTGATAGATGAGGAAGGCAGGTGTACTCATTATCATCAAGAAAATGATATTGTCACCCTAAAATGTTCAGACTGTGAAAAGTATTTTTCTTGTTATCATTGTCACGATGAATTAGAGAATCATTTATTTAGGGCTACTGATAAAGAAGACTTTCCAGTACTTTGTGGCCATTGTGGAACAAAATTAAATTTTAATGATTATTCGCGAGGAGAGTGTATCAAGTGCAGCTCCGCTTTTAATCCAAATTGTCATCGACATTGGCAAGTTTATTTTAATGAATAGGCATATGTTTTTAATATTATGAAGGAAGAAATGAAATGTTATTTACTGAATTAGCAAGAGAAAAATCATCAATATTTTGGGAAAGAAGTTTTGAGCATCCTTTTATTCAAGGATTAGTGAGTGGAGAATTAGCTCCTGAGGTTTTTCGCTATTATTTGTTGCAAGACCGTTATTATCTCGAACATTTTAGTAAGTTATATTTTCTTATTGCCAAGAAATCTGCTAGTGAAGAGATTCAAGCACATTTAAGATTAAATGCCGAAGAACTAAAAAATGGAGAGATTTTTGTTCGCGAGGGATTTTTTAAAGAATTAGAGATTGGTGAACAAGAAATTTTAGAAACGCCGGTTGCTCCCACTGCTTATCATTATGTTTCTCATATGTATCGTCAGCTTATTGATGGCTCTGTTAATAGTGCAATTGCGGGAATGTTGCCTTGTGCTTGGCTATATCATGAAATTGGTTTACGATTAATTGAGGTGGGGTCGCCCAATCCTTTGTATCAAAAATGGATTGAAACCTATGCGAGTGAAGAAGCTACCGTCCAAATCGCAAAAGAGTGTGATATTATTAATCGGCTTTATCAAGAAAGTGATGAACAAGAGCAAGAACAGATGCTTGAGGCTTTTTTGATTAGTAGTAAAATGGAGGCTGATTTTTGGGAAATGGCTTTGGTCTTAGAAAAATGGTAGTTGAAATTTTTCTGTAAAAGTTAAAAAGTCTTATATGACTTCTAATATAAAAAAAGATTAAATCTATTTCAGTTAATTCTTGCAAACGGATACACAAAATGATAAAATATATTTATCCTTATAGGAAAGCGTTTACCTAAAAGTCATGGTTACGTAAATAAGCTATAGCGAGTAGCTTAATTTCTTTCAAATCCCTCCTAGTCAGGGGGATTTTTTTGATGAAATTTTAGATGGAATCTATGGATAATAAATGTATTTTCTACTTGAAAAAGTCCCTTTGAAATTAATTTACTTTTATATGAGAAAAAGCTTGTCACTGTCATCTTTAGATGTTATAATTTATTGTGGTGCAAAATTTTATATGCTAGTTAGGAGAAGTAGTGGAACATTCAGCTACTCAGCGCGAATCCCAAAAAGTATGGACGGCCATTAAAAATTGGTTTCTAGTGGACAAAGTTTTTCTGATTTCGTTTATTATTGCAATTATTGCCATTAGTTTGGGTGGAGTGACAACGCGTTTCTTTAATTATCACGTCATCGTTACGGTTTCAGGTTTGATGCTTGTAATCGGTGGTTTTAAAGAAACAGGTTTGTTACAGTATTTGGGACAATCCTTAGTCAAAAGAAGTACAACAACGCGTCAGCTCGTTCGATTTACGACGCTACTTACCTTCTTTTTAGCCGTTTTTTTTACAAATGATTTAACAATTTTGACGGTTTTACCGCTCTATTTAGCGATTACTAAAGAAATTAAAAACCGAAAGTCAGTTTATATTGGAGCAGCATTGATTGTTCCAGCCTGTCACATTGGTTCTGCCTTACTTCCGCAAGGTAATCCGCATAATCTTTATTTGTATTCTTTTTATAAAGTAGCAGCACATCATGGTGGTGCCGCTTTAACTAATTTGGACTTTTTTAAAGGAACAGGCGCTTTATGGATTTTGGGTTTATTGATTTTGATGATTGCTTGTCAATTCATTGATAATGAGCCTTTGGTGATTGAAACTAAAGTGACGCAATTTAATAAAGTTGAAACTTCTATTTTTGTTGTTTTGATGTTATTGATGGCAGCTTCTGTTTTTGGCTATGTGAATTTTTATCTTGCTGGAGCAATTGTTGCTTTAGTTGTGTTAATTTATCGTCCGAGACTTTTTAAAGGAATTGATTATCATCTTTTATTTACATTTATCTTTTTCTTTTTGATTGTAGGAAATATTGCTAATATCAGTGTGTTGACTGATTTTATCAGTAATACTTTAGTTGGACCGCAGGCTTCTTTTTTAGGAACTGTGATTATGAGTCAATTTATCTCTAATATCGCGGCCCCAATTTTGATTTCTCCGTTCACTCCTCATGCTGTTTCTTTGGTGCTTGGAGCTGATATTGGGGGAATTGGTACAATTGTTTCGTCAATGGCAACGCTGATTGCTTACAAAGTTATTAGAATGAATGCGCGTGGTGAAACGCGAGGATTTGTAAAATATTTTACAATTGTAAATGCAGGATTTGTTGTGATTCTAACTTTGATTGGTTTAGTCATTGTGACAATTGTTGGTTAAGATGTAAAAGTTGGAGCATCCAGCTTTTTTATTATGGAAAATTTTTACTGACAGAGCTGTCAGTAATTTTTTATTTATCTCTGATAAAAAAATGTTAAATAAAAATGTGTAGAAATTTCTGTCAGTAATTAATAAATGGTGTATAATAGTTAAAAATGTAAAGGAGAAGGAAATGGAGTTTAGATTAGCGAAAAAGTCTGATGCTAAAAGACTTTTAGAAATTTATAAACCTTATGTTGAAAAAACTGCCATTACTTTTGAGTATGAAGTCCCAACGATTGCAGAATTTGAAAAGCGAATTGAAAAAATAGGAAGTCGCTATCCTTATATTGTGGCGATTGAAAATGACAAAATCATTGGTTATGCTTATGCTGGCGCTTATCGAGAACGGGCGGCTTATGATTGGGTGGTTGAATTATCAATTTATTTAGATGAAAATGAACGGCAACATGGCGCTGGTAGTGCCCTTTATCAAAAGTTACTGACAGCTTTATCGGTACTTAATTATCAGCGTGCTTATGCTTGTATTACCTATCCAAATCCAGCAAGTGTTGCATTTCATAAAAAATTTGGTTTTGAACAAATTGGACTTTTTCCAAAAGCGGGTTATAAGTTTGAACAATGGTATGGTATTGTTTGGTTAGAACGCTCTCTCCAAACTACTGATAAAGTTACTGCGATAAAATTACTGACAGATTTGTCAGAGAATGAACTAGAAAAAATCTTGGCTAATTAGTCAAGATTTTTTATTATTTTATTGAAAAAGTAAAACATTTTGTGTTTGGTAAGAAAAATATTAAAATAAAATTAAATAAAATTAAATAAATTAAAAGTAGAAAGGAAGAAAAAATGAACAAATTTATCTGGTCCATTTTTATCCCCGTCCTGATTTTTGCAGGACTATTGACAGTTATTGGTTTTAGCCTTGAGAGTCAGCATT
Source organism: Lactococcus sp. S64 (assembly GCF_016516525.1). Taxonomy (NCBI): domain Bacteria; kingdom Bacillati; phylum Bacillota; class Bacilli; order Lactobacillales; family Streptococcaceae; genus Lactococcus; species Lactococcus sp. S64. The sequence goes on along the minus strand of NZ_JACVUQ010000008.1, from coordinate 91,603 downwards.
TTTACTGGCTTCAATCCGTTGAGCTCATTTATCTTTTTGGAAGTTTAATCTTTACTTTTGCTGCTTTTTGGATTTGGCATCTGGGGATAAAATCTCGGAAAATGAAAAGCTTAAAAGTTTTGTGGCTCATTCTGAGTTTAGTTTTTCTAATTGACTTAATCAACACAGGAGTTTATTTAGCTCAGGGGCAAGGATGGCTGTGGGGTATGAGTAGTTTTAGTTCTGCTGGACCTGCTTTTTTTGCAAGCATGCTCCTTTTGAGCCTAAGTTTTTTAGGATTTAGAGGTCAAATGAAGAAAGAAAATTAAAATGACAAAATTAAGACATTTTTTGTCTTACCTAAGAGGGAAAAGGAGGTTAAAAGTGAAAATAAAATGATATAATTAGAAAAAAAGGAAGAGTAAGGAAAATTATGACATTAAAGATTGACAAAGTTCGAAAAAGCTTTGGTGATAAAATCGCTGTTGATAATCTCAATATGGTTGTTAAACCAGGTGAAGTTATGGGCTTAATTGGTCAAAATGGTGCTGGGAAAACAACGACTTTTCGGATGATTCTTAATTTTATATCAGCTGACCAAGGGAAAATTACTTGGCAAGATGGACCGATTACGCAAGAAATCAAGCAAAAAATTGGTTTCTTACCCGAAGAACGTGGTCTTTATCAAAAGATGACAGTTGAAGACCAAATTCTTTATTTTGCGGAACTCCATGGAATGAAACGAGCAGATGCCCGGATAAAGTTACAAGACTGGATGAAACGTTTAGAGGTCGTTGGTAAACCAACCGACAAAGTTCAAACCCTTTCTAAAGGGAATGCCCAAAAAATTCAATTCATTGCCACTTTGATTCATGAGCCTGAATTTTTGATTTTGGATGAGCCATTTACAGGGCTTGACCCAGTGAATACAGAACTCTTGCGAAATGAGATTAAACGGAGTCGTGATAAGGGAGCGGCGGTTATTTTCTCTAACCATAATATGAGTGATGTTGAGCTTTTATCTGACCATTTGTTAATGCTAAAAGGCGGTCAAACAATTTTAAATGGAACGGTTGAAGCCATTCGAGCTTCTTATGGCCGTACCCGTATTTATTTGGAGTCTGATCTGCCCAATGAAGAGCTCTCTGTAATTACAGGAGTTGAATCAATTGAAAAAAGAGGAAGTGGTCGTTCAATAAAAATATCTGAGGCAGAAGTTGGACGTGAAATTTTCCAAAAAGTGGCTAAAGATGGCTATGTTCAAGCATTTGTTCAGTCTCCACCGTCACTAGATGAAATTTTCCGAATGGAAGCAGCTGAGAACAATCAAGAAAATTTAAGTGCAAGAAGTGAGGAAATAAAATGAAAAATCAAACTTGGCTTGTTGCAAAAAATATTTACCGAAGTCGTGTCAAAGGAGTGGGCTTTTGGGCACTTGTCCTTTCACCATTTTTGCTAGGAGCGATTTATTTAATTATCGGTTTAGTCATCAGTAGCGGGGCTAATCAAAGTCCAAAAATGGCTGTAGTCGATAATCCTGCTCTAACTCAGATTCTTTCTAAAAATGACACTTTAAAAGCAGATATTCGTAACGAGTCTTCTTTAGATGACGCTAAGAAAGACCTTTCTTCCGGAAAAATTGATGGATTTTTAACCGAAGATAATGGAGCTTATACCATTGTCACTGATAATAAATCAAGTGTCAAATTTGACCAATCAAGTTTTCAAACTGCGCTGACTCAAGTTAATATTTCAAAAACAGCACAACGTCTCAATCTGTCAGCCGCTGATGTTCAAGACCTTCTTAGTCCAGCTAAGTTTACAATGAAAACACAAACAAGTTCTGGACAAAAGTCAACAGGTGATGGACAGACTGGCGCGAATATCGCAATTGGCTCCATTGCCTCGATTTTAATTTTCACATTGATGATGATGTATGTGGGAATCATCGGACAGGAAATTGGTAATGAAAAATCTAGTCGAATTATGGAGACGTTACTCGCGGCCACTAGCTCAAACGTACAGTATTATGGGAAAATTATTGGTGTAATTCTACTATTAGCGACTCAGCTTGGAATTTATGTGCTTGGTTTTGGAATTGCTTATCCTTTTATCAAAAATTTAGATCAGATTAAAGCAATTGGTGCCATGCTTTCTGGGATTACTTTCGGTTTCGGAATTTATTTGGTAGCCATGTCCTTAATTGGGATTTTAGGTTATTTAATTCTCGCGTCAATTGTGGCATCTCTGGTTAATGAACAAGCTCAGGTGCAACAAGCTACTCAGCCAATTGCTTTTTTAGCGATGATTGGTTATATTGGGGGAATTGCTGGCTCGACTGTTCCGGGGAATATTGTTTTGAAAGTTCTTAGTTTTATTCCATTTATCAGTCCAACATTGATGACTAGCCGACTGGCTATTCAATATTCAACAACGACAGAAGCCTGGATTGCTCTTGGATTACAACTTTTAGCAACACTTGCCATAGCAAAAGCGGGTGAGAAAATTTATGCGCGAAATGTTCTTTCTTACAGTGATGAAAAAATTATGAGTCAACTTTTTAAAGGACTGACAGGTCGAAATTCAAAGAAAAAAACAACTGACAGACTGGTCAGTGAAAATGGTGAAAAGAAAAATCCATGGCGGAGAAATTCTCCATTGCGTCTGGCTCTTGTCATCATTATCATTCTAATAATTTTGGCTTATCGATTCATCTTTAAATAAAAAATATTTTATAATTCAACTCTTGGAAACTTTCCAAGAGTTTTTTCGTATATAAAAGTATGGATAAGATTTTAGAAAAAGTAAAAGAATATTGGAAAATGATTGTTTTAGTTGTTTGTGGGCTCATTGCTGGTGGGATTTTTTACGTTTTAACCAACGGTCAAAAGCCAACTACAAATCTGTCAGTAGAAAATTTAAGTTCTGTCAGCAGGCAAAGCTCTGTCAGTAAATTTAGTGAACCTAATGAAAAATCTGTCAGTAAAATTATGGTTGATTTAAAAGGTGCGGTAACAAAGCCTAATGTCTATCAAATTTCGTCAGATGAACGTCTAGTTGATCTAATTAAGGAAGCTGGTGGTTTTACTGACCAAGCTGACCAGAAATCAATTAATCTGTCAGCAAAATTAAAAGATGAAGAAGTAATTTATGTCCCAAAAATTGGTGAAAATTCAAGCACAGAAAATACTGATAGCTCTGCTAATTCGGTCACTAGTCAAGTCTCAACAACCACTGAAAAAATAAATATCAATCAAGCAGATGTGACTGAACTACAAAAATTAACAGGTGTTGGTCAGAAAAAAGCTCAAGACATCATCGATTTTCGGACGAAAAATGGTGATTTCAAATCACTTGAAGACTTGGGAAAAGTTTCTGGTTTTGGAGATAAAACACTAGAAAAATTGAAAGATGAGTTGTGTTTTGAATAAAATTCCTTTGATATTTTTAGCTTATCTTTCTGTTATCTTGTATTTTTTAATCTTCGATTTTAATTTAATTTGTCTCATTTTGTTCATTTTTTCAAGTTTACTTGCCTTATATAGAAAATATTATTTAGTCATCCCACTTTTATTAGTTATGGGAAGTTTTTTCTTAGTAGTAAAAATGGATACGATTAAGAATAATGAAAATCAGCCAACCACTCTTTCCAAAATTACAATGATCCCCGACACTATCCAAGTTAATGGTGATTTATTAAGTTTTCAAGGAAAAGAAAGAGGCCAAAATTATCAAGTTTACGAGACTCTAAAAAGTAAAAAAGAACAAAAATTTTATCAAAATCTAAGTCAAAATTGTCAGCTGAGTTTCACAGGAAACCTTCAAATTCCAGAAAAACAAAGAAATTTTAATGGATTCGATAATCAAAAGTATTTAGCGAGCCAGGATATTTATCGGCAAATTACGATTGATAAAATTAATAAAATAGTTTTAAACGACACTTTTGACCTCCATGTTTTAAGACGAAAAGCAATTGTCTGGTCACAAACTCATTTTCCAAAGCCAATGAATGATTATATGACTGGCTTACTTTTTGGCTTTTTAAGTAAAGATTTTAATCAAATAGGAGACATTTACAGTTCATTAGGAATTATTCATCTTTTTGCCTTATCGGGAATGCAAGTTAATTTTTTCATTGATTGGTTTCGTAGAATTATTCTTCGACTAGGAATAACGAGAGAAAAATTAAATATTTGGCAAATTCCCTTTTCAATTTTTTATGCATTTATGACAGGATTTTCGGTTTCAGTATTACGAGCTTTATTTCAAAAAAATATTCGTCTAAATCCTTTAGATAACCTAGCAGTGACAACCTTTCTTCTGATGATTGTCAGTCCTAAATTTTTACTGACAACAGGAGGACAACTAACTTTATTTTATTCTTTTGTCATTTCAATGATTAATCATAAATTTTCAGAACTAAAAGGAATAAGAAAATTACTGACAGAATCATCAGTGATTTCTTTGAGTGTTTTACCTTTACTCATTTTGGATTTTCATATCTTTCAGCCTTTTTCAATTTTACTGACGATTGGCTTTGGCTTTTTATTTGATGTAATCTTATTGCCTTTACTATTAGGCACTTTTCTCTTGTCTCTAATTGGCTATAATTTTAATATAAATCATATTTTTCAAATTCTAGAATGGCTAATTCATGAGGTTGATTTACCCTTACATTATCCTTTGGTTTTAGGGAATCCCCGGCCAATTGAATTATTAATCTTATTTTTCCTAATCGGTTTGTTAATTGATAATCTCTTTAAGAAAAGAAGACAAATAATTTTTGCTGGCCTAATTGTTTGTAGTTTTTTTATTTGTAAAAATCCAATTTACCCCAGTATCACAGCAGTTGATATTGGTCAAGGAGATAGTATTTTTTTGCAAGATAAATTTAATAAAGAAACAATTTTGATTGATACAGGCGGACGATTAGCCCTTCCGCAAGAAAGTTGGCAAAAACCTCAAAGTCAAACAAATGCCGAAAAAACACTCATTCCATATCTTGAATCTGTTGGAGTAAGTCAAATCGACCAGCTCATTTTGACGCATACGGACGCTGACCATGTTGGAGATTTTTTGAATTTAGCTGATAAAATAAAAATAAAAGAAATTTGGGTTAGCCCCGGTGAACTGACAAATAATCATTTTGTAGAAAAATTGAAGAAAGCAAATATTGCGATTCACATCAGTAAAGTTGGAGATAAAATTCCAATCTTTGATAGTGCTTTACAAGTTTTATCAAATGGTTATACAGGAAAAGGGGATAATAATGATTCTATCGTGACTTATGGAAATTTTTATCATACAAAATTTCTATTTACAGGGGATTTAGAACAAGAAGGAGAAAAAGAACTGCTCAAGAATTATCCTAAATTGAAAGTTGATGTCTTAAAAGTAGGTCATCATGGCAGTAAAACAAGTTCAAACTCTGACTTTATTAAAGAAATTAATCCCAAACTTGCCCTCATTTCGGTTGGAGAGAAAAATCGATATGGACATCCCAATCAAGAAACTTTAGAAACATTAAAAAAACCAAATCAGAATACTGAGAACCGATCAAAAGGGAGCGCTTAAACTAATGCAAATCAATCAACAGTGGCGAATCCAAACAGTTAGATAAATGAAAGGAAAAAGTGAGCAAAAGACATCTATAAAATGTTACAATAAAGAAGACGTTGAAGGCCTGTAGAAACGTAAAAATACTACCATTATTTGATTTCTAATGTACCCCAAAAATAAAATGGAGTAATGACTTCACAGCGCACACTTTGAAAAAAAGTGAAAGAAGGTCAGAATAAAAGAGAAAGGAAATTTCAAAATTAAGGGATTGAAGAAAATCCACTTTTAATAGGTAGAGAGTTGTCAACAAATGACAACAACATAAATTTATTAAGGAGATATTTTATGGCAGTAATTAATATCGAATACTATTCAGAAGTTCTTGGGATGAATCGAAAAGTTAATGTTATTTATCCTGAATCAAGTAAAGTGGAAGATTTTACCCAAACAGATATTCCGGTGCTTTATCTTTTGCATGGAATGAGCGGAAACGAGAATTCTTGGATAATTCGTTCAGGAATTGAACGATTGATTCGGCATACTAATTTAGCAATTGTCATGCCCTCAACGGATCTTGGCTTTTATGTGAACACCACATATGGTATGAATTATTTTGATGCGATTGCTCATGAACTTCCCAAAGTAATTAACAATTTTTTCCCAAATCTATCCACAAAAAGAGAAAAAAACTTTATCGCTGGTTTATCAATGGGAGGATATGGAGCTTATCGTCTCGCATTAGGAACTGACTATTTTAGTTATGCGGCTAGTTTGTCTGGCGTTTTGACTTTTGACGGAATGGAAGAAAATTTCAAAGAAAATCCAGCTTACTGGGGAGGAATTTTTGGAAATTGGGAAACTTTTAAAGGGTCAGATAATGAAATTTTATCTTTGGCAGACAGAAAACAAGAAAACAAACCCAAACTTTACGCTTGGTGTGGGAAACAAGATTTTCTTTTTCCGGGAAATGAATACGCGACAGCTGAGTTGAAAAAGTTAGGTTTCGATATTACTTATGAAAGCTCAGACGGCGTTCATGAATGGTATTATTGGACCAAAAAAATCGAATCTGTATTAAAATGGCTCCCAATAAATTATAAACAAGAAGAACGCTTGAGCTAATCTAAAAAATTTTCTCTGTTTATTCAGTACAAAATTTAAAAATTTTGTCTATCAAACGCTTACAAAGACAAAAATGAGAGAAATGATGAAATTCTCATGCTTGTCTTTGACAAAAACTACGAATAGTAGTAGAATTTCTTAGTAAAATAAATTTGCGAAATCGCAATATAGAAAGAGGTCTATAATGACAATTACACTTGCCGCTCTTGGAGCAATTGCTATCGGTCTTGCAGCACTCGGAGCCGCTATCGGTGATGGACTTATCGTTTCAAACTTCCTCCAAGCCGTTGCACGCCAACCAGAACTTGAAGGAAAACTTCGTGGTTCAATGTTCATGGGTATTGCCTTCGTCGAAGGTACATTCTTCATCGCCCTTGCTATGGCATTCCTTTTCCGTTAAAATTTTTCTCAACAAAATTTTAAAAACAGAAAGGAAGAACAGGTATGGAATCAACATGGACCTTTAATATTGGGCCAATTCCATTTGATGGAACAATCACAGTAATGACTTTTGTGACTGTCCTCATTGTGTTCGGTCTGGTATTCTGGGCGAGCCGCAATATGCAGCTCAAACCCAAAGGTAAACAAAATGTTCTTGAGTGGGTTGTTGATTTTGTCAATGGAGTTTCCAAAGATAACGTCGGCCCTCATGAAGCACCACGCTTTGCGCTCATGAACTTTACCCTCTTTTCTTTCCTTCTTATTGCCAACTGCATTGGGCTAGTAACCAAAATTAGTACGCCAGGTGATGTTTCCCTTTGGAAATCACCAACTGCAAATCCAACAGTCGATTTGACTCTTGCACTACTTGTTGTTGTAATGTCAAATACACTAGGTGTACAAAAATTCGGTTTTAAAGGTTACCTCAAAGTTGCCTTCTGGAAAGATCCGAAAGGTCTTCTTCCAATGAATATTCTGGAAGAATTTACAAATGCACTTTCACTTGGTTTACGGCTTTATGGGAATATCTTCGCGGGTGAAATCATGCTTGGTCTTATCGCCGGTATGATTCAATCAACCATGTGGATGCTTCCAGTTGCGTGGATTCTTGAAGTTGCATGGATTGGCTTTTCACTTTTCATTTCAGCCCTCCAAGCTTATGTCTTTGTCCTTTTGACAAACTTGTACATTAGCCACAAAATTATAGCAGAACATTAAGAAAGGAGTAGAAATTGTCAACATTATTATTAGAAGCTGCTCCGAATACCGTTCTCGGTAACATCATCGTTGTATCTGGTGCATTTATTATCTTATTGGTATTGTTGCGCCTCTTTGCATGGAATGCAATTACTAGTGTTTTTGCAAGTCGTGCGAAAAAAATATCTGATGATATCGATGCAGCAGAAGCGAACAACAAACAAGCTGCTGACTTGGTTAAACAACGTCAAGCAGAACTTGCAGGTTCAAAAGAAGAAGCTGCTAACATCATTCAAGTTGCAAACGATACTGCCTCACAAAACCGTGCGAAAGTACTTGCAACAGCAAATGAAGAAGCAACTAGTTTGAAAAAACGTGCGCAAGAAGATATCGAGCAAGAACGCAAAGAAGCTCTTAACACAGTTAAAGGCGATGTTGCGGACATCTCAGTTCAAATTGCTGAAAAGCTTATTGGACAATCATTAGATGCTTCTGCACAACAGGAATTAATCGACTCTTATCTCGCTAAGTTAGGAGAATAAGATGACAAAAGTAAATTCACAAAAATACAGTAAAGCTTTACTAGAAGTTGCCCAAGAAAAAGGACAACTTGAAGCAATTCTTTCTGAAGTTAGCGAAATGATTCAACTTTTCAAAGAAGATAACTTGGCTGCTTTTTTAAGTAGCGAAGTTTATTCATTCTCTGCAAAATCTGAATTGATTGATACTTTACTTCAAACTTCTTCAGAAGTAATGTCAAATTTCCTTAATACCGTTCGTTCAAATGGTCGTTTAGGAGATTTGGGTGAAATACTTGATGAAACTAAAAATGCAGCAGATGATATGTTTAAGATTGCTGACGTTGAGGTGGTTTCAAGCATTGCTTTGACAAATGCTCAGATTGAAAAATTTACAGCTATGGCGAAAGCAAAATTTGACCTAAATGAAGTAACAGTAATTAACACAGTCAATGAAAAAATTCTCGGTGGATTCATTGTGAATTCTCGTGGAAAAATTATTGACGCCTCACTAAAAACACAATTGGCTAAAATCGCCGCTGAAATCCTCTAATCAGGATAGAAAAATTTTCTTTCTCTGCTCAAAACTCAGTGGAAAATTTTTCAAAATCATACTGTTAAACTTTTGAGAACATATAAAGGTAATTTCAAATCTTACCTATCATGCTCAAACGGTATAACTGCAGTTTAAAGCTAAATAGCCTTGAACTAGTAAAAATTTCTAGAAGGGAGCATATTTTTGGCAATTAAAGCTAATGAAATCAGCTCACTGATTAAAAAACAAATTGAAAATTTCACACCAGATTTTGAAGTTGCTGAAACTGGTGTCGTTACCTATGTTGGTGACGGTATCGCCCGTGCCTATGGCCTTGAAAATGCGATGAGCGGTGAGCTTGTTGAGTTTTCAAATGGTGTCCTTGGTATGGCGCAAAACTTGGATGCGACAGACGTTGGTATTATCGTACTTGGTGATTTCCTCTCAATTCGTGAAGGTGACACTGTAAAACGTACAGGTAAAATCATGGAAATCCAAGTTGGTGAAGAACTCATCGGACGTGTTGTAAATCCACTTGGACAACCTGTTGATGGACTTGGAGAACTTAATACTGGTAAAACTCGTCCTGTTGAAGCAAAAGCTCCTGGTGTTATGCAACGTAAATCAGTCTCTGAACCATTGCAAACTGGTCTTAAAGCGATTGATGCCCTCGTTCCAATTGGACGGGGACAACGTGAATTGATTATCGGAGACCGTCAAACAGGTAAAACATCAGTCGCTATTGATGCAATCTTGAACCAAAAGGGTCAAGATATGATCTGTATCTACGTTGCGATTGGACAAAAAGAATCAACTGTTCGTACACAAGTTGAAACGCTCCGCAAACTCGGTGCGATGGATTATACAATCGTCGTAACTGCGTCAGCTTCTCAACCTTCACCACTTCTTTACATCGCTCCTTATGCTGGAGCTGCAATGGGTGAAGAATTCATGTACAACGGTAAACACGTCTTAGTTGTTTATGATGATTTATCAAAACAAGCGGTTGCTTATCGTGAACTTTCACTCTTGCTCCGCCGTCCACCAGGTCGTGAAGCATACCCAGGTGACGTATTCTACTTACATTCACGTCTTTTGGAACGTGCTGCCAAATTATCTGACGATCTTGGTGGTGGTTCAATGACTGCACTGCCATTCATTGAAACACAAGCCGGAGATATCTCAGCTTATATTGCAACAAACGTTATCTCTATTACTGACGGTCAAATTTTCCTTGAAAATGACTTATTCTATTCAGGTGTACGTCCTGCCATCGATGCTGGTTCTTCAGTTTCTCGGGTTGGTGGTGCTGCACAAATCAAAGCCATGAAGAAAGTTGCTGGTACTTTGCGTCTTGACCTTGCGTCATTCCGTGAACTTGAAGCCTTTACTCAATTTGGTTCTGATCTTGATGAAGCGACTCAAGCAAAATTGAATCGTGGTCGTCGTACCGTTGAAGTTTTGAAACAACCATTGCACAAACCACTGGCTGTTGAAAAACAAGTTTTAATTCTTTATGCATTGACTCATGGTCATCTTGATGATGTTCCAGTTGATGACGTTCTTGATTTTGAAACAAAAATGTTCGATTTCTTCGATGCAAATTATGCAGAACTCTTGAACGTGATTACTGAAACTAAAGATTTGCCAGAAGAAGCAAAACTCGACGAAGCAATTAAAGCATTCAAAAATACAACGAATTATTAATAAGGAGGCTAACTAATGGGAGCTTCACTTAATGAAATAAAAACTAAGATTGCCTCAACGAAGAAAACAAGTCAAATAACTGGAGCCATGCAAATGGTTTCCGCTGCGAAACTTCAAAAAGCTGAATCTCATGCCAAAGCATTTCAAATTTATGCTGAAAAAGTTCGTAAAATTACAACTGATTTAGTTTCCTCAGACAAAGAGCCAGCAAAGAATCCAATGATGATAAAAAGAAAAGTCAAAAAAACTGGCTATCTTGTAATTACTTCGGATCGTGGACTTGTCGGTGGCTATAATTCAAATATTTTGAAATCTGTCATGAATACTATCCGTAAACGTCATGCTAATGAAAGTGAATATACTATTCTTGCACTTGGCGGTACTGGAGCAGATTTCTTCAAAGCACGCAATGTTAAAGTTTCTTATGTCCTTCGTGGTCTTTCAGACCAACCAACTTTTGAAGAAGTTAGAGCGATTGTTACAGAAGCGGTAACTGAATATCAAGCAGAAGAATTCGATGAACTCTATGTTTGCTATAATCATCATGTGAACTCATTGGTAAGTGATGCACGTATGGAAAAAATGTTGCCTATTTCTTTTGAAGAATCAGGACAACAAAAACCATCTCTTGAAACATTTGAATTAGAACCAGATCGTGAAACAATCTTAAACCAATTGTTGCCACAATACGCTGAAAGTATGATTTATGGTTCAATCGTTGATGCTAAGACAGCAGAACATGCTGCAGGTATGACAGCAATGCGTACTGCAACTGATAATGCTCACTCTGTTATCAATGATTTGACTATTCAATACAACCGTGCTCGTCAAGCATCGATTACGCAAGAAATTACGGAAATCGTTGCAGGAGCCTCAGCGCTTTAATTTACTGATAGGAATTCTGTCAGTGATGGCTTTGAATCTTAATTGTTTTTGTCAGTAAAATTTTTACTGACAAACATAAAAATGAATAGAAATTCTGTTCTTTGACAGAAAATAAAAACAGGAGGAAAAACATTGAGTTCTGGTAAAATTACTCAGATTATCGGTCCCGTCGTTGACGTGGAATTTGGTTCTGATGCCAAATTGCCTGAGATTAACAATGCCTTGATTGTCTACAAAGATGTCAATGGCCTAAAAACAAAAATTACTCTTGAAGTTGCTTTGGAACTTGGTGATGGTGCAGTTCGTACAATCGCTATGGAATCTACTGATGGCTTGACTCGTGGACTTGAAGTCCTTGATACAGGTAAAGCAGTCAGCGTTCCTGTTGGGGAAGCCACTCTTGGTCGTGTTTTTAACGTCCTTGGTGATGTTATTGACGGTGGGGAAGAATTTGCTGCTGATGCAGAACGTAATCCTATCCATAAAAAAGCTCCAACATTTGACGAATTGTCAACTGCAAACGAAGTTCTCGTAACTGGGATTAAAGTTGTCGATTTGCTTGCACCTTACCTTAAAGGTGGTAAAGTCGGACTTTTCGGTGGTGCCGGAGTTGGTAAAACCGTCCTTATTCAAGAATTGATTCACAACATCGCCCAAGAACACGGAGGTATTTCTGTGTTTACTGGTGTTGGGGAACGTACTCGTGAAGGGAATGACCTTTACTGGGAAATGAAAGAATCAGGCGTTATTGAAAAAACTGCCATGGTCTTTGGTCAAATGAATGAACCACCAGGAGCACGTATGCGTGTTGCCCTTACTGGTTTGACAATTGCGGAATATTTCCGTGATGTTCAAGGTCAAGACGTATTGCTTTTCATTGACAACATCTTCCGTTTCACACAAGCTGGTTCAGAAGTTTCTGCCCTTTTGGGACGTATGCCTTCTGCCGTTGGTTACCAACCAACACTTGCTACTGAAATGGGGCAATTGCAAGAACGTATCACTTCTACTAAGAAGGGTTCTGTTACATCTATCCAAGCGATTTATGTCCCTGCCGATGACTATACTGACCCAGCGCCAGCTACAGCCTTCGCTCACTTGGATGCAACAACTAACTTGGAACGTCGTTTGACACAAATGGGTATTTATCCAGCCGTTGACCCACTTGCTTCATCATCACGTGCGCTTACACCTGAAATTGTTGGTGAAGAACACTATGAAGTGGCAATGGAAGTTCAACGTGTCCTCCAACGTTATAAAGAATTGCAAGATATTATTGCCATTCTTGGTATGGATGAATTGTCTGACGATGAAAAAATTCTCGTTGGACGTGCACGTCGTATCCAATTCTTCCTTTCGCAAAACTTCCACGTTGCGGAACAATTTACTGGTCAACCTGGTTCATATGTACCAATTGACAAAACTGTTCATGACTTCAAAGAAATTTTGGAAGGTAAATATGACGAAGTCCCTGAAGATGCTTTCCGTGGTGTAGGTCCAATTGAAGATGTACTCGAAAAAGCAAAATCAATGGGTTATTAATTCGATTTCTGATGAATTGAGAAAGTGAAAATACTCTATTGACTAAAAAAATTACTGACAAAAAATTCTGTCAGTAAAAGTTGATTGAATTGTAAAATTTGAGTGACTATTAGAGTTTTGTTTTTAGAAAAGTATTTTTTATCTTTGTAATTTAAATTTTCATAGAAAAAATTGGAGGAATCGAATGTCTGAAAACGTCATGACACTTCAAGTAATTACCCCTGCTGGTATGATTTACGATCACCATGCAAATTACATTACTGCTCGAACTACGAATGGTGAAATTGGTATTTTGCCAAATATGATTTCAACGATTGCTGGACTTGAAATTGATGAACTTAAAGTTCGTCGTCCAGATGATGAAACACATGTTGATTATATTGCAGTAAATGGTGGAATTATCGAAATAAAAGATAGTCTTGTAACAATTGTTGCAGACTCTGCAGAACGTAATCGTGATATTGATGTATCACGTGCGGAACGTGCAAAAATTCGAGCTGAAAAAGCACTTGAAGTTGCTAAAGCTGAGAAGAAATCAGATGAAATAAATAGAGCGGAAGTAGCACTCCACCGAGCGCTTAACCGGTTGAATGTTTCGTCTCATAGATAAAAAGCACCTACGGGTGTTTTTTTATTTTAAGGGAATAAGATTGCAAAATAAAGACAAACATGTTAAAATTGATGGAGTTCTTTAAATAAAATACTGCAAATTAGAGAGGGGCAACGTGATTCTTGATTATTGTCATCAGCTATTGGATGTACTAACAAAGCTAGAAGAACTTTTGCAAAGTTCAGATGAGCTGAAACAAAATTATGAACGACGAGTCGCCCGTCAGGTTGAGTGGCAAGCAATTTTTCTAGGATTTCTCATTTCTTCGATTTTAATTGTTTGGTTTATGACCGAAAAATCTGGTATGTTTGGGAGAGTAGCAGCAAAAACAGGTGCCACAGAAGTTTTTGTAAGAATGTTCTCAATCAGTTTTGTTGCCCTGGTGTTAGGTAATGGTATACGTATAGGCTCCCAATGGTTATGGATGAGAGACTATTTTCCTTTAGGGAAAAGAATGGTTAAAAGATTATTTTTGAAAAAATATCAAAAAAAAGAAAATGAAATTATAAAAAAAATAAACCAGATTCTAAAAGAAGAAATTTTAGAGGTGCCTCAACTACCAGAAAAATATCTTAATTCGCGAAGCTTGAATTATATCATCGGATGTATAGAAGATAAAGAAGTTAAGAATTTATCAGAAGCGATTAACTTATTAGAATTAGAATCTCAAGATTTGCAAGTTCGTGATTTAATTATGAATGAAAAGAGTGCTCTTCTTAAATCAAGGCAGTTAGTGAGTGAAAGTCAATTACAGTAATTTATAAGAAAGGAATTAAGTTTGAACAATAACGACAAATATTTTAAGTTAACAACTTCTTATTTAATAAAGAAAATTAATTTTTGTTCAAAATTGATTCTTTTTATAATAATTTTCACTTATACACTGTCATTCCATTTTTTAAATGATGCTTTCTACAAGAGTGTTCAGGCAGATACTACAATTTCTCAGCTAGTTCCAGATCAGAGTTTTGATACTGGAAACCATATCTATCCTCCGCAGTCGAATCAGAATTCGGCGTTATGGACAAATATAGGGTCAGCTGAGACTGTAGAAACGTCTACCTTTTCAGTGAATTTAGTAAATAATAAGTCTAAATCTGCTGGATATGCTTTATTTAATGGTGCGATTGATATGACTCAGAAAGTCAGCTTTTCGGGTAATTTTTCATTACAAGCTAATTCTAGTACAGACCCTTTTGCTGCTGGTGATTCTCTAGGATTTATCTTAACACCAAAATCTACAGATTTTATTGCAAATAATTTGAAATCAAATTTAGCTGCCGATGGGACTTCAAATGTTGTTGGAAAGTATTTGGGTATTGGTGGCCTGTCAGATTCAATCTTCATGGGTAGAGATCTATATCAAAACTCTGATGTAGATTTAGACGGATCTGGTACAGAAAACGCGGCATCCAACAATGTTTCAATTCGTCAGACAAATAATTTGGGGGAGTTAATTAAACAGGCTTATCCAACCACTTCAGTTCCAAATACTGGAAGTACAATTACTGAAAATATGAAAATAGATTGGCAGCCAAGTAGCACACTTACTAATGATAAGAATGTAACAGGGGAATTAACATATACAATCTCGTCAGAAAATGGGGGGAAAGCTACAACTCTTTCGGAAAAAATAACAGTTGCTCGTTCAATGTCACTGGGAATAATTGGCTCGACTGGAGGTAATTTTGGACGTTTGACCTATTCGAGTACAGAAGATGAGTTTAATGCTTATAAAGGAACGCAGAGTGTTCAGGTTAACTATCTTGATCAAGATACCAACCAACCAATAACAAATTTTTCCCCTTCCATTATAAACGCTAATGTGGGAGATACAATTAAGGTGTTAGGTAAACAGCTCAGGGATATTGTTGATATAAATACCTTTTCTTTCCTTACGCCAGAAATACCCGGGTATATTTTTGTGTCTGCCCCTCCTTTAGTTGTGGCAAATAATGATGCGGAAAATAATGTAATTAATGTTACTTATAAGAAGCTTCCTATTGGAAAAGCATATTTTAATTATCAATATAGTTCTGATGTGGTAGACCAGTCGATTTTACTGCCAACAATTAATGATACTGAAGGTGAGATAAATGAAGCAGTTATTATGCCTGAACTCCCTAATTTACCGGACAATTACTATATTTCGAAAGTAGTGACAACTGATGGTCAGCAATATGCTACTTTAAAAGATGCAATCTCAGGTGAGAAATATAAAAATCAAGAGTTGCACTTTACACTCATTGTTTCAAAAGTTGTTGTACCTACCACAAGTGATAACAATTCAAGTAAGCAGAGTTCTACAGCAAAAAGAAAAAATGAACAAGGTAAACAAACTAGCAAGGATTCAACAACAGTAGATCAACCACAGGAACAAGAAACTATAAAAAAAGAAGCAATTCATAAAAATGAGAAACCTAATAGTGAATCAAATGATACCTTCAAAGAAGTAAACAAAGAGATTGATTCACCACTTAAACTGCCTTTAAAAATGCCTACAGAGATTTCCCAAATGCCTCAATCATCTGTTGTAGCAATAAATAACGAGCAGTCTAAATATCCAAACGTGTCAGCTCATAATTTGGAAATACAAGTGGCAGGAACAGCTGGAATATTTGCTGGCGGTGTAGTTGCTATTGGAACAATTACAGGATTTAATAAGTTTTATAAATTTTTGAAAATAGTAAAAAAATAAAAACCAGAGCTCTGGTTTTTATTTTTTCAAAAACACTTGTATTTATAATAAAATAGAGAATGAATAAATAAAAAAATCCCATTTAAATTTTAATGGGATTTTTCTATTTTATGCATTCAAAACTTTTGATAAGAAGTCTTGTAAACGGGGATGTTTTGGGCTATCAAAGAGTTCTTCTGGTGTACCATCTTCCAAGATAACTCCACCATCCGTAAAGATTACGCGGTTAGCAACTTTACGTGCAAAGCCCATTTCGTGAGTAACAATAAGCATTGTCATTCCTTCTTCGGCCAATTTTTGCATAACGGCTAGAACGTCACCAACCATTTCAGGGTCAAGTGCTGAGGTTGGCTCGTCAAAGAGCATAACGTCAGGATTCATTGCGAGGGCACGGGCGATAGCAACACGTTGTTTTTGACCTCCTGAAAGCATTTCAGGCATTGCATCTTTTTTATCTAACAAGCCAACTGTTTCAAGAAGTTGAATTGCTTTTTTATCTGCATCATCTTTTGACATCTTTTTCAGTTCAACTGGAGCATAAGTAATATTTTGCATCACAGTCATATTTGGGAAAAGATTGAAATGTTGGAAAACCATTCCAACGTTTTGACGAACAAGATTAAGATTTGTATTTTTATCAGTAAGGTTAAATCCGTCAATAATAATATCGCCAGAAGTAGCTGTTTCAAGCCCATTTAAAGCTCTAAGAAAAGTTGATTTTCCAGAACCTGAAGGGCCAATGATGCAGACTACATC
Organism: Lactococcus sp. S64; assembly: GCF_016516525.1. Taxonomy (NCBI): domain Bacteria; kingdom Bacillati; phylum Bacillota; class Bacilli; order Lactobacillales; family Streptococcaceae; genus Lactococcus; species Lactococcus sp. S64. The sequence goes on along the minus strand of NZ_JACVUQ010000008.1, from coordinate 74,555 downwards.
ACCTTTTTCAAATTTTGTTGTAATTCCTTTTAGAACTTCGTTTTTTCCAAAAGATTTGTGAAGATCAGTGACTTCGATTTGAGTATTGATTCCCATATTAGTATGTTCTCCTTATTTCATTCTTTTTTCTACGCGACGTCCAATCCACATCAAGAAGAGGAGGACAATCATGTAAACTAAACCAATTAATCCATAAACACGGAAGGCTTGGAAGTTACGTGCCACGATAATTTGACCTGTTTGGAGCAATTCAACAAGTCCGATAACTGAAACTAATGTTGTATCTTTCAATGTGATGATGAATTGGTTAATCAAACTAGGGATTGTAATTTTAATGGCTTGAGGTAAGATAACCTTGCGCATTGATGTCAGGTAAGTCACACCAAGTGAACGACTGGCTTCCATTTGTCCAGAAGGTACAGCTTGAACACCAGAACGAACGATTTCTGCAATATAAGCAGAAGAGTTCAAAGTAAGGGCGATAACACCCGCTGTAAATTCATTAAGTGGTGATTGGTGACCCGTAATGATTTGTAACAGGTTAGGAATTCCGTAGAAGATAAAGATTGTTAACACTAAAAGCGGAATTGAACGGTTAAGGTCAACATAGATGCGTGCAATTGTACGTAGAATCTTGCTTGGAGCTACTGAGAAGAGTCCAAAGATAATTCCGACGATCATTGCTAAGATAAATGAGAGAATGGCAAGTTCAAGAGTAACGAGTAGACCACGGCCAATTTGTTCCCAGTTATTTTGTAAAATACCAAAGAAAGTATTTTCTTTTGCACTTGATTGGATTGTTTTAGCATCACTCGCTAAATATTTATCAATGATTTTATCATATTCACCATTGGCACGGAGATTTGCTAAACCATTGTTAAACATTTCAATCAACTCTGGATTGCTTCCTTTTTTAACAGCAAATCCATATTGTCCGTCAGGAATTGGTTTAATTGGAGTGGCAAATTTTTGCCCTTGTTTAATGGCGTATTTAATGACGGGTTCGTCATCCATTAGAGCATTGATAGAACCGTTATTCAATGATGAATACATGGTTGTTGCATCAGTAAAAGTTTTTACAGTGTAGCCATATTCTTTTGCATGGGCATTAAGATAATCAAAAGAAGCAGTTCCGTTTTTAGCACCAAGAGTTTTACCTTTAAGGTCTTTCCATGACTTGATAGAGTCATCTGTACTTGATGTGGCAATAGTTAAGTTTGAAGAATAGTAAGGACTACCATAATCGAAAACTTGTTTACGAGCATCAGTGATTGACATTCCTGACATCATTCCGTCAGCATGTCCAGATTGAACAGAGTCAACAGCTGCTTGGAAACCGATGAAATTCCATTTTAGTTTGAAACCTTGGTTTTTAGCAATAGCGTTAAGCAAGTCAACGTCGATACCAGTGAATTGTTTATCATCATTTTGGAATTCAAATGGAGCGAAGCTATTATCTGAAGCAATGGTGTAAACATCTTTTTTAGGGGTTGCTTTTTTAGTGGCAGTAATCCCATATTTTTTGAGGATTTTATCATAATCTCCGTTTGATTTCATTTCAGCGAGTGCTTTATTGAAACCATCGACAAGCGTTGAATTTTTGCCTTTCATTACGGCAAAACCATAGCCTCCTGGAAGGGAGATTGATGGGAAGTTCATTGCTAAATCTTGCCCTTGTTTCATAGCGTAAGAAATAACTGGAACTTCGTCCATTGCTCCAGCAATATTACCAGAGCTTAGAGCGGCAAACATATGAACACCGTCAGAATAGGTTTTGATTGTGTAACCATATTTCTTTTGATTTTCTTGAAGCCATGTTTGTGCAGCAGTCCCATTTTTTGCTCCAACTGCTTTACCTTTAAGATCACTGTAATCAGAAAGTTTAGAGTCTTTAGTTGTAGCAATGGTTAATGCTGATGTATAGTAAGGATTTGAAAAATCAAAAGTTTCTTTACGTTCGTCAGTGATTGTCATTCCTGCAATTACACCATCTACTTGTCCAGCTTTAAGGTTTTGGAGAGCTGCATCAAAACCAGGATATGACATTTCTAATTTCCAGTCATTGATTTTAGCAACTTCTTGCATGATATCAACATCAATCCCTACCCATTTTTTCTGACCATTTTGAAATTCAAATGGAGCGTATGAGCTATCGGATGCAATTTTTACAGTTGTCTCGGCCTTAACCGAAGGTGCGACTAGGAAAGCTGTAACAGTGGCAAGCATCATTGCCAGAGCGAAAAATAATTTCTTCATTTTGTCTCCTCGAATATGAGATTTGAGCTTGTCTTCTTTTAAATATAAAAAAATGAAAATTAAAAAAATGTTCTTCTAAATAAGTGTTGGAATAACATTCTTTTAGTTTCCTATATTTATTAGGAGCTAAGCTCAGTTTATTTTATTCTGGAAAAATTATACCACAAAAGTTGCTTATAAGCAAGCTGATGTTAGGTTTTCTGACATTGTTTGACCATTAGTTTTGAGATTTCTCTGATAAATTATAAGAAAGTTGTTATTGTCAAAAGGCCCTTTTTGTTGTAAAATTGAACGAGTGCTTGAATGAATTCTTTATGGATGTATTCTATTTAAGTAAACAAAACTATTGTAAGAATTTTTAACTTTTGAAAAGGAATATTATGTTTGTACAACTTTCGATTTTTGGTTTCTTTAATGACTGGATGGCTAATTTTGCCCAGATGCCTAATGGTCATATTTGGATATATGTTGTTTTAGGGGCGATTATTTTTATTGAAACAGGATTAGTGATTTTCCCCTTCTTGCCTGGGGATTCCATTTTATTTTTTGTTGGTTCTTTGGCAGCAATGTCAAACGGAAAATTATCTATTGGCTTATTGATTTTGGTGATGGGGATTATTGCCTTCATTGCTAATCTGTTGAATTATGAAATTGGTCGAAGATTTGGGGATGTCATTCCAAAACATAAATGGCTTTCTCGTTTCTTAAAACCAGAATATATGGAAGAAGCTCATCAATTTTTTGAAAAATGGGGTTCTTGGGCCATTTTCTTAGGGCGATTCATGCCAATCATTCGGACGATTGTTCCATTTACAGCTGGTGCTGGTAAAATGCCACATAAAAAGTTTATTTTCTTTAACTTCATCGGTGGTTTTGCTTGGGTTATTGTTGCCTTAGGTGCAGGCTATTTATTTGGTGGAATTCCTTTTGTTAAAAAACATTTTGAAATCATCATGATTGCTATTGTCTTTGTGTCACTACTACCGGCAATTATTGGCATTTTGAAACGCGTTCTTGGAAGTCGCAAGGAAGCTTAACTTTATGATAAAATAGGACTTACAAAACTGTCAGTCCTTTTTTTTATCGATTGATATGTCAATGACAATAGAATTTACTGACAAAGACACTAGCATAGTTGAGCCTTTTGCGTCTTGCGCAATTATGGATATATTAGTAGTTTCATCAGTAATTTTGGAGAATTTTTATGAACATTAACGGCTACACTCGTATGGCTGCTGTTGTAGCAAACCCAATTAAACACAGCTTGTCACCATTTATTCATAATCTGGCTTTTGATTTAACGAATGAAAATGGTGTTTATTTAGCATGGGAAGTTGAGGCTGAAAAATTGCCAGCTATTGTGGATAATGTTCGTACTTTGGACATGTATGGACTTAATATTTCAATGCCTTATAAAACAGAAATTATTCCATTTATGGACGAATTGAGTCCGGCAGCTGAATTAATTGGAGCTGTTAATACAGTTGTCAATCAATCAGGAAAATTAATTGGACACAATACAGATGGTATAGGATTTTTCAATAGTTTAGAAAAATATCATTTCAATATCCAAAATAAACAAATGCTTATTCTTGGTGGAGGGGGTGCAGCAATTGCAATTATTGCTCAGGCAGCTTTGTCTGGAGCTAAAAAAATTGTGGTCGCAGCAAGAAAATCGGCCTCATATATTCCGCTAAAAGAGAAATTGGAAAAGCTGTCAGTAAAAACAGGGATTGAAATTTTACTGACAGACTTATCTGAAGCTGATAGATTACAAAAAGAGTTGAAACAGACCGACTTATTAGTAAATGCAACCTCAGTTGGAATGGATGGAGAATCTTTGCCGCTGGAAAAGAGCTTAGTTCTTCCTGAAAAACTTTTGGTGGTAGATGCTATTTATAAAGTTAGAGAAACACCATTTTTACGTTGGGCAAAAGGGCAAGGAGCTCAAACTGAAAATGGACTTGGCATGCTCATTGGACAGGCGGCGGAAAGCTTTTATTTATGGACAGGTAAAAAAATGCCTGTTGCAGAAATTACATTAGAAATGGAGAAAGAAGCATGAAATTAAATGTGAATTTACCAGAATATCCCTATGATGTCATCATCGAAAATGGGGCCTTGGCTAATATTGGAACTTGGGTTTCTTCATTGTGGAAGAAGCAAAAAATTGTTTTGATTTCTGATAATCATGTCAATGGACTTTATGGTCAAAAAGTTGTTGACCAACTTGAAAAAGTAGGTTTTGAAGTGGCAACTTTTGAATTTCCGGAAGGAGAAGCTAGTAAAAATTTACTGACAGCCGAAAATGCTTGGAACTTTTGTGCCGAATTTGGATTGACTCGTTCTGACGGAATTATTGCACTCGGTGGTGGAGTAACAGGTGATTTAGCTGGTTTTGTAGCTTCTACTTACATGCGTGGCATCCATTTCTTACAAATTCCAACAAGTTTGACCGCCCAAGTGGATAGTTCTATTGGTGGGAAAACAGGAATTAATTCCAAAATGGCTAAAAATATGATTGGGACTTTTACACAGCCTGACGGCGTGTTAATTGACCCAGAAGTTCTGCAAACGCTCGGTCAAAGAGAATTCCGTGAAGGACTGGGGGAGGTCATCAAGTGCGCCCTAATTGCTGACAAAGACCTCTGGAATTTACTGACAGACTTGTCAGCGGATGATTTGGTAAAAAAGCTTGATAAGATTGAAGAAATTATCTATCGGTCTTGTGAAGTAAAACGAAAAGTGGTTGTTGATGATGAATTAGACAATGGTGTACGGCTCTATTTGAACTTTGGTCATACAATTGGACATGCTGTTGAAAATACTGCAGGCTATGGAAAAGTGATGCATGGAGAAGCAGTTGCTATTGGAATGGTTCAAATCAGTAAAATTGCCGAACTCAAAGGTCTTATGCCCAAAGGAATTACTGACCAGATCCGAAAGATGGTCAAAAAATTTGGTTTACCTGACGAATATCAACCTTGGGATGAAGAGCTTTTGTTTAAAGCCTTAACTCATGATAAAAAAGCACGAGGAAGAATCATCAAAACCGTTATTGTTCCTGAAATTGGCACTGCTAAAATTAATGAAGTGACTTTTGAAGAAATGAAAGACTATCTCAAAAAATAACTTGAGTTATTCGGAGAGGAACCCTATCTAAAAATTACAAAAATGTGGTAGCATTAAAAAACTCCCAGCTTTTATAAAAGCTGTAAAAACACTTATTTAAAGGAGAAACGATGTATATTTACCTAGCTTTTGCTTTAGTTGGCGGTTTTTTACTTGCTAATCAAAATCCAATCAATGCGGATTTACGAAAAATTGTTGGCTCACCATTTTTAGCCTCTGGAATTTCCAACTTTGTTGGTTCGATTTTTTTAGGAATCATCACTATAGTGACAAGTCAAACACTTTTTCCTAGTTTTCAATTTGTTGGCTCACACCCAGCATGGATATGGATTGGTGGGGTTCTTGGTGGGATTTTCCTAACGTCTAATGTTTTACTTTTTCCAAGATTAGGAGCTGTCCAAACAGTGATTTTACCTATTTTGGGTCAAATATTGATGGGGACACTTATTGATTCATTTGGCTGGTTTCATGCCATGCAACTTCCGATGACTCTGATGCGCTTTTTGGGAATTGTTATTACTTTAGCTGGTGTTATTGTCGCGGTTGTTCTTCCTAATTTAAAAGAAAAAGAAGCAGAAACGCACCAAACTAACTTACTAGGCTGGCGAATTTGGGCGGTCATCGTTGGGGCAATGTCGGCTGCTCAACAAGCAATTAATGGCCGATTGGGAGTTTTACTTGAAAATACTGCACAAGCAGCCTTTGTTTCGTTCTTCATTGGATTTTTAGCTATTTTTATCGTGTCTCTTTTTATTGACCACCGTTTGCCAAAAATTTCAGAATTAAAAAAAGCAAAACCTTGGAATGGAATTGGTGGATTTTTAGGAGCCTCATTCGTTTTTGCAACAGTCGTTGCTGTTCCGCAAATTGGTGCAGGGCTGACAATTATGATGGGCTTGATTGGACAAATTTTAGGCAGTATGTTGGTTCAACAATTTGGTTGGTGGCGCTCAAGTAAATATGGCATTCAAATTTGGCAAATTGTTGGGATTCTAATTATGCTGACCGGAATAATATTCATTAAATTTTTATAAAGTAGCTAGTAATATGGAACAGGACTTCACGCTCACTGCCTTCCGTCTGCGCGTTCACTAAGCAGTAATATCTATAAAAGAACTTAGAAAATTGAGGATAATCACTCTAAAATGTTTACTCAAAAATCATTTGAAATTTTTAAAATAGAAGGTTTAGAACCAAGAATGACTGAGATTCGTTCTGAAATTCAACCTGTTTTTTCTGAAATTGGTCAAAAGTTACTGACAGAGCTGTCAGTAAAAATTCCAAATCAAGAATTTTACTTTCACATCGCTCAACATCGCAGAAGAACAGCAAATGCGCCTGAAAACACTTGGTCAGCAATTTCCACAAAAGTCCGTGGTTATAAAATGGAAGCCCATTTTCAATTAGGAATTTGGGAAGATTACGTTTTTATTTATTTATCAATGATAGACCAGCCTAAAAAGCAAAAAGAATACGCCAACTTACTGACAAATCTGTCAGTAGAAAAGTTACTGACAGAAGATTACGTAATCTCAAAGGACCATACAAAAGCAGAAATTTATCCCCTGTCAGCATTTAGAGAAGCCGCTGAACGCTTAGGAAAAGTAAAAAAATCTGAATTGGAAATTGGACGGCTTTGGCCTAAAGAAAGATTTAACGGCAAAGAGGACTCAATAATTCTAGCGGAAATGATAGAAACAATTGACCAACTCCTACCGATTTATCAAAAATTAATGGAGGCATAATCTAATGACAACATTTATTTGGGATTTAGATGGAACACTAATTGATAGCTATGAGGTGTTTTTAGAAGCCTTGTCCGAATCATTTGCAAACTTTAACCTACCATTTGACCGAGAAACAGTATATAATTTTATAAAAGGTCAGTCAGTCAATGCTTTACTAAAAGAACAAACCGTTCCTTTTCAAGAAATAAAAGAAGATTTCACGACAAATTCAACAGCTAAAAATGACGAAATTAAATTAATGGTTGGTGCAAAAGCCGTTTTAGATTGGACTCAAAAAGAAAAGATTCAAAATTTCATTTATACTCACAAAGGCAAAAATGCTTATGATTTGCTTAATCAGCTGGAAATTTCCCCCTATTTTTTAGAAATAGTCACTTCTGAAAATGGATTTAAAAGAAAACCTCATCCTGAAGCAATCAATTATTTACTTGAGAAGTATAAATTAAAGCCTGAAGAAACCTATTATATTGGTGACCGAATCCTTGATATTGAAGCAGCCCATAATAGTGGCATTCAATCAATCAATTTTCTTTCAGCAAAAAATTCACAGCAAATTAATAAATTAACAGATATTATTCAAATTTTTGAAATGAAATAAGTAAAAAGTTACTAAAAATGGAGGTATAAAATGCGTTATTTTACAGCGGGAGAATCTCACGGCCCAAGACTTACAGCAATTATTGAAGGAGTGCCAGCCGGTCTCTCATTGTCAGCAGAAGATATTAATATTGAACTTAAACGTCGTCAAGGCGGCTATGGTCGTGGCGGACGGATGAAAATTGAGTCTGACCAAGTTGAAATTACTTCAGGCGTTCGACACGGAAAAACAATTGGTAGCCCGATTACACTTAATGTTACAAACCGTGATTTCAAGAATTGGGAACAGATTATGGCAGCCCAAGATGTTGAAGATAAAATTAAAAAACAACGTCGTTTGACCAAACCACGCCCAGGACATGCCGATTTAGTTGGCGGAATGAAATATGAATTTGAAGACTTACGAAATGTTTTAGAACGTTCGTCAGCGCGTGAAACAACAATGCGTGTTGCGGTTGGAGCTGTGGCAAAAAAACTACTTCACGAATTAGAAATTGAAATAGCTAATCATGTCGTAAATTTTGGCGGACGAGAAATTACAAGTCCAGAAAATTTAAGTGTTCAAGAGATTCGTCAGACAGCTGGCCTTAGCGATTTGTCTATTTTTGATGAGAGTCAAGCAGAAGAATTACGCAATTACATCGACCAAATAAAAAAAGCTGGAGATACAATTGGTGGAATAATTGAAACCAGAGTAGAAGGAGTTCCGGCAGGTCTTGGTTCTTATGTCCAATATGACAGAAAGTTGGATGCAAAAATTGCTGCTGCGGTTGTTTCTATCAATGCCTTCAAAGGAGTTGAATTTGGACTTGGATTTGAAGCAGGAAAACGACCAGGAAGTCAAGTGATGGATGAAATCATCTGGTCTGAGGATAAAGGCTACACTCGTTCAAGTAATCAGTTAGGCGGTTTTGAGGGAGGAATGACAAATGGTGAACAAGTCATCGTCCGTGGAGTCATGAAACCTATTCCAACATTGTATAAACCCTTGATGTCTATTGATACCGAAAGCCATGAACCCTACAAAGCAAGTGTAGAACGTTCTGACCCAACCGCTCTTCCAGCAGCAGGAGTTGTGATGGAAAATGTAGTAGCAACGGTAGTCGCTCAAGAAATCTGTGATAAATTTAATTCAGATACAATGAATGAACTGAAAATTGCTGTGGATAACTACAAAAAACGTTTATCAGAATATTAAGAAAAAAATAAGCCAGTCTCTGGCTTTTTTTATATAATAAATAACTTACGAATTTGTAAGTTTTCAGACGAATATTTCTTGTTACAATGAACTTATCAAGAAAAGTTAAGGAGAACAAAATGAAAAAAATATTTTTTGGAATATTAGCACTTATCGTCCTTATCGGTGGATCGGGATTTGCATGGTACAAAGTAACTTATGGTGGAGGAACTTACTATGTTCAAATTACCAAAAATGGCAAAGAAAAAAGTGGAAGAACAGATTCAGGCGATAAATATACGGAATATATTTATGATATAAATTCGTATCAAAAAGATGGTAAGGAGAAAAAAGTTAACTTTATGGCAGACCACAATCTCCGTAAAGAAGCTTACCTGAAGTTAACAGTTAATTCCGTTAAAGGAGTAACCTCTTGGGAAGAAGTTAAAAAGTCAGAGGTTCCTAAAGAAGCCCTTAAGAAATTAAATAATAACTCATAAAAATAGTCTCAGAAAGAAAGAGGAAAGAACATGACATTTTTGCAAATTAATATTATGCTAATGACCATTACAGTTATTTTGTCTTCACTAATGGGCGCTTGCCTCCTTTATTCCATGAAGGCAATGCGAACACGTTTAGCTAAAATAAATAAAAAGAACGAAATTGAAAGATAAGATAGGAGAAAAACATGTTACTCGAAGTAAAACATCTCAAGAAAATTTTTAAAACAAGATTTTCAAAAGAAGAAACCACAGCCCTAGTTGACATTGATTTTGGTGTAGAAGAAGGCGAATATATTGCCATTATGGGGGAATCTGGTTCAGGAAAAACAACCTTGTTGAATATCCTATCAACTCTTGAAAAACCAACTTCTGGACAAGTACTCTTAAATAAAGAAGACATTACGGCTATTAAAGATAAAGAAATTTCTGCATTTAGACGTGATCATCTCGGTTTTGTCTTTCAAGATTTCAATTTACTTGATACCCTTAACGTCAGAGACAATATTTACCTTCCACTCGTTTTATCAAAATCAAGCGTAGAATTAATGAAGAGTAGACTAAAAATTCTCGCACCTAAACTAAACATTGAAAATCTCTTAGAAAAACAACCTTTTGAACTTTCAGGAGGACAAAAACAGCGGGTTGCTGTAGCACGTGCCTTGATTAGCCAACCTGATTTAGTTCTTGCCGATGAACCCACAGCTGCTTTGGACTTTAAAAACTCAGAAGACTTACTCAACCTTTTTGAAGAAATTAATGATAGTGGTCAAACCATTATCATGGTTACTCACTCAAGTTTAGCTGCAAGCCATGCGAAACGTGTTCTTTTTATAAAAGACGGTGTTCTTTACCATCAACTTTATCGTGGTGAAAAAAGCTCAACTGAATTTGCAAAAGAAATTACTCTTTCAATGACTGCTTTCTTGGGAGCATCAGAGGATGAGGAGGTGTCCTTAAATGCTTAGTTTAAAACTTGCGGCCAATAACATCAAAAAGGGATTTAAAAGTTTTGCACCTTTTTTAATGGCCTCAGTTACGATGTTCGTAATGATTTTTGTTACTGCATCAATCGCCTTATCCCCCTCAATTCATAAATTAAGAGGGGGAAGTTCACTTTCACAAATTATGAGTTTTGCATTAATTGTGTTATCAATTTTTGCAGTTCTTATCTTAATTTATAGTTATCGCTTTTTACAAACTCAACGTTCTAAAGAATTTGGACTCTATGATATTCTTGGTTTTGGTAAAACAAGAATTGTTGGAGTAGCATTTTTAGAGTTGCTTTTAAGCTATATCATCACTGTAATTGTTGGAACAATTTGTGGAATTGCCTTTTCAAAATTTCTCTTCTTGGTTTTTGTAAATATGATTGGGGGAAATTACTTTAACTTAGTTATTAGCCCTGGTGCCATTATTATACTAGCCATTCTCTTCTTTGTTTTCTTTTTAATATTAATGATGATTGGAGTCTGGATTATCTGGCGCTCTTCAAGTCTTGATCTTCTAAGAGAAGAGTCGAAAGGCGAAAAAGAACCAAAATCAAATTTATTTTTCGCTATTGCTGCTGTTATTCTTCTTGGAGCAGGTTATTATATCGCTCTAACTGTGGATAATCCTATATCAGCTTTGTTGAAATTCTTTATCGCTGTCTTGTTGGTTATCTTTGGAACCTATCTCTTTTATATTAGTTTCACTGTTTGGTACCTTAAACTCAAAAAGAAACGCCCAAGTTATTATAAACCAAATAATTTCATCACAACTAGCTCTATGCTTTATCGAATGAAAGCAAATGCAGTTGGTCTAGGAAATATCACAATTTTGTTATCAATGACTATTGTGACGGTGGTAGTTAGTTTAGGAGTTTTCCTCGGCACTGAGAACATGGTTAAAACATTCTATACAAGAGAAGCACAAGTTTTCTCCGTTTCTCCTAATGAGAATAGAGAAGAAACTATTGATAGAATTAAAAGTGCCGCAGATAGTAAAAAAATAGATATTGATAATATCGCCAATTTATACTACGTCCAAGACTTACAAGTTGATAAAACTCCAAGTTCTAAAGATAAATTTATTACTTCAAATAAATTAGGAAGGTCATTTGATAAGGATTCTTATTATGCGACAATGACAACTATTCAAAGTTTACAATCCTTAGGAAATAAAAAAATTCCATCTTTAAAAGATAATCAAGTTTTACTCATAGATTTATCTAAGAAAAATTCTTCAACAATTAATCCTAAAGAAGTAACTTGGTATGGTCAAACATATGAGGTTAAGGAAAATCTCAAGTCAGTTAAAGATTTCCCTTCAAGTAGTACATCTACAATTTCATCTAAGAATATGATGATTGTTTTCGCTAATGACCAAGCTTTTGAAAAAGCGCTTGCTAATTTTAATAAGGCTATAAGTGGTCAACAAGGTTTTGAAAATCTAGCAAATACAACGATTCTTTTTGACCTTAAACCAGTTGATGAAAAGAGATTTACAAAAGCTTTCAAAGAAGAATTTAAAAATAATAAAGATTTAACAATTTCTTATCGTAGTGAAGCTTTGCAAGACCAGCGTGCTGAAATTGGTGGACTTGTATTTGTTGGATTTGTTTTAGGAATTAGTTTCATTCTTGGAGCTGCATTAATCATCTACTACAAACAACTTTCCGAAGGGGCACAAGATAAACGCTCATTTAAAATCTTACAAGAAGTGGGACTTTCAAAAGAAGAAGTACAAAAAACAATCAAATCTCAAGTTCGTATGATATTCTTCCTTCCACTAGTTATTACTATTTGTCACTTTGCCGGTGCTTATCTCATGATTGAAAAAATAATAATGTTGTTTGATATTACTGATCGTTCCGTTATTTTAACAATTTCTTTAGTCACTATTGCAATTCTTGCCCTTATTTATTATCTCATTTATAAGGCAACGAGTCGTGTTTACTACAAAATTGTTGAAAGATAAAAAAGAAGGCATAAATATGCCTTTTTTTTTGTTTAAATCCATATAGAAGAAACAAGGGAAGGAAAAAGCTACAAAAGAGAGCTACTTTTGATATAATAAAAGGAACAAAAACAATGGTTTTCTCGGCACTAAATGTATCTTTTGTTAGAGAAAAATAGTTACCTTTAGGGAAAGGAAAATATGACGATCTATCTTCATTCAATTCAAATTGGAGTTCTTCTCTTTTTTATATTTTTATTTATATCATTAATTCCATATTTGATTGTACAATATCGTCGGTATGGTCGGATTAATTTTTGGCGCTTTTTTGTCAATTTTTCATTTATTCTTTATCTCATTTGCGCTTATGCCATGACAATTTTCCCGCTTCCTCCTGTGAGTGAAGTAGCAAAAATGACAGGTCCAAAGCAAAACTTAGTTCCATTTGAGTTTGTTCGTCAATTTATTTTATATAGTCCTTTTAATATAAATGAACCTTCAACTTGGCTTGCAGCTCTAAAAGATTCAACATTTATCCAACCATTTTTTAATCTACTTTTAACCTTGCCTTTTGGCCTTTATTTAAGATATTTATTTAAACGCTCATTTAAACAAACTTTTGTTTTAAGCTTTTTGCTAACTTTATCATTTGAACTTATCCAAAGGTCAGCTCTTTTTGGACTATATCCTCGACCTTATCGTTTGTTTGATGTTGATGATTTAATGATTAATACGCTTGGAAGTTTAATTGGATTTGGAATTGCGGTTATTTTTAGTCGATTTTTACCAGATTTGGATGCAACTAAGGTTGAAAGTTCAAGAGTTAGTCTTTCAAGACGTTTCATTGCCTTTTTAGTTGATTTGGTTCTTATTTTTATCATTGGAAGTCTATTTCTTCCAACAGGCTATTATTCAGAATTAATAATTTTAGGACTTGTCCCGCTAGTTCTCAAAGCAACGCCAGGTCAATTATTATTGAGAATTCAAATAAAAGCTAAAAATCGTTTCAGAATTGCTTTGCGCCAATTTTTATCTTTTGGAAACTTTGCTTTGATTGTCTCAGCAGAATATTTTCTTCAACGTTCAGGTACAATACCTCAGGAACAATTGGGACAAAACTTTTTACTTATTTTACTCTTTTTAGGATTGAGTCTTTTACCTCTACTAGATGTTTTAATTGCTTTTCTCTCGAAAACAAGAAAACTTTGGTATGAAAGAGTGAGTGATACAGAAATGATAGCAAAATTGAAAACAAATGAGGAGTGAATATGACTAAAATATTTATTGTAGAAGATGATGAAATTATTGTGAAAGCAATTAAGATTGCCTTAGAAAAAGAATTTCAAGTCAGAAGTGTTTCCAATTTTCGAGCAGTAAAACAAGAAATTATGGAATTTGAAGCAGATTTAGTATTAATGGATATTGGGCTACCATTTTATAGTGGTTTTTATTGGACAAATGAATTAAGAAAGCTTTCCCAAATTCCTATTATCTTTATTTCTTCGGCATCGGATGACATGAATCAAGTAACCGCTATGAATCAAGGAGCTGATGATTTTGTAACCAAGCCATTTTCATTAGAAATTTTAAATGCAAAAATAAAAGCTTTACTGCGCAGAAGTTATTCTTTTTCAGGGATTGAAAAGTTAGAATTTGCTGGTTATGTTTTATCTGAAAATACTTTGATTTCAACTCAAGAAGGTGAACGCGAAGAAATTGAGCTAACAAGTTCTGAAAATAAAATTTTAACTCTTCTTTTTCGTGGAAATGGTGAAGTGGTGACCAAGGAAAAAATTCTACAAGAGTTGTGGCAAACAGATGAATTTATTGATGCAAATACTTTAAATGTAAAAATGACTCGTTTACGCAAAAAACTTGGTGAAATTGGCTTTGATAAGCATATTATGACAAAAAGAGGAAGTGGTTATGCTCTGGTTTAAATTTTTTAAGTCTAAAATTCCACAAATTGGTGTCTTTTTGCTTATGTCAGCTATTTATATTGTGACATTTTGGCTTTGGCATCTACCAATGATGGCATTTGTTAACAGTACTTTATTTGCTGTCATTATTTTTATTATTTACCTTATCTCATCCTATTTTCGATGGAAAGCAAACTGTGAAGCTATTGAGAGAGTAGTGAAAGACAACGAAGAGTTGCAAAAAAAGTTAGAACAACAAAATCTTGCTGAGCGTGAAATGGAAGATATTATCAGGGTCTGGTCGCACCAGATGAAGGTCCCTTTGGCAGCTATTGATTTAATGACTCAAACTCAAGTTAATAGTGAGGAGCTGAAGAATCAGGTTTTTTCTTTAGAAAATTATCTAAAAATTCTTCTGGAATATCAAAGAATTAATAATTTAGCTACTGATTTCAGATTTGAAAAAGTGAGTATGGCTTCACTTGTGAAAGAATTAGTCAAAAAATATAGTAGCTTTTTTATTCAGAAAAACCTTTCAATCCAAATTGAAGGTGAATGGTTAGTCAATAGTGACCAAAGATGGTTGAGTCTGGCTGTTGAGCAATTACTGAATAATGCTGTAAAGTATACCAAAGAAGGTGGGATTCTAATTAAAATTAAAACTGGTGAATTAATCATTCAAGATAGTGGGATTGGGATATTAAAAGAAGACCTTCCTCGCCTTTTTGAACATGGATTTACTGGATATAATGGTCGGATTCAACAAAAGTCAACAGGTCTTGGACTTTATTTATCTAAATTAATTTTAGATAAATTAGAATTTGAAATTTCAATTAACTCTGAAATTGGAAATGGGACGTCTGTGACAATAACGAAAGAATAAAAATGAAAAAAATATTAATCATTGGACTTGGTCTCATTGGAAGTTCAATTGCCTTAGGGATAAAAAGAGCTCATCCTGATTTTGAAATTCTTGGCTCTGATCGTGAGAACATTCAAGAAATTGCTCAAAAGCGCGGAATTATTGATTCTAAAGTTAGCTTAGTTGAAGGAGCTCAAAAAGCAGATATTATTATTTTGGCTGTTCCAATTATAACCACTTTGGAGCTTTTGAAAAAGCTAGCAACTTTGAATTTAAAAAAAGGTCTTTTGATTACAGATACAGGTTCAACCAAGAGCGAAATTGTTGAACTGGCAAATCAACTTTTTGATGAAGACAAAGTACGATTTATCGGTGGACATCCGATGGCTGGCTCTCATAAATCAGGAGTAATGGCGGCAGATATTAATTTATTTGAAAATGCTTATTATGTTTTGACCCAAGAAAACCAAGAATTACGTGATTTACTTAAAGGACTTCATGCCAAATTTATTATTTTAGATGCAAAAGAGCACGACCGAGTCACTGGGCAGGTTTCTCATTTCCCGCATATTTTGGCTTCGGCCCTTGTTTGGCAGTCAGATGATTTTTCAAAAGAACATCCTTTAGTGAAACATTTAGCGGCTGGTGGTTTTAGAGATTTAACTAGAATTGCAGAGGCTGACGGTTTGATGTGGACAAGTGTCTTATTATCAAATCCAGAAATTACGATTGATAGAATAGAAAATTTCAAAAAACAATTAGATGAAATTGCTTTAAAAATTGCTAATGAAGATTCTGCGGCTATAGAACACTTTTTTGAACAAGGTAAAAAAATCCGTCAAGCCATGGAAATTCATAAAGGGGCTCTGCCAAACTTTTATGATTTATTTATTTCGGTTCCCGATGAAAAAGGAGTTGTTTTAAAGGTTTTAGGCTTACTAGAAGATTTCTCAATAACAAATGTAAAAATTAATGAAGAAAATCGCGAAGATATTCATGGTCAACTTCAAATTTCATTTAAGAGAGCGGAAGATTTAAAAGAAGCACGAGAAATTATTGAAAAAGCAACTGATTTTACAGTTGTTTGATAAAGATTAAAGATAGGACTTTCTTAGTCTTAAAATCTTAGGAAAAATTGTTGAAAATAAAAGGGCTCTGAGCGCCCTTTTATGCTATAATAAATACTAAAAAATGTTTAGGATAATATAATGAAATTAAAGATAAATTCGCAAGGCTTAAAAGGACGTTTAAAAGTTCCAGGAGATAAATCAATCTCACATCGTAGTATTATGTTTGGCTCTATTGCTAAAGGAAAAACTGTTATTTATGATATTTTACGTGGAGAAGATGTCTTATCTACTATTGAAGCTTTCCGTGCGATGGGAGTTGAGATTGAAGATAAGGGTGAGGTGATTACTGTCCACGGTAAAGGAATTTCAGAACTTAAGGCTCCTGAAAAAGCACTGGATATGGGAAATTCCGGAACTTCAACTCGTCTTTTATCGGGAATTTTAGCAGGCCTTCCTTTTGAAACTACTTTGTTTGGTGATGACAGTTTATCAAAAAGACCAATGGATCGTGTAGCAACTCCTTTACAATTGATGGGGGCAGAAATTACTGGTCAAACTGATAAGGTTAAATTACCGATGACAATTAAAGGAAGCACGCATTTGAAGGCAATTGACTATGTTCTTCCGGTGGCTTCGGCTCAGGTAAAATCAGCTGTAATTTTTGCTGCTTTACAGGCAGAAGGGCTGACGAAAGTTGTTGAAAAGGAAAAAACACGCTCACATACGGAAGAAATGTTAGTTCAATTTGGTGGAGAACTAAAGGTTTCTGATAAAACAATTCTTGTACCTGGTGGACAAAAACTTGTGGGTCAAAAAGTAGTAGTTCCTGGAGATATTAGTTCGGCAGCTTTTTGGTTGGTTGCGGCCTTGGTTGTTGAAAATTCAGAACTTATTTTAGAAAACGTTGGAGTTAATGAAACAAGAACTGGAATTATCGAAGTCATTCAAGCAATGGGTGGACAGTTGGAAATTTTAGAGCAAGATAATGTGGCAAAGGCTGCAACTCTAAAAGTAAAAACTAGTCAATTGAAAGGAACTGAAATTTCAGGTGATTTAATTCCTAGATTAATTGATGAATTGCCAATCATTGCTCTCTTAGCAACACAAGCTCAAGGCGAAACAATTATTCGAGATGCGGCTGAGCTTAAAGTAAAAGAAACTGACCGAATTGCTGTTGTCGCGAATGCTCTTAATAGTATGGGGGCCAAAATTCAACCAACAGATGATGGAATGATTATTCAAGGTGGAACGAAACTCCATGCTCCAGAAAATTCAATTAATACTTTAGGTGACCATAGAATTGGAATGATGGCTGCAATTGCAGCACTTTTGGTTGAAAATGGGGAAATTGAGCTTGAACGCGCCGAAGCAATTCAAACAAGTTATCCAAGTTTCTTTGACGATTTAGAACAATTGTCGGAAAATATTTGAACTTAAGTGATTGGAAGTAAAAAATGAGTATCATTTTAATTGGATTTATGGGTGCGGGAAAGTCCACAGTAGCAAAACTTTTAACAGAAAATTTTACTGATTTGGATCAATTAATTGAAGATGAAATTGAGATGCCAATTGCTGAATTTTTTGAATTATTTGGGGAAGCTGATTTTCGTAAAATTGAAAATGAGGTTTTTGAACTTGCGCTGCAAAAGAATATAATTATTGCAACGGGTGGTGGAATAATTGAAAATCCAAAGAATTTAGAGGCTCTTGATAGAGAAGCTGGAGTTGTCTTTTTGACCGCTGATTTTGAAACGCTTTGGGAACGAATTTCGATGGATTTGCAGAATGTTCGTCCTCTAGCGCAGGATAAAAAGACCGCTCAACTTTTATTTGAAAAAAGAAAAAATGACTATGCAAAAGTGGCCGATTTAACGATTGATGTTACTGATAAAAGTCCTGAGCAAATTGTAGAAGAGATTCGTGAAAAATGGGGGATAAATTAAGATGAAAATTGCGTATTTAGGACCTCGTGGCTCTTTTTGTTCGGTGGTGGCTGAGACAGCATTTGTATCAGAAGAATTATTTGCTTATGATAGTATTCTGGATGTTATTGAAGCTTATGATGAAGGAAAATGTGATTTTGCTCTTGTTCCTATTGAAAATTCGACTGAAGGAACTGTGAATATGAGTATTGATAAAATTTTTCATGATTCTAAGGCGACAGTTGTGGCTGAATTTGTTTTGCCAATTTCACAAAATTTGCTGGCTCTTTCAAAAGAGGGGAAAATTGAACATATTTATTCCCACCCTCAAGCGCTTGCACAAACACGAAATTATTTACGAGAGCATTATCCACAGGCAAAGGTTGAAATTACTGATTCTACTTCAGCAGCAGCTGAATTTGTGAAAAATCATCCAGATTTGCCAATTGCAGCTGTTGCTAATTCTTACGCGGCTAAAATGTATGATTTAGAGATTGTTGCCAAAAATATTCAGGATTTAGCAGGAAATTCTACTCGGTTTTGGTTATTGGGAAAAGAGAAAAAATCATTTGATTTACTAAAAACAGGTGAGAAGGTGAGTTTGGCTTTGACTCTACCTGATAACCTGCCAGGAGCGCTTCATAAAGCGATTTCTGTTTTTGCTTGGCGTGATATTGATATGACAAAAATTGAATCACGTCCTTTAAGAACAAGGCTAGGTCAGTACTTTTTTAATATTGATTTAGTAAATAATGAAAAAAATAATTTAAAAATTCCTTATGCTCTTGAAGAACTATCAGGTTTGGGAGTAAAGGTTCGTTTATTAGGAAATTATGCAGTCTATTCATTGGGAGAGGTGTAAAGGTGAGAATTTATTTTGTACGACATGGTAAGACGGAGTGGAACTTGGCGCGACGTTTGCAAGGACAAAAAGGAGATTCACCTTTATTGCCAGAATCTTATGAAGCGATTGAACGAGTTCATAAGTTTTTAGAACCAATTGACTTTGACAAAGTTTTGTCGAGTCCACAAAAAAGAGCTTTGATTACGGCAGATTTACTGACAAATCAAAGTGTGAGTACTGACAAACGATTGTCGGAGTGGAATTTCGGGGAATTAGAGGGTTGGTTCATTAGCGATGCAATTGCTAAATATCCTAAAGAAATGCATGATTCACGTTTTGAGTTGGATCAATTTGATGGAAGTGTTTTTGGAGCTGAATCTGTGAGTTCTGTCTTGAATCGCTTTGATTCTTTGGCTCAGGATTTGTTGAATTCTAAAATGGACAATGTACTTTTAGTTGGTCACGGGGCTTCTGGAACGGCTGGAATGCGCCATTTAGCTGGCTTTCCAATTGCTGAATTACGTTCAGTTGGTGGTTTAGCCAATAATACGGTCACTGTTTTAGAATCAAATGCTGGCCATTTTGACTTAAAAATTTGGGATAAACAGCTATGATTGAAAAAACTTATTTTACTGGTTCGATTGAGGCAATATTTTTCTCCAATCCCAGTAATTTTTATAAAGTTCTACTCATTGAAATTGATGAAACTAATGCTGAATATGATGATTTTGAAATTGTGGTTAACGGGACAATTGGGGATGTGGTTGAAGGAGATTCTTATACATTTTATGGTCAATTGACGCAGCATCCTAAATATGGGGAACAATTACAGGTCAGTCAATATGAAAAAGCAGTGCCGACTTCTGGTGCTGGTTTAATTAAATATTTTTCTTCAGATAAATTTCCTGGAATTGGTAAGAAAACGGCAGAAAAAATTGTTGAAACTTTTCCTGAAAATACGGTAGATTCAATTTTAGAAGCGCCGGAAAAATTGGATGGTCTATTGACTCTAGCCAGAAAAAATTCATTTATCAAACGATTACGTGAGAATCATGGAATGGAAAAAGTGCTGACCAAGCTTGCAGAATATGGCTTACCAAGCAAAATCACTTTTCAAATTTATGAACTTTATAAAGAAGAAACGATTGAAAAAATTGAGGAAAATCCTTATCAGCTTGTGGAAGATGTTAAGGGAGTTGGTTTTAAAACAGCTGATAAGATTGCAAGTAGTTTAGGAATTGAAGCGGATAGCCCTAATCGATTTCGAGCGGCATTGATGCATGAGGTCAATACGCATTCGCAATCAACAGGCGATACTTACATTGAAGCCAAAAATTTACTTGAGATGACGATAGACTTACTTGAAGAAGCTCGTAATGTCGAGGTCAACCCGTCTGCTGTTGCGGAGGAAATTAATGGTTTAATAGTTGATGGAAAAGTGCAACAAGAAGGAACAAAAATATTTGAGAATTCCTTGTACTTTGCTGAGGACGGGATTCGGAAATCACTGACAGCATTAACTAATCGTTCGGGTAAAGATTTTGCTGATGAAAAGTTACTGACAGTATTGGCTGAAGTTGAAAGAGATTTAGAAATTACTTATGATGATTTGCAAAAGCAAGCCATTATTGGTGCAATGAATCAGCAATTTTTCATTTTGACTGGTGGACCAGGAACTGGTAAAACAACAATTATTAATGGTTTTATTGAAACTTATGCCCGTCTTCATCAGCTAGATTTGGACCCAGACCATTATAATGATGACGTCTTTCCTATATTACTGGCAGCACCGACTGGTCGAGCTTCAAGACGGATGAATGAGTTGACTGGTCTTCCAGCAGCGACGATTCACCGCCATTTGGGTTTGGGACAAGATGAAGCAGAAGATGCTCTTGGAAATGAATTGTCTGGTGCTCTTTTGATTGTTGACGAATTTTCTATGGTTGATACTTGGTTAGCTAATAAACTTTTTCAAGCGATTCCTGGTTCAATGAAAGTTCTCCTTGTTGGAGATGCTGACCAGCTTCCTTCTGTGGGGCCAGGACAAATTTTTGCGGATTTACTAAAAATTCCAGAAATTCCGTCAGTAAAATTGGATAAGATTTTTCGTCAAGGGGATGATTCTACCATTACTGATTTAGCTCACCACATCAAAGATGGGCAATTGCCAAGTGATTTCACGGCGAAAAAACCTGACCGTTCTTATTTTGAGGTCAGTGCTAATTTTGTTCCTCAGATGGTTGAACAAATCGCAAGTGCATGGCAAAAAAGAGGGAATAATCCTTTTGAATTACAAATCTTGGCACCTATGTATAAAGGAATGGCCGGAATTAATGCAATGAATGTTCTTTTGCAAAATCTCTTTAATCCGCTTAATGATCGACTTGAATTCGCTTTGGGTGATATGAAATTTCGTGAAGGAGATAAAGTTCTTCATTTAGTAAATGATGCTGAGGCCAATGTATTTAACGGAGATTTGGGACAAATCGTAGAATTGATTGCAGCAAAATATACTGACAGTAAACAAGATGAGTTGGTGATGGATTTTGATGGTCAAGAATTGACTTATCCAAGAGCGGAGTGGTATAAAATTACTTTGGCTTATGCTATGTCCATTCATAAATCTCAAGGTTCGGAGTTTTCCACAGTTATTGTGCCGATGGTTTCTTCGTATTCACGCATGTTAGAGCGAAATTTGCTTTATACGGCAATTACAAGGGCTAAACAAAGTCTGATTTTACTTGGTGAAGAACGAGCTTTTGCACAAGCGGTGGCGCGTGAAGGAGCGAATCGAAAGACCTATCTGATTGAGCGATTTATGGGAGAAAATCCAGCGGCTAAAAATCTGTCAGTCGAAATTGTGAGTGAAAAAGTTACTGACAAAAAAGAAAGATCTGACAAAGAGAAGAAGCCTGCAGCGCCAGTAGAATTACAAGGGCAAATTCGTTCTGTCAGTAAAAAAATGCCAGCACAAGTAGAAGAAATTTCTTTATTTGAAGATGAAGAAATTGAAACACTGGATAAGGGAAGCTTGACAGAAGCACTTATTTTGTCAGGAAATTTTGACCCTTTAATTGGTTTAACTCAACAAGACTTTGCAATCTTTAATAAATAAAAAAATACTGACAGAAATTGCTGTCAGTATTTTTTTGTTTCTATCAGTACTTTTTGATATAAAAAAATCTGCCAAAGAGACAGACATTTTTAATTAGCCAAGTTTAGCAGCAAGACGTGCTTTATCACGTGACGCTTTGTTAGCATGGATAAGGCCTTTTGAAGCAGCTTTATCAATTGATGAAGAAGCAGCTCTGTAAAGTTCTTCAGTAGGTGCAGCTTCAAATTTTTTGATAAGAGTACGCATTGCAGATTTTTGTTGTGCGTTGCGTTCGTTTGCTACTTTATTCAATTCAGCACGTTTGATTGCAGATTTAATGTTTGCCATTTTTTGTCTCCTTTTATTACTTTTCATAGAAAAGCGGTTGATGTGATGTCCCAGGTGGGCACACTACACCCTCCAAGATTTTTCTAATACCTATCAATTATACAGGAAATTTGAGTTTTTGTAAACTATCGGCCTTACTTTTTTAGAAAAAATAGAAAAAATATTTTTTACTAAAATAATAAATAAATAAAAATGGAAATCAAGTAAAATAGCAAATTTTCAAAATTTTACAAGCATTAAAAATAAATTTCTAAGCATTTAAAAAGAAAAATTTAATCTAAAAACTAAGTAAATCGTATTGACAAAGAGAATTATCGTGTTATAATCAAGTCATGAATTTAGAAGAAAAGCCGTGGTTTAACGACGCAGAATATATGAGTTATGTCGGTCATCTATTAGAAATGGATGAG
Source organism: Lactococcus sp. S64 (assembly GCF_016516525.1). Taxonomy (NCBI): domain Bacteria; kingdom Bacillati; phylum Bacillota; class Bacilli; order Lactobacillales; family Streptococcaceae; genus Lactococcus; species Lactococcus sp. S64. The sequence goes on along the minus strand of NZ_JACVUQ010000008.1, from coordinate 51,736 downwards.
CTTAAAAAGCTTGATGGGATTACACATCACTATACTTCAACACGCTTGCAACATTGCTTAAGAGTAAGTTATGTCAGCTATCTCATTGCGAAAAAACGTGGCCTCAATGCTAAAGCTACAGCTAGAGCTGGACTTTTGCATGACCTTTTCTATTATGATTGGCGCAATACAAAATTTGCTAAGAGCCATGCCTATGTGCATCCTCATATCGCCTACCGTAATGCGCGCAAACTGACAACCTTGTCAGCTCTTGAAAAAGACATAATCATCAAACATATGTTCGGTGCGACAATCAATCCGCCACGCTATAAAGAAAGTTGGATTGTTACTGCTGTTGATAAATATGTAGCTACCCTTGAAGGGTCAGTTAACCTCAAGTACAAATGGAATCGCCGTAAGCATTTTAAACGTTTACCTTATTTCAGTATTGATTAAAAAAGTAAAAAATAAAACCTATCCATTGATAGGTTTTTTATTTAGAAATAAGTCTGTCAGTAAAATAAAGCAAGTCTTGTCAGAGATTTTTCATAATATGATAAAATTAGTATGTAAGCAATAAATTCCATTGCACTAAAATAAGGAGGTATTTTATGAAAAATGTAAAAGTATTTTATAATGAAAAATCTGGTAATAATGATGAAGACAAAGTTTTGAAAACAATTAAGGACTTTTTTGCAAGACCAGAAAATTCAGCCTCTAAACTTGAATTTATCAATCCAGAAAGCCCAGAGGATGCAATCCGTCTTGCAAAAAAAGCCAGTCAAGACCAAACAGACCTTGTGGTTGCTTTAGGTGGCGATGGAACCATCAATAAAATTTGTGGAGGAGTATTTGAAGGAGGAGCAAAACCGATTCTAGGCATTGTTCCTAATGGTACGGTTAATAATTTATCAAAATCACTTCATATTCCGCAAAAATTAGAAGAAGCACTTAATAATTTAAGTCAAGGCGAAATTCAAAAATTTGATATTGCCAAAGTCAATAATGATTATATGACATCAAGTTTAACATTAGGGATTTTAGCAGATATTGCCCAAAATGTCAGCGGCTCTGAGAAGAAAAAATTTGGACCTTTAGCTTATCTAAAAGATGCTTATAAAGTTATTCGCTATAATAAAACCTATCGAATTAAAGTAAAATATAATGGTAAAACCAAGTCATTAAGAACGAAACTATTATTGATTACAATGACAGATACAATTGGTGGAATGCAAGCTTTGGCCCCCAAAGCTAAAGTTGATGACGGACTTATCCGTGTTTATTCATTAAAAGAAATCAATTTATTTAATATCCTTTTTCATTTGAACAAACTTCGTCGAGGAAAATTTGATGATTTTCTTGAAATGACTCATTTTGATACTGACCATTTAGAGATTCTCACACATTCAAAGAAAAAGAAAGATAATCCATATTCAAGAATTGATGGGGATAAAAGTGATCCGCTTCCATTAGATATCAAGGTTTATCGAAAAGCACTGACAACCCTTGTTCCTAAAAGTGAATAAAAGGCTGTCAGTAAATAATAGAAATAAAAAATCAGACCTAAGACTGATGACAAAAAGCCCAATTTTTGGTAAAATAGTCTTAGAATTAAATTAAAAAGGGAGGCCAAATATAATGAAAAATATGAATGATAATGATGTTATCTTTGACCAAAGAAGCGATGGATTGAATGCATTTTTCAGTAAAATTTATGCATTAATGGGTGTAGGAGTATTGATTTCTGCAGTTGTTTCTTGGATAATGATTACATTTTTCGCAGATAATATGGTAGCAATGTTAGACAGAGGAGGATTTGGATTCTTACTCTTATGGTTAGTTCCATTGTTCTTAGTATTTCCAATGCAACGAGCAGCACTCAAAAATTCTCCAGCAGCATTACCGCTCTTTATTGGCTTTGCAGCATTCTTTGGATTCTTGCTTAGCTTTACATTGATTATGTATACGGCAACTAATATTACTCTTGCCTTTGTTACAGCAGCAGCGATGTTCTTAGGATTGTCAATTTATGGTCGAGTGACAAAACGCAATCTCTCTGCAATGGGTAAAGTAATGGGTGTTGCTGTTTGGGGCTTGATTGTGGCAACACTTCTCAACTGGTTCTTTGCAAGCACAGGCTTGATGTTCCTAACAAGTATTGCCGGTGTTGTTATCTTCTCTGGATTGATTGCATGGGATAATCAAAAAATTGTTAACGTTTATAATGCAAATAACGGTCAAGTAAATGACGGTTGGGCAATATCGATGGCTTTATCACTTTACTTAGACTTCTTAAACTTATTCCTCTTCCTGCTCCGTATCTTCGGTATCGCAGGTGGAAATCGTGATTAAGAAAAAATTACTGACAACACATTTGTCAGTAAAAATAATAAAAAAACTCTGCTGTCAGCAGAGTTTTTTCCTTTCATAAATCTTTGACAATCACATAATTAATTTCCAAAGGACCATGAAGTCCAACCACAAGTTGCATCTCAATATCACCAGAATTTGAGGGGCCAGAAATAAAATGAAGGGTTGACCCAGGCTTCTTATGTTCATCAAACCAATCCGCAGCTTGGGTAGAACGAGGAACCATACGACTTAGTGGAATTACAGAAATATAATGAGTGGGTAAGAAGTGTAAAGAGCGCCCTTGCCCAGCTTCTGATTCGACTACAATCGTTGCTGATTCAGCGAGGAAAAATTTAGGAACAGCCACGACAACATTAGAATTTTGGGCAGCATTAATATTTTCATCACGATTTTCTTTACCAATTTTCCACTTCACCAATTGGTCTGAAATAACATTCACTCCTAATTTTTCAAATTCATCTGTTGAAGGAATCATGACTTGTCCGCCACCAGATTTTTCAATTAATTGGCGAATCACTTCATTCATTTCAAAAGAAGAGGTTTCGATTAAATTAGCAGAAACTCGGCTGGCTTGCTCCTTAGCAATATCCAATAATTCCTCAGTAGTTAAATGAGCCAAATGTGTCTCAGGCAAATCTGAAATTGGAACATAAGGTTCAAATGGAAGTTCTACACCCCCACGTTTTTCAAATAAAGTTTCTAAAAATTTACTTCGATTTTCAATAGTTCCTGTCATATTTATTTACCTGCCTTATGTTTTTTATACCACTGACGAAATTGTTCTTTATGTGGCGGAGCAATTGGCAAATCTCGGACATCTGTCCAACCTTTAGCTAGAGCAGGAGCTTTTCTAACGGCGCCATAGTTAAATAAAGAACCCTCAACGCTGACCTCCTTAGCTTTGGGTAACATATTAAGACCAGTGTGAGCCATATTTATTGCCATCCCAAATAGTGCTGGGCTACTTGTTCCTTTCCCAATCGTATTCATTTCAAAATTGACAAAAGAGCCATCATGATGCATTGAAAGATCATCTTCCATCACTTTGCGATGTTCAATTAAAAGTTCATGCAAAGGAATTTTTACCGGACAAGTTTCAGTACATGCACCACATAAGGTTGAAGCATAAGGTAAATCACCATATTGTTCATAACCTCCTAAAACGGGAGAGAGAACTGAACCGATTGGTCCAGGATAAATCGAACCATAAGCATGTCCACCAATTTGACGATAAACTGGGCAAACATTCAGACAAGCACCACAACGAATACATTGTAAAACAGCTTCAAAAGCAGTTCCAATCGCATTTGAGCGTCCATTATCAACAATGACAACATGAAAATCCTCAGGACCATCGGATTCGTCGTCGGCCTGCTGACCGGCAAAAGTGACATAAGTTGTCAGTTTTTGACCAACGGCCGAACGAGCAAGCATATTATCTAAAATTTCAGCTTCTTTGATTGATGGAACAATCCGTTCCATTCCCATCAGAACAATTTGTGTCTTAGGAATTGAAATTGTTAAATCAGCATTTCCTTCGTTAGTAGATAAATTAATGTCACCAGTGTTGGCAATGGCAAAGTTACAACCGGTAATTCCGACTTCAGATTTTAAGAAAAGCTTACGCATGGTATCCCTAGCACAGCGAGCCAAATTAACTGGATTATTATCACCCTCATAGCCTAATTTTTTAGCAAATATTTCACGAATTTGATCACGATTTTTGTGCAAGGCTGGAAAAACAATATGTGAAGGCTCATCCCAATCAGCGACTTGCAAAATAAATTCAGCCAAGTCTGTTTCCAAAATATCCATATCATCAGAAAGCGAAACGAGCATTGGGTCAATGTCAACTTCCGTGGTCACCATTGATTTTGATTTGACAATCTTTTTTGCGTTTTTTTCAAGAACAATCCGTTTAACATAATCATTGGCTTCTTTAGCATCAGCCGCAAAGAAGACATGACCGCCACGAGCCGCAACATTATCTGAAAACTCTGTCAGATAATGGGGCAAATATTTTAAAGTATGTTGACGAATGGATTCAGCAATATCACGCCATTCTTGCCAATTTCCAAGCTCATCACGCGCAGATTCTCTTTTCTCCCATTGGGCATCCTGCGCTTTGGCTACCGCAGCTTTAGCAAACTGGTCTTTTTTACTCTCTTCTAAACGTTCAGCGAAAGTTTTTGTACTTGTAGAAAGTCCCATTTTCTCCCCCTATGCTTTGATAAATGCTGGGTTTTTCACAGCATCTATTCTTTCTAAATCGACATTTGTGTTTAAAATTTCAGCAATATGCATCACTCTTATTTTTTTACCTTCGCGATTCAATTTTCCACCAATATTCATCAAGCAGCCTAAGTCAGCAGAAATTAAGATTTCAGCACCAGTTGATAGAATATCGTTTGTTTTTTCAGTGACCATCATCTCTGAAATCTCAGGAGATTTAACTGAAAAAGTTCCGCCAAAGCCACAACAATTTTCCAAATGAGGAAGAGGAAGAACTTCAAGCCCTTTGACATTATCCAATAAAATGAATGGAGCTTCTCGTTCACCTAGAATTCTAGTCATGTGGCAAGAACGATGATAAGTTGCTTTTTCACCATTAAATGTGGCACCAAGATCTTCAAGACCTAAAAACCGATAAAGAAATTGGGTGAATTCATAGGATTTATTTGCTAAATCAATTGCTTTTTGTTTATATGGGTCACCTTCATCGAACATATGGGGATATTCTGTAAACATCCCTGAGCAAGAACCAGCAATCCCAACGACATAATCAGAAGATTCAAAAGCATCAATCTGATTTTTAATTGTTGGCATGGATTCTTTAACTAACCCTGAGTTATAAGTCGGTTGTCCACAACAAATTTGTTCTTCTGGAAAATCTGTTTCAATCCCCAAACGTTCAAGGACTTCAACCATTGCAATTCCAACTTGTGGAAACATCAGGTCCATCACACAAGTGGAGAATATTGAAACTTTCATAAGCACTCCTTAGTATTTTGAAATCTTTGTTAAAAACTAGACATCTCCTAGAGATGTATGCTCTTTCATTATAAGCCGATTTATTTACATTTTCAAAAAAAGGAGCTGTCAAAAGAATTTGACAGACTGTCATTTAAAAATTATTTTGTAAAAATAAAAATACCAATCATCGATTGGTATTTATTTATTCGGGGTTAAAAAAAGTTTTTCAAGCTGTCTAGCTACACCATCCTCATCATTTGTCCAAGGAAGAATTTCACTGGCATAAGGAGTGAGTCTAGCAGAGGCATTTTTCATAGCATAAGCATTGGGAGCTAATTTAAACATTTCAATATCATTATGTTCATCTCCAAAAGCAATAAGATTCTCTAAAGGAATATCAAGAACTTTAAGTAGATGATTAAGACCAGAAGCTTTGGAAATTCCTTTAGGAACAACTTCTAATATGCCATTCGGTCCACCCCAAACGCCGACATCAATCTTGCCATTATAATGACGTTTCATTTCCTCTGCCAATGCTAATTTATCTTTTTGGCGAGTGGAAAGGAGTACTGCATGAGGATTTTCAGTAACTCGGTCTGCACGAAGTCGATTATAGGGTTGAAATTTTTCTACACCAAAGAGCTTGGGCTCGACATTACGGAAAGTGTTTAGAAAGAACTTTCGACGATATTCAACGGCAAAGAAATGGAGATTAAAATTTTGTTGGTGCCTCAAAAGGTCAAAAATGAAGGAACGATCAATATAATAAGATTTTGTATGTTCCCAGTTTTTATCATTAGGCATTGAAATCAAAGCCCCATTAAAATTAATGACTGGACTTGTCAACTCAAGCTCGCGATAGACATCTAAAGACATTCTAAAAGGGCGTCCGGTTGTGATACAGATAATATGTCCGAGTGATTCTACCTGTTTAAAAATATATTTGGTATAACGGCTGATTGAACGTCCATCAGACTGCAAAGTAGTACCATCTAAATCAATTGCAATCAGTTTACGTTCTTTGTAGTTCTCCATTCAAACTCCCCTTATTCTAAAATTTATTTGTCAATTCATTCATTATATCATAGTTAGAAGCAGGAGCGGAACTCTACCATGTTCTACGAACAAGAAAGCACTTTTCAAAAAACTTGTTCGCCATTACCGAACAATTAAAAGATTTAGAGTAGTTTTTATGCTAAATTTCTTGTTTCCTTAACTAAAACTGATTAGAATAATAATATAATGTTTTTTATTTTATGACGTGTTTGCTTAAAAAGCAAAGACAACTTTTTATCAAAGGGTTGAAATTTTAATCACAGACCCTAAAAGGAGAAATTATTCGTGAACAAGTTCTTTAAACTTGAAGAAAACGGCACAACAGTTGGCCGTGAAATAATGGCTGGTTTGACTACATTCTTTGCTATGAGTTATATCCTCTTTGTTAACCCACAAGTTTTGGGTACAACAGGAATGCCTGTCCAAGCAGTTTTCTTAGCAACTATTTTGGCCTCTATTGTTGGGACACTTGCAATTGCCTTAATCGCTAATGTTCCCTACGCTTTGGCACCCGGAATGGGTCTAAATGCATTCTTTGCTTACACTGTTGTATTATCGCTTGGTTATACTTGGCAAGAAGCTTTGGCAATGGTTTTCATTTGTGGGATTATCAATATTATTATTACTTTTACTTCCATTCGTAAAGCAATCATTCTTGGAATTCCTGAAAGTTTACAACACGCAATTGGTGGTGGTATCGGTATTTTCATTGCCTATATTGGGATTAAAAATGCAGGAATTTTGCGTTTTATCGCTGACCCAGGAACTTATGTGAACAACCATGGAACTATTACAGCAAATTCATCAATTGTTCCAGAACTTGTAACTTTTAATAACCCAGGCGTATTAGTCGCACTTGTTGGGATTGTAGTGACAATGTTCTTTGTTATTCGTAAATGGCGTGCAGGAATTTTACTTTCAATCTTAGTAACAACTATCTTAGCTCTTTTGACTGGTGTAGTTAAAGTTGATGTGAATACTTTATTTGCTGAAAACAACTTAGGAACAGCTATCAATCAAATGGGAACAACCTTTGGTGCTGCTTTTGGTCCAAAAGGTTTTGGCTCTTTATTCTCAGACTCATCACGTTATATTGAAGTTTTGATGACAGTCCTTGCTTTCTCATTGACATCTATCTTTGACCCAATTGGTACCTTTATTGGAACAGGTCGCGCAACAGGAATCTTTACAGATGAAGATTTGAAAGATATGGAAACAAGTCATGGTTTCTCTTCTAAAATGGATAAAGCTTTGTTTGCTGACATGATTGCCACTCCAATCGGAGCAATTTTCGGAACATCAAATACAACTGTTTATGTGGAATCTGCAGCCGGAATTGGTGCAGGGGGACGTACTGGTCTTGCATCTGTGGTAACAGCAATTATGTTTGCTATCTCAAGTTTATTCTTACCACTTCTTGCAATTGTTCCAACACAAGCAACTGCACCAATCTTGATTATTGTTGGGATGATGATGCTTGGTTCATTTAAAGAAATTAAATGGGGTGATTTGACTGAAGCAATTCCTGCTTTCTTTGCCTCAGTATTTATGGGACTTGCTTACTCAATCTCTTATGGGATTGCAGCTGGTTTCATCACTTACATTCTGGTCAAACTGTTCACAGGAAAAGTGAAAGAAGTAAAACCTGTCATTTGGGTTGTTGCACTTTTATTCTTGATTAACTTCGCTGTTTTGGCAGTACTTTAAAAAATTAAGATTCGTCAGTAAATGACGGGTCTTTTTTACTCACAGCTTTAGTCGCAAGCCAATGAAACAAATATAATGCATATCTAAAGATAAAAAAATTACTGCTTTGGCTAATTTATGCTAAAATCAAATGAAAGAGTATTGAATGTAAAAAATGTGAGTAATCTAAAGAAATATGTGAGAAGCAAAGCATGAAAAAAAATATTTCTCTTATTGTGAGTTTTATTGGTGTATTTATAATTGGTGTTATTATTGGGCGGTTTATTTTAGCTCCCCACCCACCTTTAGCGGATGATAATCGTCCAGTCTATCCTACTATTTATATTACAGGTTCTGATGGCAAAGCATCAACTATGAATACTATGGTTAATGATGTAACTTCTGATCGAGATACTCGGGCTAGAAAGGGACTGACAATCGTCGTTGATACAGATAATAATTATTCACTTAAAGTGACTGGTAAAATTGATAAGCATAATACATATCCAACGATAGAAGTGGGAATGGTCAAAGGGACCAATAATTCTTTGAAGTACGAGGGTTCTTTAAAAGCGATTATGTCTTATCTTGGTAAGCATTATAATATTCCTTATGCGAATGTTTTAGGATATTCTGCAGGAGGTTCAGGTGTTTACCGTTATTTAATTGAATATGGATATGACCGTAGCCTTCCTCCAATAAAAAAATGGGTCTCTCTTGATGGTCAATTTAATGCCAGTACTCCACAACCGGATCAAACGCTAGCCCAAGTTTTGACGGATGGTCCTAAAGTTAAGACGAAATATTATGATTATTGGTTGCAAAATTATGAACGAGTTGATAAAAGTATTCAAGCGGTGTTGCTTGCGGGAGATTACGATAGTGAAAAGCAAACCGATGGTACAGTTCCTTGGGCGGATAGTTTTTCAATCTATCGTTTACTGATGAAAAATGGAAATTCTGTAGTTCATTATCTTATTAAAGGCAAAGATACATCACATGCTGAAATGCCTCATAATAAACAAGCAATCAATTATATTAAAGTGTTCTTTTATGAGTAAAAAGAACGTTAAAAAATTTTAAATTGAAATGACTTTTCATAAAGGTCATTTTTTATTATTAAATCTAGGCTAAATACAAGATATAGTTTACAAAATTTATTCAAAAGAAGACTTGGCGCAATTGATTGACAGTTTGCTTCAAGTCAAGGTATAATAACAGCATGGATATAAAGAATGGTTTATTTATTATTGGGGTAATCCCAACAATACTTTTTGCAGTATTGACGTTTATTTTTTGGTGGAAAATTAGAAAACTGAAGGATTTAAGGACGTTACGATTGGGACGTTTATCATTTTTTGCTTTGCTCTTTTTGTGGATTACAATTAATGGAATTATTGGTTCAGGATTAGTATTAACCGAATTGCATCAAAATGTACTTTTATTATTACTTATTGCTGAAGCAGTTGTGATGTTCTTAATCATACCAATGATAATCGGTATTATTGTACCTATAAGTATCGTTGTGTTAACAATAAAGATGTGGCGCAGAGAATCAAAATCGATAGGGAATCTTTTATTGCCTATTGTTGTGTTGACCTTTTTAGTAGTTGACTGGATTCATCTTTCAATGGGCAGATTACCGGATAGTTGGATTTGGTTAAAAATATTAGGAATGGTTTATCCCATTCTTTCAATTTATCTTGCTTGGCAGTTTGGAATTTTCTTTTTATCAAGTTGGGTCTATGGTCGGCGTGTTCGAAAACAAAGAGCAAATTACTATGTTGTCCTAGGCGCAGGGTTAATTCAGGGAGAACATGTGGGTAAATTGTTAGGAAATCGAATTTTGGCAGCGGTCAAAGCTGTCCGCGATAATGAAACAATTTTAGTTTTTTCAGGTGGACAAGGTCCTGATGAGAAAGTTTCTGAAGCTAGAGCTATGCAACGGTATGCGGTTGAAGTTCTTGGTTTTCCGATTGAGCGGACAATGCTTGAAGATCAATCAAGAACAACTTACGAAAACCTGGTTTTTTCTTCTCAATTGATTAGGGAAAAATTTCTGTTCTTCACTTCTGATTACCATGTTTTTCGAGCAGCTCTTTTTGCAGCAATGTTAAAACTTGAAGCTCAAGGTGGGAAGGGTGGAAAGACAGCTATGTATTATCGTGTTCCAGCTTTTATTCGTGAATTTATTGCTGTTTTAAATTATGAAAAGAAAAAACATATGATGCGAGTAGGAATCATTGTGGCTATCTTTTTGAGTATTGCTATTGTTTCACAAATTGGCTATTTTTGGAATCAAAGATAATAAAAAGTTACTGACAACTTTCTGTCAGTAACTTTTTTGGTTACAAATAAATACTTTTTTCGTATAGTAAGATATGTTGACAGCAATTGATGAAAATGGACAAGTAGTAAACTTATTAGAAATAGAAGTAAAAGAACTGACAGGAAAATATTTTTGTCCTTCTTGTAAATCAGAGTTATTTATAAAAAATGGTGAAATAAAGATGCCTCACTTTGCTCATAAATCTCTCAAAGCTTGCGACTTATGGCTTGAAAACGAATCTGAACAACATTTAGGATTAAAAAAAGCACTCTATCAATGGTTTAAAAAAACTGATAAGGTAGAAATTGAAGCTTATATTCCTGAATTTAAGCAGAGGCCAGATTTATTGGTAAATGATAAAATAGCTATTGAAATTCAATGTTCTCATCTTTCTATGAAACGTTTAAAAGAAAGGACAGAGAATTATCAAGTCCACGGTTTTACGGTACTTTGGCTTATGGGGCAAGATTTATGGTTAAAAGACCAAATAACAGAACTTCAAAAAAATCTAGTCTATTTTTCAGAAAATAGAGGTTTCTATTATTGGGAGTTAGATTTCAAAGCTCAGAAGATGAGATTAAAATCCCTGATTCATGAAGATTTGCGTGGAAAAATTATTTATTTACAAGAAGAAATTCCTTTTGGGGAAGGACGACTTATTGAGCAATTACGACTGCCTTTTTTATCACAAAAGTTACTGACAATACCACTTATTGTTGATCTTAAACTAGCAGAATTTATTCGTCGGCAACTTTATTATTGTTCACCAAAATGGTTGAAACTTCAGGAAAAATATTACCAAAGAGGTGAAAATTTGTTGAATTTGACTTTTGAACGTTCATTTATTGCTCCTTTGGGATTGAACTTACTTGAAGTTTTTGATGATAAAATTCCTTTACATAAATTTACTCAAATTAAGCATAATATTAATCTCTATTATGAAAACTTTTTAATAAATTTTCAGCAAAATAGCTTTAAGGAAGTCTATCCTCCCCGTTTCTATGCTATAATGAAAAAGCAGAAGAAGGATATGAATGAATGAAATTCTGCTAATAAGTTTTTAATGTGAATAAAAATTAATTTGAGTAAAAAGGAGTGATCTTCATGGCTAAGAACAGAAATGAAATTCCTGAAAAATTAACTTGGGATTTGACGACAATTTATAAAACAGATAAAGAATGGGAAGCAGAGCTAACTAGAATAAAAAGCGAACTTTCACTCGTTGAAGAGACAGACCCCGGTCATTTACTTGATTCAGCTGAAAGTCTTCTGATAATTACCGAAAAAATGTTATCCATTTCTCAACAAGTTGAAAAACTATATGTTTATGCTTCAATGAAAAATGACCAAGATACCAGAGAGGCTAAGTATCAGGAGTATCAGTCAAAAGCAACAGCCCTCTATGTGAAATTCGGAGAGGTCTATGCCTTCTATGAACCTGAGTTTTTGAAAATTTCAAAAGAAGTCTATAACAAATGGTTGGGGGAGCTTAAAAAATTAAAAAACTATGACCATATGTTTGAGCGCCTTTTTGCTAAAAAAGCTCATATTCTTAGTCAAAAAGAGGAAAAGTTATTAGCTGCGGCTGGTGAAATTTTTGAAAGTCCTTCAGAAACTTTTGAAATTTTTGATAATGCGGATATTAAGTTACCTATGGTCAAAAATGAATCTGATGAGATGATCCAACTCACGCATGGAAATTACTCTTCCTTAATGGAAAGTAAGAATAGGGGAGTACGAAAAGTAGCCTACAAAGCACTTTATAGTAATTATGAACAATATCAGCATACTTATGCAAAGACCTTACAGACTAATGTAAAAGTCCATAATCTTAATGCCCAAATCCGCTCTTATGATTCAGCCCGTCAAGCTGCTCTGGCTAATAATTTTGTTCCAGAAAAAGTTTACGATGTTTTGATGGAGGCCATTCATCAACATTTGCCACTTTTACATCGTTATATTGAACTACGCAAGAAAATTTTAGGAATTACTGATTTAAAGATGTATGATATCTATACTCCATTATCTAATTTAGATTATAAATTTAACTATGAAGATGGAGTGAAAAAAGCAGAAGAAGTTTTAGCGATATTTGGTAAAGAATATAAAGGAAAAGTTAAAGCAGCTTTTGAACAAAGATGGATTGATGTCGAAGAAAATATCGGAAAACGTTCGGGTGCTTATTCAGGTGGATCTTATGATACCAATGCTTTTATGCTTCTAAATTGGCAAGAAACGTTAGATGATCTTTTTACTTTAGTTCATGAAATGGGGCACTCAATGCATAGTGCTTTCACGCGTGAAAACCAACCATATGTTTATGGGGATTATCCAATCTTTTTAGCTGAAATTGCCTCAACTACAAATGAAAATATTTTAACTGAAACTTTATTAAAGGAAAGTAAAGATGATAAGGAGCGCTTCGCCCTTTTGAACCACTGGCTTGATAGTTTCCGTGGAACTGTTTTCCGTCAGAGTCAATTTGCCGAATTTGAACAAAAAATTCATGAAGCAGATGCTGCCGGCGAAGTTTTAACAAGTGAATACTTAAACTCACTTTATGGCGAAATAAATGAAAAATACTATAATTTAGCAGCCAAAGAAAATCCAGAAATTCAGTATGAATGGGCTAGAATTCCGCATTTTTATTATAATTTCTATGTTTTTCAATACGCAACAGGTTTTGCTGCGGCAACTTTCTTAGCTGAAAAAGTTGTTCATGGTTCAGATGAGGATCGTCAAAAATATCTTGAATATTTGAAGGCAGGTTCCTCAGCTTATCCTTTAGAAGTAATTGCCAAAGCTGGAGTTGATATGGAATCTACCGATTATTTAGATGCCGCCTTTGAGCTTTTTGAAAATCGATTGAGTGAATTAGAAAAATTAGTTGAAAAAGGAGTTCATCTTTAAAAATGGTTGAAACATATAAACGTACAAGTAACCCCATGATGAATCGACCAGTTGTCAAAACAGAATTAGTAGAATGGATGCGTTCAAGTCAAACACAAATAACCGGAGAACTTGCAGAAGTACTGAAATTTGCTAAAGAAAATAATATTCCAGTTATCCCACATGAGACAGTTATTTATTTTCAAATGTTGTTGAGTTTGTTGCAGCCAAAAAGAATTCTCGAAATCGGAACAGCAATTGGTTTTTCGGCTCTCATAATGGCTCAAGAGGTTCCAAATGCGGAGATTGTAACAATTGACCGTAATCCTGAAATGATTGAGTTAGCCAAAAAAAATCTGGGCAAGTATGACCATCGAAACCAAATTATTCTTAAAGAGGGTGATGCTGCAGATATTTTGAAAGAGTTATCGGGCTCATTTGATGTAATCTTTATGGACTCAGCTAAATCAAAATATATCGAATTCCTACCAATTGCTCTAGATCTACTATCTGAAAATGGAGTGATTTTAATGGATGATATTTTTCAAGGTGGAGAAATATTGACCCCAATTATGGAAATCAAAAGAAATCAGCGGGCGCTAGAGCGTGGCTTACGCAAGCTTTTTGATGAGGTCTTAGATAATCCGAAATATTTAACAAGTATTCTCCCACTTGGAGATGGCTTGTTGATGATAAAAAAAGCATAAATTAAACTTTTAGGTTGTCAATTCGCTGATTCATTTTTTGGTGTATTTAAAGCTTTATTTAATTTTTTATGATATAATTGCAACAAGTTAAAAATAAAAGGATGTTTTAGGACACATTAACTACAAACATCGAATCATGCGAAGGAGAATATCTTGAAATTCAAAAAACTCGGATTAGTTATGACTACTGTCTTTGCCGGAGCCGCATTGGTAACCTTATCTGGTTGCTCAAGTAGCGATTCAGCAAGCAAGGATATCATCACAATGAAAGGTGATACCATTCGCGTTTCTGATTTATACAAGGAAGCCAAACAATTTCCATCACAACCGACAAATACATTACTTCAAAATTTAACTTTTGACAAAATTTTTACTAAAGACTTTGGAAAAGAAGTAACCGATAAAGATGTCAGCAAAAAAGTTAAGTCAATTAAAGACCAATATGGTAGTCAATTTTCATCTGCTTTGCAACAACAAGGCTTGACTGAAGCAAGTTTCACACCATACATGCGTACACAAATGCTTGAACAAGCAGCGATTGACCATGAAATCAAAGAAACTCAATATACAGATGCTAATCTTAAAAAAGCTTGGGAATCTTACCATCCAGATGTAACAGCTTATGTTGTTTCTGAAACATCAAAAGATGCAGCAACAAAAGCGTTGGATGCCGCTAAAAAAGATGATGCTGGTAAAGCAAGCTTTGAAAAAACAAATGCTGAAAGCAAAGTAACATTTAATTCAACTTCAACAAGTGTTCCAACAGAAGTTCAAACAGCTGCTTTCAAATTGAAAAATGGCGAGTTTTCAGATGTCATTGAATCAACAAGTTCATCAACAGGTGCTACTTCTTACTATATTGTCGAAATGGTAAAAACATCTGAAAAAGGAACTGACATGAACAAGTACAAAAAGGAACTTCAAAATGTCATTAAAACTGAAAAAGAACAAGATACAACATTTGTGAGTGGAGTTATTGCTAAATACCTCAAAAAGAATAACGTAACTGTGAAAGAATCTGCATTTGCATCACTCTTCTCACAATTTACACAAACATCAAGTTCTTCATCATCTAAATAATTTAGATAATAAAAATTAACTTTAAAGAGAGCTCTAAATGGTGAGAATGAGCAAGTTAAAAAAAGTGCTTATAGCAGCGATAACTGCTTTAACAACCGAACTAAGATGATAGAAATTCTATCGTGAATAAGGGTGGTACCGCGGTATAACTGTATACGCCCCTTTGTTTACGGTAGGATTTTATTGTTTTATTGTGAAAAATTTAACAAAGTATATGAAATAAGTTTATTGTTAGACTTTAAACTTTATATAAAAGGAGAAAATAATGAAAACCATGACTTCCGCAGAAGTTCGCCAAATGTTCCTCGACTTTTTCAAATCAAAAGGTCACACTGTGGAACCTTCTCAAAGTCTTGTTCCTGTAAATGACCCAACTTTGCTTTGGATAAATTCAGGAGTAGCAACGCTGAAAAAATATTTTGATGGTTCAGTAGTGCCGGAAAATCCTAGATTGACTAATGCTCAAAAGGCTATCCGGACAAATGATATTGAGAATGTTGGTAAAACAGCACGTCACCATACTATGTTTGAAATGCTCGGTAACTTTTCAATTGGTGATTATTTCCGTAAAGAAGCGATTGCTTTTGCTTGGGAATTATTGACAAGTTCTGAATGGTTTGAATTCCCAGCAGAAAAACTTTACATCACTTATTACCCAGCTGATAAGGATACTTATAATCGTTGGGTTGAGGTTGGGGTAGACCCAACACATCTTGTGCCAATTGAAGATAACTTCTGGGAAATTGGTGCTGGTCCTTCTGGTCCAGATACAGAAATTTTCTTTGACCGTGGAGAAGTTTATGACCCAGAACATGTGGGCTTAAAATTGTTGGCGGAAGACATTGAAAATGACCGTTATATTGAAATCTGGAACATTGTTCTTTCACAATTTAATGCCGATCCATCAATCCCTCGTTCAGAATATCCTGAATTGCCACAAAAAAATATTGATACGGGAATGGGACTTGAACGAATGGTTTGCATTATTCAAGGCGGAAAAACAAACTTTGATACAGACTTATTCTTACCAATCATTCGTGAAATTGAAAAACTATCTGGAAAAACATATAGTCCAGACAGCGAAAATATGAGTTTCAAAGTGATTGCTGACCATATTCGCTCACTCTCATTTGCTATCGGTGATGGTGCTTTGCCAGGAAATGAAGGACGTGGTTATGTTTTACGTCGCTTACTTCGTCGCGCGGTTATGCATGGTAAAAAATTGGGAATTCAAGGGAAATTCTTGGCTTCACTCGTTCCGACTGTTGGGAAAATCATGCAATCCTATTATCCAGAAGTGCTTGAAAAAGAAGACTTCATCATGCAAATTATTGATCGTGAAGAAGAAACTTTCAACCGCACGATTGATGCGGGTCAAAAATTGATTGATGAACTTTTGGTAAATCTTAAAGCTGAAGGAAAAGATAGACTTGAAGGAGCAGATATTTTCCGCCTCTACGATACTTATGGTTTCCCTGTGGAATTGACAGAAGAATTGGCAGAAGATGAAGGATTCAAAATTGACCACGAAGGATTCAAAGTAGCCATGAAAGCTCAACAAGAGCGTGCACGTGCTGCTGTTGTCAAAGGTGGTTCAATGGGCGCTCAAAATGAAACATTGTCATCTATCGAAGTAGAATCAGAATTCCTTTATGAAGATAAGACTGCTCAAGGAAAATTACTTGTAGCTATTCAAGACGATGAAATTGTTGATGAAGTTTCTGGGAAAGCTCAACTTGTTTTTGATGTGACTCCTTTTTATGCTGAAATGGGTGGTCAAGTGGCTGACCATGGAGTAATTAAAGATGCAGAGGGTCAAGTTGTGGCTAATGTATTAGATGTACAACATGCGCCTCATGGCCAAAATCTTCATTCTGTTGAAACTCTTTCACCACTTAAAGTTGGTGAAAGCTATACTTTAGAGATTGACAAAGAACGCCGAGCTGCTGTTGTGAAAAATCATACAGCAACTCACTTACTCCATGCTGCTTTGCATAATATTGTTGGGAATCATGCACTACAAGCTGGTTCACTTAATGAGGTTGAATTCTTACGTTTTGACTTTACGCACTTTGCACAAGTGACTAAAGAAGAATTGGCTGAGATTGAACGTCAAGTTAATGAAGTAATTTGGCAATCATTAAAAGTTGAAACAGTTGAAACTGATATTGCTACAGCTAAAGAAATGGGTGCGATGGCCCTCTTTGGTGAGAAATATGGGAAAAACGTTCGCGTTGTAAAAATTGGTGACTACTCTATCGAACTTTGTGGTGGAACACATACACAAACAACTTCTGAAATTGGTTTATTCAAGATTGTTAAAGAAGAAGGAATTGGTTCTGGTGTTCGTCGGATTATTGCTGTAACAGGTCAAAAAGCTTATGAAGCCTTTAAAGATGCTGAAAATACTTTGAATGAAGTAGCAACAATGGTTAAAGCGCCGCAAACTTCACAAGTTTTAGCAAAAGTTACTAGCTTACAAGATGAGCTTAAAACAGCTCAAAAAGAAAATGATGCTTTGGCTGGAAAACTTGCAGCAAGTCAATCAGATGAAATTTTCAAAAATGTGCAAACAGCTGGTTCTCTCAACTTTATCGCCAGTGAAGTAACTGTTCCTGACGCTAATGGTTTGCGTAATTTGGCAGATATTTGGAAACAAAAAGAGCTTTCAGATGTTCTTGTTTTAGTTGCTAAAATTGGTGAAAAAGTAAGTCTTTTAGTGGCTTCTAAGTCATCAGATGTAAAAGCAGGTAATTTAGTTAAAGAATTAGCACCTTTTGTTGATGGTCGTGGTGGTGGAAAACCAGATATGGCCATGGCTGGTGGTTCAAAAGCAGCAGGAATTCCTGAACTTTTGGCCGCAGTTGCTGAAAAATTAGCCTAAGAAGATAAATATCGTAGATTTTCTACGATATTTATTATTTTCTGGATATGAGTCAGTAAATTTTTATGGTAAAATGATGAAAATACTTGAAAGAGATGCCTAAAATGAAGATTACAATTTTTGGAGATTCAATTACCAATGGTTTTGGAATGGATGAAGGGGGTTCGTCAAATATTATTGCAAGATTAATTGAGAAAAATGAGCCCAAGCTGAAAGTGGTACTTCATGGAATTAATGGAGATGATACTTATGGTGGACTTCTACGTCTAAAATACGTTCTAGAGGAAGAAGCGGACTTAAATTTTATTTTCTTTGGGGCAAATGATGCTTCGCCTTATCATTTGATTCGACCGGCAGAATTTCGCGAAAATTTATTAAAAATGATTTCGCAGTTGGGTGTAGAAAGAACGGTTTTAATTACTCCTCCTTTTTATAATGATGATGAACCGACACATTATAGTAAGCTTTCCGAGGTTGAACTTTTTAGAGAAGTCATATTAAATTTAGGCAAAGAAAAATCGCTTAAGGTGATTGATATTTTTCAGATAATGAAGAGGTCTGAAAATCCTAAAAATTTGTTGAGAGCTGATGGTTTACATTTTACATCAAGGGCTTATGAGTTGTTGGTCAGAGAGATTTTATCTGTCATTAAAAATCCTTAAATAAATGTTCATTTTGTGGTAAAATGAGGGCATGGTAAAAAATACAGAAGATAAGCCTTTAGCTCAGAACAAAAAGGCTCGGCATGATTATGAAATTTACGAAACTTTTGAAGCAGGAATTGTGCTGACAGGAACGGAGATTAAGTCTGTTCGTCAGGCAAAAATTCAATTAAAAGATGGATTTGCCAGAGTTCGTAATGGAGAAGTTTGGTTATCAAATGTTCATATTGCTCCTTTTGAGCAGGGCAATATTTTTAATGTTGAAGAATTGCGTACGCGAAAACTATTACTAAATAAAAAAGAAATTGCTAAGATTGATAAGGAATTATCAGGGACAGGAATTACTTTTATTCCTTTAAAAGTTTATTTGAAAAATGGCTTTGCTAAGGTTTTGATGGGGCTTGCCCGTGGTAAGAAAGATTACGATAAACGTGAAACGCTCAAACGTAAAGAACAAAATCGGGATATTGCAAGACAAATTAAAGCTTACAACCGTTAAAGAAATCACTGATAAATCTGTCAGTGATTTTTTTACTGACAGAATTGTCAGCTTGCTGATAATTCTTTTATTTACAGCGAAAATATGCCTTCTTTGTCATATTTTATTGACAGATTTACCGTCAGTAAAAAAGTTTTCAAGATAAAAATATCGTTTACAATCCATTTACCTTGTATTTACTAAGTGTTTACACCCAGTGCCTTCTTTCGATGATAGAATAGTTTTGTAAGCAAAAACGCTTAACAACTTATTTAGAAATTAATTGGAGAAACTTCTCATGAAAAAGAAAATTCTTGTTGGTCTTATTACTGCTGGTGCATTGTTAACTTTGGCAGCTTGTGGTTCATCAAACGGCTCATCATCTAGTAGCTCAAGTTCTTCTGACAAAGCTTTGTCAGGAAAAATTATTGCTGGAGGTTCAACTGCTCTTCAACCATTAGCACAACAATCGTCAACAGAATTTATGGCAAAAAATACTGGTGTTCAAGTGACTGTGCAAGGTGGTGGTTCTGGTGTTGGTTTGACACAAGTTGCAGCTGGTTCTTTCCAGATTGGGAACTCTGATATTTTTGCTGAAGAAAAATCAGGAATTGATGCTTCTGCAATTACTGACCATAAAGTAGCGGTTGTTGGTTTTGCACCGATTGTTAACGCAAAAATTGATGTTAAAAACTTAACTTCTCAACAATTGCAAGATGTCTTCACAGGTAAGGTGACAAACTGGAAAGATGTGGGCGGTTCAGACCAAAAAATTACGGTTATCGGACGGACTGAGGGTTCTGGAACTCGCGTAAACTTTGATAAATTCGCACTTGGTGGAGCAACAGAGGTTAAAGGCCCAACACAAGATGCTTCAGGTTCAGTTGTTCAAATGGTTGGTCAAACACCAGGAGCGATTTCATATGTGGCACTTTCTTATGTTGATACAAGTAAAGACATCAAAGATATTTCAATTGATGGTGTTGAGCCAACAGAAGCAAATGTTGTAACTAATGACTACAAAGTTTGGTCTTACGAACATATGTACACCAATACTAAGAAAGAAACTGCAGCAGATAAAGCTTTCATTAAATATGTGGCAGAAAACAACAAAGATATCAAAAAATTGGGATACATTCCAATCAGTGACATGAAAGTTGAACGTGACGCTGACGGAAATATCACTAAAAAATAATACTGACAGTAAGTCAATTTCAAAATAATTTAAGTCTGTCAGTAAATTTAACAATTAATAAATTAGTTTATAACCATAGGATTCAAAGCAATAAAAATTTTCTTCTTCATAAATTAAAATTTAAAAGTTTGACTCCTTTTTTATAAAAATTTTATCAGTGAACATAAACAGGATGAACTGATGAGAGACTATCTTTAAATTTTTCTTCATAATTCTTTCCCTAAAAGACAGGAAATTGCTCACTCTTTTTCAGAGTTGGGCATTTTCCCGTATTATTTACAAAACATTTACATAAGAACGCTATCATCAACCGCTCATTGATAGGCCATTATGGTATAATTAAGCTATGAAGAAGAAAATTTTTATTGCTTTGATGGCCAGTGTGAGTTTGTTTGCATTGGCAGCTTGTGGTTCTGGAAATAAACAGGTCACAGCAGGTGGCTCAACTGCCTTGCAACCCATGGTTGAACATGCTTCTATGGCATATATGAAGCAAAATCCTGATGAAATTATTATGGTTCAAGGTGGTGGTTCTGGTGTCGGATTGGCTCAAGTTGCGGCTGGTTCTTTCCAGATTGGGAATTCTGATATTTTCGCTGAAGAAAAATCAGGAATAGCAGTTGATAAAATTATTGACCATAAAGTTGCTGTCATTGGTTTCGCACCAATTATCAACAAAAAGTTAAAAGTTTCAAATTTGACTCAACAAGAACTGATTGATATTTTCACTGGTAAAATTACCAACTGGAAAGAAGTAGGAGGTCAAGACCAAAAAATTACGGTCATTGGTCGTACTGCTGGTTCAGGAACGCGAGTAAATTTTGATAAATATGCGTTGAATGGTGCCACAGAAGTGAATGGTCCAACCCAAGATGCTTCAGGTTCTGTTGTTCAATTAGTTGGGCAAACGCCAGGGGCTATTTCATATGTTGCTTTCAGTTACACCAATAAACCCGGTGTAAAGGCGGTTAATATTGACGGTGTTGCGCCAAATTATGACAATGTAAAAACTAATGCATGGAAAATTTGGTCATATGAGCATATGTACACCAATAAATCTCGTAAGAACACAATCGAAAATAAATTTATCGAATACGTTCAAAATGATAAAAAAACCCTAGAGCAGCTTGGTTATATCCGTGTTTCTGAAATGAAGGTTGACCGTGATGCTAAAGGAAATGTTGAAAAAATTAAATAATTACTGATGGAAATTAAACTTATCCTCCGTCAGTAAAAAAATTAGTCAAAATAAGTTTAATCAATAACTTCATTTGCATTAATCAGATAGATGCAAATTAACAAAAATAGTTAGGTCCCTATGGAAAATTCAAAAATCAAAGAAAAATTGCTTTCAAGCAATAAAAATTCAAGACTTGAAAAATTAGGTAAGAGTTTAACTTTCTTATGTATTGCCCTTATTGTCTTCGTTGTAGGTGCAATTCTTGTCTTTGTTGCTCAAAAAGGTCTGTCAACTTTCTATTCAGATGGTGTTAATCCTTTCCGTTTCCTTTTTGGAACAAATTGGTCACCGGGTAATCTTGGCCCTGACGGTAAACCTGCAGTTGGCGCATTGCCGATGTTTACGGGGTCATTGATTGTTACTGTACTTTCAGCCCTTGTTGCCACTCCATTTGCGATTGGTGCGGGAATTTATATGACAGAAATTTCACCAAAATATGGTAAGAAAATTTTGCAACCTGTCATTGAACTTCTTGTTGGTATTCCTTCAGTTGTTTATGGCTTCATTGGTTTGACTGTTGTTGTTCCAGCCATTCGTAATGTTTTTGGTGGAACTGGTTTGGGTCTCTTGTCAGGTGTGTTTGTGCTCTTTGTCATGATTTTACCAACTGTAACTTCAATGACTGTGGATGCTATGAAAGCTGTCCCTTCTTATTATAAAGAAGCGTCACTCGGACTTGGTGCAACGCGTTGGCAAACAATTTGGCGTGTTCTTCTAAGAGCAGCAACACCAGGAATTTTGACCGCTGTTATCTTTGGAATGGCGCGTGCTTTTGGTGAAGCTCTTGCTATTCAAATGGTGGTAGGTAATGCTGTAATGATGCCAAAAGATTTGATTTCACCAGCTTCAACCTTGACTTCAATCTTGACATCAGGAATTCCAAATGCAACACCTGGTATTCAATTGAATGCACTTTGGTCACTTGCCTTACTCCTTTTGATTATGTCACTCTTTTTCAACCTCGCAATGCGTGCTATTGCTAAGAAAGGAAGTCTTAAATAATGAACGCTAAACGCTCTGACAAGATTGCCACTGGTGTCCTTTACGTCCTTTCTGGCATCATTGTTCTTATCCTCGCTTTTTTACTGGCTTATATTTTAATTAAAGGTTTGCCAGTTATCTTTAAAGATCCTAAATTTATCATCACCGCGTCAAATCCATTGACAGGTGGTGGGATTGCAGTCCAACTTTTTAACTCTGTTTATCTTTTGATTGTCACTTTGATTATTTCTGTTCCTTTATCACTTGGCGCAGGAATTTATCTGTCTGAGTATGCGAATCAAAAACATTGGCTAACTGGTGTTGTTCGCTCAGCTATTGAAGTTTTATCTTCACTTCCTTCAATCGTTGTTGGACTTTTCGGGATGTTAATTTTCGTATTACAATTTGGTCTTGGTTTCTCAGTTCTATCAGGTGCCTTGGCACTGACTGTGTTCAACTTACCATTGATGACTCGGAATGTTGAAGAATCACTTCGAGCGATTCCAACTTCACAACGTGAAGGTGGTTTGGCACTCGGAATGTCACGTTGGGAAACGGCAACACAAGTCATTTTACCAGCTGCTGTGCCCGGAATCATTACTGGGGTTATCTTATCTTCAGGACGTGTTTTTGGTGAAGCTGCGGCTTTGATTTACACTGCTGGACAAACGAACTTACCAATTAACTGGGCAAACTGGAATCCAATGAGCTTGACTTCGCCACTCTCACTTTTCAGACCAGCTGAAACTTTGGCTGTTCATATCTGGGCACTTAATACCGAAGGAACGATTTCAACAGCACAACAAATTTCTGCAGGAGCTTCAGCAGTATTGATTATCTTTGTTCTCCTCTTTAACTTGGGGGCACGTTTCCTTGGAAATCGAATTCACAAGAAGTTAACATCTTCTAACTAAGAAAATCAAAGATTTTATAGAGAAAGAATAATTATGGCAACAACATATGACTGGTCTCAGCGCAAAATTATGGTGCCTGAGAAAGAAGAAATTGCATTATCAACAAATGATTTGCGTGTTTTCTATAACGGAACAAAAGAAGCAATCCATGGCGTGACAATGTCTTTTCCTAAAAATGAAATCACAGCACTTATTGGCCCTTCAGGTTCTGGTAAATCAACTTATTTACGTGCTTTGAATCGCATGAATGACACGATTGATGGTGCTCGGGTGACTGGCGAAATCAATTATGAAGGGGTCAATATTAACGAAAATAAAGTGAATGTTTTTGAAGTTCGTAAGCAAATTGGGATGGTTTTCCAAAGACCTAATCCATTTCCAAAATCAATTTATGAAAATATTGCCTTCATTCATCGTCGTGATGGCGTGAGAGACAGGAAAAAACTGGATGAGATTGTTGAAACTTCATTAAAGCAAGCTGCTTTGTGGGATCAAGTAAAAGATAATCTTAATCAATCCGCACTTGCCATGTCCGGTGGACAAGCACAGCGCTTATGTATTGCAAGAGCATTGTCAGTAAAACCAGAAATTATTTTGATGGATGAACCAGCGTCAGCTCTTGACCCAATTTCAACAATGCAAATTGAAGAAACAATGATGGAACTTAAAGAAAATTATACGATTATCATTGTGACTCACAATATGGCTCAGGCTTCTCGGGCCTCTGACAATACAGCTTTCTTCTATTCAGGAGATTTGATTGAGTATGATAAAACAAGCACAATTTTTACTCAACCTAGTTTGCAATCAACAGAAGATTATGTCTCTGGTCACTTTGGTTAAGAGAAAATAAAGTTTAAAATTACTGACGGAATTTTCGTTAGTAAAAAAACTACTGACGGATTCTTGATTTGTCGAAAAACTTGTCCGTCATAGGACAGTCGTTTGTACTTTAGTACATTACGAATGTGCTAGTAGTTCTATCAGTAACTTATAAAAAGGTAAAATATGGAAAAAGAAGCAGTTTTAACCGTCAGCGACTTATCGCTTTATTACAGCAAGAAAAAAGCGTTGAATACGATAAACATGACATTCTATAAGAATGAAATTACAGCGCTCATTGGTCCCTCAGGATGTGGAAAATCAACGCTTTTACGTTCAATCAATCGAATGAATGATTTGATTCCAACAGTAACAATTACTGGAGCCATTGATTATAAAGGTAAAAATATTTACAGTCCTAAAGTTGATACTGTGGATTTACGTAAAGAAATTGGCATGGTTTTCCAACAACCCAATCCTTTTCCATTTTCAATTTATGAAAATGTGGTTTATGGATTGCGTTTAAAAGGAGTGAAAGATAAGGCACTCCTAGATGAAGTGGTGGAAAATTCACTCAAAGCAGCAAATATTTGGGATGAAGTTAAGGATATTTTGCACAGTTCAGCACTTGGACTTTCAGGTGGGCAACAACAAAGGGTTTGTATTGCACGTGTCCTTGCTGTCAATCCCGAAATTATCCTAATGGACGAACCAACATCAGCCCTTGACCCAATTTCAGCGGCTCGTGTCGAAGAAACCATGCTTGAACTTAAAAAAGATTATACAATCGCGATTGTTACACATAGTATGCAACAAGCATCACGAATTTCAGATCGTACCGCCTTTATGTTAGACGGAAATCTGATTGAGTATAATGATACGAAAAGTATTTTCTTAAATCCAGAAAAACAAGAAACTTCTGATTATATTTCTGGTAAATTTGGATAAATTTTACTGACAGCCTTTGATGCTGACTTTAAAATGGAATGGACCGTCTAGCCAAAAGGCGAAGCGAGATATTTCATTAGCATTCATTAAAGAAAGCGAAATAGCGTTGATTTAAATGAATGTATCATAATAACATTACTATAAAAACAAAGAGGGGTAATTATGTTGCGTACACAATTTGAAGAAGATCTTAATAAACTTCATAATCAATTTTACTCAATGGGCACGCAAGTTTCTGCTCAATTGAATAAGGCCGTTCGTGCCTTTGTTAGCCATGATCGTGATTTGGCTGAACAAGTCATTGAAGGCGACCATGCCATTAATGACCAAGAAAAAAGTCTTGAAAATCAATCATTAGAAATGATTGCACTTCAACAACCGGTTTCTAGCGATTTAAGAACAATCATCACCGTTCTAAAAGCATCATCTGACCTTGAGAGAATGGGTGACCACGTTGCATCTATTGCTAAGGCAACCATTTCACTTAAAGGTGAAGAAAGAATTCACGTGGTTGAAGAAGATATTAGCTTACTCGGTGAAAAAGTTAAATCTATCGTTGATGCTTCACTCAATGCTTATATTCAAGGCAATGATAAACGGGCTCATGAAATTGCTGAACAACAATATGTCATCAAAAGTATGAGTCATGAAATTCAAGAAAAAATTCTTGACGGAATGAAAGAAAACTCTGAAACAGTAACAACAGGTAAAGAATACTTGTTGACACTGGTTTACTTAGAACGAATTACCGGTTATGCGGTCAATCTCTGTGAGTGGATTGTTTACTTGAATTCTGGAAACATTATTGAACTGTAAAATAAAAAGTTACTGACAAGAATTGCTGTCATAGGATAGTCGTTTGTACTTTAGTACATTACGAATATCCTGGCAGTTCTGTCAGTAACTTTTTTTATTGCTCATAATCAATTTCAATGACTTGGTGGGTCAGATATTTATTTTCAGCAAAGTCCATTTTGATGACATAGGGCATCTTTCCAGCTAAAGATTGAAAATCTTGAAACTGAAAGTCTGGTTGATAAAAATTTAAAATGGTAGAAAGAGAAGTACCATGTGTTCCGATTGCAACTTTTTGATTTTTAGAAGTTGTTAAAATCTGTTCAAGGGCTGAAATATTACGATTTTGAACTTCACGTAAGGATTCTCCGTCAGCAAATTTATAATCAAAATCATTCCATTGTCGCTTAGCAAAGGGCCAAAAATCAGCTATTTCATGGCCAACATTTCTTTCTCTAAAATCAGAAATGAGTTGAATTTCAAGATTTTTAGATTGAGCAAGAGGATTCAGGGTACGAACAGAACGTTGAAATGGACTGGAAAAAATTTGCTCGATTGATACATTTGCAAAAGCATCAGCCAAGATAAGTGCGCGTTTTTCACCCTCGGCAGTCAGTGGAACATCCATATCGTCATAGGCTGCATTATCTCTAAGAGAATGTCGAATAAAATAAACTTCAGTCATGTGACTCTCCTTTTTGATGTTCTAGCCTTCTAAGATTTCAATTCTTAAAGGCTGTGTGGAAATTTCTGCTTGCCCTCCCAGAGGAAAAGTAAAAATAGGTTGAGTATGTCCAAAATCGACATCATAGACGACTGGAATTGTTTTTAAGTGGGGATATTTATCTAAAATAAAGTGTAAAATTTCCTCAGTCATCCCCTCTTCCTTAGGAAAACGACCGATGATAAGCCCAGCAATATCTGGATAAATTTGCAGAAAATGAGCTAATTCTCGGTCCCAATCATAGAAATCTTCCTGCTCCGCATTTTCTAAAAAAGCAATTGGGTGACTGGATTTGACTTGAGCACTGGTTCCTGTCACAAGCATCAAGGTATTTAGATTTCCGCCAATAATTTCCCCTGTCGCTTTGCCATGGTTATATATTTTCCAAGCAGCAGGCAGAAGATGACGAGCTTGAGTGGGGTCATACCAAGCATCACTCGTGTAAAAATCGCTGGCATTTAAAGAATAATTTGACTGACCAGCGACTGCATTTTTCCAAGAATTAGTTTGAAAGTCTTGTAATTCATCCATTAAAAAGGCGATATAACCTGGACCATAGTAAGTGACCAAGCCAGTTTTAGCGAAAATCGCTTGGTGAAGAACAGTGATATCAGAAAATCCACAGAAAATTTTAGGATTATTTTTTACAATGTTCCAATCAATATAAGGAAGAAGTTCATTAGAGTTAAAGCCACCAATGGTACATAAAACAGCTTTAACATTAGGGTCTGAAAATGCTGCATGGAAATCTGAAAGTCGTGAATTAATCGAACTTGATTCAAGCAAATCATTTTCTAAAATATGCTGACCAAAAGTAACCTGATAACCAAGTGCTTCAAGACGAGCTTTTGCTTTTAATTTATCTTCAAATTTTCCAGTCCGAGTCAAAGAAGAACTAGGTGAAATCACACGGATTTCATCCCCCTCTTGTAATTTTTTAGGAAATATTTTATTCATTTATCAAAGCCCTCCGTCAGTAAATTGAACTAATTATAGCATTTACTGACAGCATTGTCATCAAAAATATTTAAAGATTTTAATTTAGGATTATATTTTGAAAGTTACTGACAGAAATTTCTGTCAGTAATATTAAACAAAAAAATCTACTAACAAGCCCAAAAAATTTCTGTCAGTAGATTTTTTAATTATTTAATTACTTCAAGTCCACCCATATAAGGACGAAGGACTTCAGGAACAGTGATTGAGCCATCTTCATTTTGATAATTTTCAAGAATAGCAGCCACAGTACGTCCAACAGCAAGTCCAGAACCATTCAAAGTGTGAAGGAGTTGAACTTTACCCTCTTCGTCACGATAACGAATTTGGGCACGACGGGCTTGGAAATCTTCACAGTTTGAACATGAAGAAATTTCACGGTAAGTATTTTGTGCAGGAATCCAAACTTCTAAATCATAAGTTTTAGCAGCAGAGAATCCCATGTCACCAGTTGACAAAGCCACGACACGGTATGCAAGACCCAATTTTTGCAGAATATTTTCAGCGTTTGCTGTCATTTTTTCAAGTTCATCATAAGATTGGTCAGGTTTAGCAAATTTAACCATTTCAACTTTATGGAATTGGTGCAAACGAATCAAACCACGAGTATCACGACCAGCAGAACCAGCTTCAGAACGGAAAGAAGGACTCATTGCTGTGAATTTGATTGGCAATTCTGCACCATCCAAAATTTCCCCACGATAGTAGTTAGTCAAAGGAACTTCAGCAGTTGGAATTAAAACAAAACCACGGTCATCTTTCAATTCAAAAGTGTCTTCTTTAAATTTAGGATATTGACCCGTTCCAAACATTGACTCTTGATTAACCATATAAGGAGTAATCATTTCAGTATAACCTTCTTTACCGTGCTCATCAAGCATGAAGTTATAAAGTGCACGTTCAAGTCTTGCGCCAGCACCTTTGTAAAAAAGGAAGCGTGAACCAGTGACTTTACCACCACGTTCCCAATCCAAAATTCCTAAATCTTCACCCAAATCCCAGTGAGCTTTAGGTTCAAAATTGAAAGTTGGAGTTTGACCAACACGACGAACCTCAACATTATCATCTTCATCAGCACCAATTGGTGTACTTTCGTGAGGAAGATTTGGCAACATGATAATGATTTCATTCAAGTTTTCTTCGATTTCAGCAAGTTCAGCATCAATGGCTTTGATTTCAGCAGAAACTTTTTGCATTGCAGCAATTTGTGCGCTGGCATCGCCTTTTGCACGTTTTACTTGAGAAATTTCATCAGAAACGCTATTACGTTCAGCTTTCAAAGCCTCAGATTTTACAATGAGTTCACGACGTTTAATGTCTAAGTCATGAAGTTTTTCAAGTTTCTCTTTTTCAACACCACGAGTGGCTAATTTTGCAGCAACACCGTCAAAATCAGCACGAATTTTTTTAATATCAAGCATAAGCTCTCCTTTATTTTTATATAAAACTTACTGACAAGAATATTTTAGAAAAAGTTCTGTCAGTAGAAAAAAAGCGCCCAAATTCAAAAAGAATTAGGGCGCGGTAATCGCACGGTTCCACCTAAATTATCTATTTATTTACTGACGAAAACTGATATTCAAGCTGTCAGTAAAAATAGAACTCAAGTCGCTTGTAACGTAAGCAGACGTTCTCATTTTCATGAGAAAATTAACAGAAGTAGAAAGTCATTATTTCATTTTACTTGTTTTCAGCACCACAAGCTCTCTAAAAAAATTTAATAAGACCCATTTCTAGATTTATTTTACCATTTTGTGAATTACTTTGTCAAAAATTTTTAAAATCATCATTTTAAAATCAATCATTACTTTTTGAAAGCGCGACGGAAAGGGTCAAGCAAACTAGGTGCTCTGACAATATTTTCTTTACCCACATATTCAGCAACTTTTTTCAAAATAGATCCGGAATCCTTAGAAGAAAATCGTACCTTAGCTTGAGTGTCTAAAATCAAAGAAAACTGCTGACCAAGTTTTCCACTGATTGAAACATCAACTTCGGCGCTTTTAATACTTGACCAAGTAAAGAAAATATTTTGTCCTCGGCGTGGATTTTTATATTCAAATTCAAAACCAGCATCACCCAAGATAATTTTTCCATTTTCAACCACACCTAAATAGGCTGTTCCTTTTGTTTCATAAAAAATTTCAGAATTATTAGTTGCCAAAATCGCCCTCATTTCGTTTATACCTGTATTATAACATATCTATATTATATCAAGAACTAAAGAAGATAATAAAAATAGGCCCAACGAGGGATATGGTTTAAAGAATAAATATAAAAATGTTATCATTAGATTATAAGAAAAAACTAATAAAGGAGGTAAAATGACTTTAATCGGAGTAAAAATTGATAGACTATTTCTCAGAGATCTATTCATACTACTAGTTGGTGTAGGCCTTTATATTCTCTCTATTCAACTTTTTGTCGTTCCTAACGCTATGGCTAGCAATGGAATCGCAGGATTTTCAGTATTTATTCACTTTGTTTTCGGAATGAATCCAGCTTTGACTTTTTTTGCAGTCAATATTCCACTCTTTCTTTTGAGTTGGAAACTACTTGAGCAGCGGGAATTGTTACTGACCATTCCTGGAGCGCTGGCCATGAGCGGATGGATGATGATTTATGAAGCCATAGGAATTACTGGCTTTCAAATGGACTCATTGATTACTGTGGGAATTATAGACGGAATCCTCTCAGGAATTGGTGCAGGTTTAGTTGTTCTATCACAAGGAACATTTGGAGGCTCTATTCTACTTGCGCGACTTTTTGAAAACAAGTGGAAAGTGCAAATAGATAAAACGCTCTTTGGTATTGATATTGTAGTTATGCTATTAGCAGTCGTGACTTATCTTGCCCTTCCAAATTTTTTTGTCACACTCTTATCTTGTTACATCTTCAGTAAAGTCACACGTTTCATCGGACGACCCTCATACCGCCAACAAATTTTACAAAAAGTTGGATTAATAAAAAATGAGTCAAGCTGTTCTTGCACAACTAATGAATGTTCTTGCTCTAACTAACAAAAAAAATCCCAGATTGGGATTTTTATTTTTTCTTCTTTCTCTTAAAAGCATTTTTAAAAGTTCCGAGGAAACTAGGGGATTTAACCACTTTATCGTTTCCTAAATAATGACGAATCCATTTTAAAACAGTTCCTGAGTTTTTCGATGAGAATCGAACCTTAGAGCCATTTTGTAAAACGATTGAAAATTGTCGACCAACTTTTACCTCACCTTTGAGGGATTTTGAAACATCACCCTCAACACGAGCCACTGCCGTCCAAGGAAAAGTCATATTTTTTTCAACATTTCGGTCATTATAAAACTCAAAAGCAACATCACCAATCAGAATTTTTCCATATTCAGCAAAACCTAAATAAGCAATTCCTTCTGTTGAATAATCAGCCTTAGTATTTAGTGATTGAGCCACAGATTCTCTCCATTTCCTAGATTAATAATCTAAAAACTATTATACCATAAAAACGCTTTACTTGCCTTAAATACTTCAATTTATTAGAGAAAAATAAAATAAAAAAACCAATCCAAAGATTGATTTTTTTATACCAAATCGATTACATGATTTGAGCCCAACGACCGAGGATACCCACGACGAAGAGACCAAAGATAATAACGATTGGAGAAACTTTTTTCTTAAGCAACCACATGCAAAGGAATGTGATAAGCAAACCAGCAAGACCAGGAATCAATTGATTCAAGTTATCTTGAAGATAAGTTACTTTTGTAGGATCAAGAGAAAGTTTGTTACCAACTTGACCAAGAATATCATGAAGTTGTGTACCAGATACAGAACCTTTAGGGAATTCTACATAAGCACCTTTTTGTAAAGGAATTTTTGAAACAACAGCGTTAGGACCATTAAAGTTAATTGTTACCCAACGTTGAATCAATACACCAAGGACGAACATACCAAGGATAGATGCACCTTTAGTAACAGTTTGGAGAAGTCCTCCACCAAGGTCTTTAGTGATTGCAGAACCTGATTTATAACCAAATTCTTGAGTGTACCACAAGAAAGCGATACGGATAGCGTTCCACACGATAAAGAAGAAGAGTGGAGCGATAATTGATCCACCAGTAGCCAATGAAGCTGCAATCGCACCAACGATAGGACGTACTGTAAACCAGAAGACAGGGTCACCGATACCGGCAAGAGGACCCATCATACCAACTTTAACCCCTTGAATAGCGGCATCATCGATATCAGCACCGTTAGCACGTTCTTCTTCAAGGGCAAGAGTTACACCGATGATAGGAGCGGCAACGTATGGGTGAGTATTAAAGAATTCCAAGTGACGTTTCAAAGCTTCTTTAGCTTCTTCGCCAGAAGGGTAGAGTTTTTTCAATGCTGGGATGAGCGAGTAAGCCCAACCACCATTTTGCATACGTTCGTAGTTCCAAGAACCTTGGAGGAACATTGAACGCCACATAACGCTACGACGGATTTTCTTATCAAGAGTTACTTTATTTTCAGACATTTTTTAGATCCTCCTTTCTTAGTAGTCGTTCAAGATGTCGCCAATTGGGTCACCTGATGAAGATGCAGTACCATTTCCAGAACCACCAGAAGCTTGGAGGTTAAGGTAAACGATAGCAATAACAACACCGAGGACACCAGTTGCAATCAATGTTAATTCAGAGATTGGTGCGAGAGCGAAACCAAGGAAGAAGAATGGCCATACTTCACGAGTAGCCATAAGGTTGATAACCATTGCATAACCAACGGCAACAACCATCCCACCACCGACAGCAAGACCGCCAGAGATAACTGGAGGAATAGCAGCAAGAGCTTTTTGGATAGCATCTGGTGAGATAACCAAAAGAAGTCCAGCAGGGATAGCAATACGCAAACCTTGACAGATAAGCGCGATGAAGTGCCACATTTCAACACCTGAGTATGAACCATTTTCAGCAGCACGGTCAGCTTGGTGAACGAGCACAACTGAAAGCATACGTACAAGAGTAGTCAATACAAGACCAGCAGTTGCAAGCAAGATAGCAGCAGGAACGATAGTACCCATGATGTGAGTCAAGTCAAAGTTATTTGATTGAACCATCAAGATAGATGATGCGACAGAGGCAAGGGCAGCATCGGGTGCGACAGCGGCACCAACGTTAGCCCAACCAAGAGCGATCAATTGAAGTGAACCACCGAGGATAATCCCTGCAGAAGCATGACCGGTAACAATACCGATGAGCGAGCAGGCGATAATTGGTTGGTGGAATTGCCATTGGTCAAGGATACCTTCAAGACCAGCAAGGAAGGCAACAACAATGACCAAGATTACAGATAAAACACCGTATTCCATGTTTTTTATATCTCCTTAATTATTTGGCTGCCTAATATTCAATTTTAGTAATCAGAATATCAGACGAGCATATTCTGATTATTGTACGTCAGCTTTGTTAATCAAACCAAAGAGGTCAGATTTAGAGTCAGCTGGAACTTTACGTACGTCGAATTTAACTCCGAGGTCACGCAATTTTTCAAAAGTAGCAACGTCATCTTTGTCCATAGAAAGAACTTTGTTGAGCATTGTTTTACCAGTTGAGTGAGCCATAGAACCAACGTTCAATGTTTCAATTGGTACGCCACCTTCGATTGTTGCAAGAGCGTCTTGTGGAGTTTCGAAAAGAAGAAGGGCTTTAGTGTCACCAAAACGTGGGTCTTTAGCAACTTCAATCATTTTCTTAATTGGTATAACATTAGCTTTTACACCAGTTGGAGCCGCTTGTTCAATGAGTTTCTTACGAAGTTCATCTTTAGAAACGGTGTCAGAAACGACGATGATGCGGTTTGCTCTTGAGTCTGGAGTCCAAGCAGTTGCAACTTGTCCGTGAAGCAAACGTGAGTCAATACGAGCGAGGTTAATTTTAATTTTACCATCACCGATGACTGTTCCTTCAGGAATCGCACCTTGAACAGCAGCCGGAGCAGCTGCAACAGCAGTTTCTTCAGCAGGTTGAAGTTCTTCAGGTAGTACTTTAATACCGCCTTTGGCTTCTTTCATAATATTTGCTACGACTTTATCCACCCCGGCAGACGCATCCATCATGCGTTCTGTGTAGGCTTGGATAAGCATAGGCAGGTTGAGGCCTGTGATGATAGCAATCTTGCGCTCTGGATTTTCACCCATCACTGCACTTGCTTGATTAAATGGAGAACCGCTCCATAAGTCAGCAAGGACAAGTACTTCATCTTCAGCATCAAATGTTGCGATGGCAGCTTCGATTTTAGCATGCAAATCAGTTGGTCCTTCGCTAGGCATAAAAGTAACAACTTGTACTTTTTCTTGCTCTCCGAAAATCATAGAACCAGATTGTTTGATGCCTGCGGCGAATTCACCATGGCTCGCAATAACAATTCCGATACTCAATGTGAGTAACCTCCTATATAAGATTATAATAAAAATTATTACTTAGTTATTATACTACTTCAAATCAATATTTGCAAATGTTTTCATAAAAATATTACACTTGTTTTTTAAGGAATGGAAACCCTTTATAAATAATTTGTATAGATAGCTTTATAAAGCGTTTTTTGGGTCGTAAATAAAAAAAGATTATCAAAGTAAGATAAATCTTTTTGAAAAGTAACAGGAATCGAAAAACTTATGGTAGAATAGTAGTTGATAAAATAATACACTAATCTCTCTCGATTTTAAGTGCTCCTGTAGGACAGGATTTTATAGCTAAAAGAAGTGAATTATCATCGGAAAATTCTTTTTGAACTTCCTCCGTATCATAAAATTTGACGATTCCATTATCGTGATAATCAAAAACTTCTGGCGCATGGAGATTACATAAACCACATGCGATACATTTATCGGGAATTATTTTTATCTTCATATAGGAAATGATAATAAAAAAATAGTAAAATTGAAAGGAAAAGGTCGTGTCAACAAAAGAACCCTGGAATAATGAAATTTATCGTGCGATGAAAGAAGAATCGACTGAAATGAAAAGACATGATAGAGGTAGAGATGAAAGTAAACGTCCGTTAACGACGCGTTTTTTGACTTTTCTCGTTATCCTCATGTTTATTCTTGTTGGGCTAGCTATTGGATTTATTTTATGGAATAACCAAGTACGAAATACAGCTAGTATCGCAAAAAGTTTTCATCAATCTTCATCAGTAGCTAAAACCGAAGAATCAACCAGTCAAGCCGTGGCCTCTTCCTCAACAGAAGCGACTCCACCTGCTAGTAGCAGCACAGTTGCCTCATCATCTAGCAGTAGCGTTGAGTCTGGAACAACTTATACAATTGCTACCGGAGATTATCCAAGTACGATTGCAGCTAAGACAGGAATTCCTTGGGCAACGATTGCTAGTTTGAATGGAATTACAGCTGATGGATATAACGCTGATGGATCAGCTATTCATGCTGGACAAGTTTTAAAATTAAAATAAAAAATCACTGACAGACCTTTTTACATAATTCTGTCAGTAAAAATTGAACTAAAATAGGAAATAAGGTAAATAAAGAGATTCTATGAAAAAGATTCAAATTGCAATTGACGGTCCAGCGTCAAGTGGAAAATCAACAGTTGCTAAAATTATTGCACGAAATCTTGACTTAATTTATTTGGACACGGGCGCTATGTATCGAGTAGCTACTTTTGTTGCCTTGCAAAAGGAAACAGATGATGCAAAAGAAATCATTGAATTTATTGAAAAAAATCCAATTTCTTTTATGAATGGTCAAAAAGGTCAAGAAGTTTTAATGGGATCAGAGAATGTTACAGAAGTGATTAGAACAAATGAAGTTACAAATACTGTTTCTAAAATCTCAGCTAT
This sequence comes from Lactococcus sp. S64, assembly GCF_016516525.1. Lineage (NCBI taxonomy): Bacteria > Bacillati > Bacillota > Bacilli > Lactobacillales > Streptococcaceae > Lactococcus > Lactococcus sp. S64. The sequence goes on along the minus strand of NZ_JACVUQ010000008.1, from coordinate 16,210 downwards.
GACCGAAATTCGTGAATTCATGGTTGCAGAACAACAAAGAATTGCTAAAAATGGTGGAATTATCATGGATGGACGTGATATTGGAACAGTTGTTTTACCGAAGGCAGATTTGAAAATTTTCCTTGTTGCTTCAGTTGATGAACGAGCTGAAAGACGTTATAAAGAAAATCTGTCTAAAGGAATTCCAACCGATCTTGAGCGTTTGAAAATTGAAATTTCGGAAAGAGACCGCAAAGATAGTACACGAGCAATTTCTCCTTTGAAACAAGCAGAAGATGCGATATTACTTGATAGTACTGGAAAAACAATTAATGAAATTGTTCAATTTATTGAAGACAAAGCTAAAGAACTCATGTAAATGAGTTCTTTTTAATTATTAGATAGTCTAAAGATTGGTAAGATTTTGCAGGAATTATCAAACTTTGATATAATAATATGACAATGAATGAAAAAAAGTATAAACGCTTAGAATATTTGAGACATAACATCAATTATCTCACAATCCGAGAGCGTCAAGAGTACTATGACTTACTCAATGAACTAAAAAAAGCTGGAAATCAATCTGAACCCGAAGAATTCGAGGAATTTGAAGAATACGTCGAGCCAGAATATGAATATTCCGACTATGAACCAGAAAGCTTTCAAAAAAATACTTCCTCTTCTAATGGTAGAAATGCTAGTCGAAGAAATACGCGAGAAAGTTTTTCAAATCAAGAAAACAATAGAAATAAACCATCAAAAAAAGAAAGTAAATCTTCTAAAAAAGCTAAATCTGGCAAGAAGAAAAAACGTCACTGGTTAAGAACAATATTAACAATTATTGTTGTGATCATTGCGGTCATGATTGGTTTCTTTGTTTATGGATATCAAAGGGGCGTTAAACATGAGGGAAGCGTCGCTAAACAAGAAAAGTTCACAAGTTTAAAAAATTCGGACGGTTCTGTAAATATTCTTTTGTTAGGAGCAGACCAAAGACCATGGCAATCATCAGGTGTTGCTCATACCGATACTATTATGGTTTTACATGTCAATGGCAAGAACCATCAAACACAAATCGTGAGCTTTATGCGTGATACCCTTGTCAATATTCCTGATGTCGGCTCAAGTAATACTCCAGACTCAAAAATAAATTCTGCCTTTACAATTGGAGAACAATACAATAAACAGGGTGTGAATTTGATGAGTGAGACACTGAAAAATAACTTTGGCATTAATTGTCAATATTATGCAGTCGTCGATTTTTCAAGTTTTGCAACGATTATTGATTCTTTGTTCCCAACTGGCCTAAAAATTGATGCAAAATTTTCGACTGTGAATGGTGAGAATCTTTCTGCCGTACCTGTTCCCGATGATTTAGCTGCAACAGAAGGAAAAGTTTCAAGTGACAAAGACTTGACAGCTGAAGAAGCAGCCGCTTTAGGTTATCCTGATGGTGGTGGAACATTTATGATGATTAAACCAGGAACTCAAAAAATGGATGGACGAATGCTCTTGAATTATGCCCGATTCCGTCATGATGATGAGGGAGATTATGGACGAGTAAAACGTCAACAACAAGTTTTAGAAACAGTAATGTCTAAAATGAAAAATCCACTCTCATTGTTTACTGCTTCAAGTGCGTTGGGAACAACAAGAGCAGTTACAATGACGAATATTCCAAATTCATTTTTCTTAACTAAAGGAATTACAGCTCTTCTGGATATGAAAAATGGTATAAAATCAACAACAATTCCAGCTAACAATGACTGGGAGAATGCCTATGATATGTATGGAGGTCTAGGACTTTCAATTGATATGACAAAATACAAAGCGAAAGCCCAAGAACTTCTTGGTCAATAAAGAGAAAATTACTAACAGTTTTGTTAGTAATTTTTAATTTTAAATATTCATATGAAAAAAATGATGACAATTTTTTTCTTTAGTTATTGATTAATGGCTTATAAATAAATTATAAATTTGTATTTTTATGATATGATATGAGTATGATAATAAGATAAGTAGGTCTAATCCAATGATGTTTAATTATATTTATACTACTTTTTTGACAATTTTATACACAGTCGTGATGTCACTTTCTCTAAGCTTGTATCTAAAAGAGCGAGAAAAAAATTATTTATTGGTAAGTCTTTATTTTTTGCTTCTTATTTTAAACGGTTTAATAGTGACCATGTCCGAAACCTTTCAAATATTTGCAAATGACTATAATCGGCAATTTATGGTTAATCCAATCATTGAAACCATTTATTATTTGGCAACTTTTGGTATTGCCTTAAAATTAGTGACCGAATTATTTGAAGAAAAAATAACAACTTATCAATATGGTATTTATATTGTTTTTGCTTTATGGCTTATTGTTGTGCCTTTTATGGCAAATTCAGCGCTAAAGGTCTGGCTCTATTATTTTCCAAGCCAATTACTAACGGTCTATCTTGGAATTTATTTATTAATTCATAATCGAAAAATGATTCCTAAAAGCAGTTTAGGAAAATATGTAAAATTAATTGGAAGCCTAGCAATATTTTTTGGATTAGCTATAGTGGTAGAAGATACTTTTATTATTTATTTTAGAGATATTTATCATACAAATATGCTTAAAATCCATAATAGAAATGTTTCAGAAGATATTTTTCATATCTCACTTTGCCTTATTGCCATTAAATATTTTCTAACCAATTATCAAAAAGGCAACGAAGAAGTAGCGGTCATTGATATTAGAAATGAAAAAAATGAGACTAATGATTCTGTAAGTAATTTTGAAGAAGATGAATATTACTTTGAAAGATTTATGGATAAATATGGAATCACTCAACGGGAAGGAGAAATTCTTGAACTTCTCCTTCAACGTAAACACAATCAAGAAATAGCCAATCAATTATATCTTTCTCTAGGAACAGTCAAAACCCACACTCACAATATTTTTATAAAACTCCAAGTTGAAAAACGTTCAGAAGTTTGCGAAGTCTGGGAAGCGTTTGAAAAATCAGAGCTTACTCAATAATCCTAAAACTCCATTTTTTAATGGAGTTTATTTTTATTTTAATTAAGAAAGCGGTTAAAATAGTTCTAAACCTTACTAAACCTTTTTACTTAACCCTTTGATATCAAAGGGTTTTCGGCTTTTATAAAAGATTAAATCCTAGAGTTGATTGTTTTATATTTTTGCTCTTGATATACTGAAAACGTTCCCAAGAGGGAAGTCAAATAACTATTTTATTCAGGAGGAATAAAGAAATGGTAACAACAAACAAACGTGATTTCATCACAACAGAAGAGTACACTAAAGAAGAAATTCTTGATATTGTAACATTGGGCTTAAAAATCAAAGCGGCAATTAAAAATGGCTACTATCCACCACTTCTTAAAAACAAATCACTAGGAATGATTTTCCAACAAACATCAACTCGTACTCGTGTTTCCTTTGAAACAGCTATGACTCAATTAGGAGGACATGCAGAATATTTAGCACCTGGTCAAATTCAACTCGGTGGTCATGAAACAATAGAAGATACAAGCACAGTTCTTTCTAGATTGCTTGATATCATCATGGCGCGTGTTGATCGTCATGAATCAGTTAATAACCTTGCAAAACATACAACCATTCCAGTTCTTAACGGGATGTCAGACTATAATCATCCAACACAAGAAGTCGGTGATTTGACTACAATGATTGAACATTTACCAGCTGGTAAAAAATTAGAAGATTGTAAAGTTGTCTTTGTCGGTGATGCGACTCAAGTTTGTTTCTCATTAGGTTTAATCGCAACTAAAATGGGAATGCACTTTGTTCATTTTGGCCCTAAAGGCTACCAACTTAATGAAGAACATCAAGCAAAATTAGCTGCAAATTGTGAGGTTTCTGGTGGTACTTATGAAGTAACAGACGATGAAGAATCAATTGTTGGTGCAGATTTCCTTTATACAGATGTTTGGTACGGTTTGTATGATGCAGAACTATCAGAAGAAGAACGTCTAGCAATTTTCTTCCCTAAATATCAAGTGACACCTGAGATGATGGCAAAAGCAGGAGCACATACAAAATTTATGCATTGTCTTCCAGCTTCAAGAGGTGAAGAAGTTGTTGATGCGGTTATTGATGGTCCAAACTCAATTTGTTTTGACGAAGCCGAAAATCGCTTGACTTCAATTCGTGCCCTCCTTGTTTGGTTGATGTCCGATTATGCTGAAAAAAATCCTTATGATTTGAAAGCACAAGCCAAAGCTAAGGCTGAGTTAGAGGCTTACTTAGCCAAATAAGAAAGTGTATCATTTATGGAAAATGGAAAGAAAAAATTTAGTCTGTTTAGTGCTATTCTTTCTGTCATTTGTGTTGTTTTTGTTGCCGAAGCAGCAGCACCGGTTGCTGCTATTGGTAACTCGCAGTTCTTTTGGTGGATTGTTCTCATCGTTGCTTTTCTCTTACCTTATGGTCTAATTACATCTGAACTTGGAACAACTTATACTGGTGAGGGTGGGCTGTATGATTGGATTACAAAAGCCTTTGGTCATCGTTGGGGAGCGCGTGCTTCGTGGTTTTATTGGGTAAACTTCCCATTATGGATGGCTTCACTTGCTGTACTTTGTCCTGATTTATTGCATACAATGTTTGGCTTTCAATTAAATACAGGTATTTCACTATTAATTGAATTAATTTTCATCTGGGTTATTGTTTTGATTAGTTTATATCCAGTAAGTGATAGCGTTTGGATTTTAAATGGCGGCGCAGTAATTAAGGTATTCTTAGCATTAGCATTAGGAGGCTTAGGAGTTTATTCAGCTTTGACTAAGGGAGTAGCAAATCATTATACTTTAGCATCATTACTTCCAAGTTTTGATTTGCATAGTCTATCATTTATCTCAGTAATCATTTTTAACTTACTGGGGTTTGAAGTCATTTGTACTTTTGCTGACAGTATGGAAAATCCTAAGAAACAAATCCCACAATCAATCATCATTGGTGGGATCGTAATTGCAGCGATTTATATGTTTTCGGCCTTTGGGATCGGTGTTGCTATTCCAACCGATAAATTATCGACAAGTTCGGGATTGGTAGATAGTTTCCAAGTGATGCTGGGTACACCGACAGGTTGGTTCATTAGTTTAATCGCTTTCTTGTTTATGCTGACTTTAGTGGGTAATATGGTTTCTTGGTCACAAGGGGTTAATAATATTGCTAGTTATGCTGCTGATAATGGTGATATGCCTAAATTCTTCTCAAAAAGACATGCTTCTAATGGAATTTCTTGGGGGGCAGCTTTGATGAATGGGATTGTAGCGACATTTATTGTTGTGATTGCCCCATTATTACCCAACCAAGATTTGTTCTGGTCATTCTTCTCACTAAATTTAGTACTATTTTTATTGAGTTATATTCCGGTCTTCCCTGCTTTTTATAAATTGCGCAAGATTGACCCTGAGACTCCACGTCCATTTAAAGTGAGTGGTAGTGACGGAATCTTGAAAGTATATATGGCCTTACCAATGATTATTATTATCATATCATTAATTTTTACAGCCATACCCTTGCAATATGATAAGGCATCATTAACAGAACAATTACCGATTACAATTGGCGCAATTATTTTTATTGTGATTGGTGAATTAATTATTAAATTTAAAAAAATAAAAAAATAGGAGAGAAAAAATGGCAAAACGTATTATTGGTACAACACCAAAAGAAGATGGTTTTCGGATGCCTGGTGAATTTGAAGCTCAAGATCAAATTTTTATGATCTGGCCCGAACGTCCAGATAACTGGCGTGATGGAGCAAAACCTGTTCAGATTGCCTTTACTAATGTTGCTAAAGCAATTAGTAGATTTACACCAGTAACAATGTTAGTTTCACAATCCCAATATCAAAATGCTCGATATCAATTACCCGCTGACGTTCGTGTGCTTGAAGTTTCTAACAACGACTCGTGGGTTCGTGACTGTGGGCCAAGTTTTGTAATTAATGATAAGGGCGAACTTCGAGCAAATGACTGGACTTTTAACGCTTGGGGTGGACTTGTTGATGGTCTATATTTTCCTTGGGATCAAGATGATCTAGTGGCACAAAAAGTTTGTGAATTAGAACGTGTTGACTCTTATCGGACAGATGATTTTGTTCTTGAAGGAGGTTCGTTCCATGTTGACGGTCAAGGAACAGTTTTGACTACTGAAATGTGCCTTTTATCTGAAGGACGCAATCCTCACATGAGCAAAGAGGACATTGAAAATAAACTTAAAGAACATTTGAATGCTGAAAAAATTCTTTGGCTTGGGGATGGAATTGACCCAGAAGAAACAAATGGTCACGTGGATGATGTTGCTTGCTTCGTAGCACCAGGGGAAGTTGCATGCATTTATACTGAGGATGAGAAGTCACCTTTTTATGAAGCAGCACAAGATGCCTATAAACGCTTGAGCCAAATGACAGATGCTAAAGGACGTCAACTCAAAGTTCATAAATTGACTTGTCCAGCTAAAAATGTAACGATTAAAAAACAATTTAGAATTGATACAGTTGAAGGAACAATGCCACGTGAAGACGGAGATATTTGTATTGCTTCATATATGAATTTCTTGATTACAAACAAAGGAGTTATCGTACCACAATACGGTGATGAAAATGATGCTCTAGCATTAAAACAAGTTCAAGAGATGTTTCCAGACCGCGAAATAGTTGGCGTGAACACTGTTGAAGTAGTTTATGGTGGAGGAAATATCCATTGTATTACTCAACAACAACCTAAAGCCAAATAAGGAGTAGAGAGGATTTAACAGAAAATGGCAAAACGTATTGTAGTTGCTCTAGGGGGGAATGCTATTTTAACTAGCGACCCTACAGCGCAAGCACAATCTATGGCACTTAATAAGACTGCCGAACAATTAATGCCTTTAATAAAAGACAATGATGTTGAAATGGTCGTCACTCATGGAAATGGCCCCCAAGTTGGTAATTTACTTTTGCAACAACTTGAAAGTAATTCAGTTAAAAATCCGGCAATGCCACTTGATACAGCTGTTGCTATGACTCAAGGGCAAATCGGTTATTGGATGGCACAAGCTTTTACAGAAGCTCTTGCTAATAATGGAATGTCTGATGTTCCATTTGTTTCTGTAGTGACAAGAACAGTAGTTGATGCTAATGATGAGGCTTTTAAAAATCCGACAAAACCTATTGGACCTTTTTATAGCCAAGAAGAGGCTAAAAATATTCAGACTCAATATCCTGATTGGAAATTGATTGAGGATTCTGGACGAGGTTACCGAAGAGTAGTTCCTTCACCTTTACCTCTCAAAATTGTTGAAGCTAACGCAATTAAACCATTGTTAGAATCATCAGCTTTGGTTACAGTATCTGGTGGCGGAGGAATTCCTGTTATTGAAAAAAATAAGGGATATCAAGGAGTTGAAGCGGTAATTGACAAAGATTTTTCGGCAGCAAAATTAGCAGAACTTGTTGATGCTGATGAACTAGTTATTTTTACCTCTGTCGGTGATGTCTTTTTAAATTTTGGTAAACCCAACCAAAAAGCGTTAGGAGTTGTACCAGTTAGCGAAATGCGTCAATATCTAGAGGAAGGTTATTTTGCGGCAGGTTCTATGAAACCAAAAGTGGCAGCAGCTGTCGCTTTTGTCGAAAATACTGGTAAGCAAGCCACGATTACTTCACTTGAAAATGTGGAAAACTTTGTTAAAAGTGGGGCAGGAACACGGATTGTACCCGATTTAGTTTAAAAAAAGTATTTTTCAAAATAATTTATTTAAAATTTGAAATAAAAAGAATTTAAGTAGGTTACCCGTTTTAATTTGACAAAAAGTATAGCTAGTGCTATACTTTTTTTGTAGTAAATAAAAACTAATCATATTAGGTGAGGTTACTCTGAAGAACATAGGTTATCGCTCAAAACTGTCGAGAGACAATAATGGGTAAAGCAGGACTAGTCGAATCAAGGCTTTTCCAAGATAACTAGAAATATCATTTCTTACGTCTCAGAAAGCCAAAACTCAAATGTCGTGATTAAATAGACTAATAATCTATTGATTTTGAGAGCCTCCCTTTATATGAAAAGGAGGCTTTTTATGTCAAGAAGAAAATATCTTGATACAAAACAACCAAAAGTAAAATCTATTATGGGTGATTTTATTTTAATTGGTATTATTTGTTTGTTTGCATTTATTCTTATTGTGACACAAATAACTATTAACCAACCCCTTTCATCGTTACCTTCTCAAAGTTCAGTGGATGATGTCAAGAAAATGCACGATTTTTTATCTATTGGAAACCTTGCGTATTTTTCAATGCGAACAATGTTTCGCATGATTGTAGGAATGATGTGGTCAATTTTATTCTCTGTTATTTGTGGTGTATTGGCAATTAAGTTTAAAACTGCAAGAAGAATTATTTTGCCGATGGTCAATTTCTTAGAATCAGTTCCTTTATTAGGTTTCATGACATTCACTACTGCATTTTTACTTGGATTATATCCAGGTAATGTAATGGGAGCTGAAGCGCTTGCCATTTTTGCAGTATTTACTGGACAAGCATGGAACATCATGTTGTCACTTTACCAAATAATGGAAGTAGTTCCCAAAGATTTGAAAGAAGTAACATCACAATTTCGATATAGTGCTTGGGAAAAATTTTGGCGTCTTGAATTTGTATATTCAATTCCAGGCCTACTATGGAATCTTGTCATATCTCAGTCAGCAGCATGGTTTGCCATTGTTGCAAGTGAACAGGTTACCGTCGCAATCCCTAAGTCTGAAACTTTAATTTTGCCAGGAATTGGCTCTTATATTCAAGTTGCATTAGATCGCGCAGACTTTAAAGCTTGTGGTTTCGCTGTTATTGCTTTAATTATTAATGTCGTCATACTAAATTTCTTAGTTTTTCAACCTTTGGTTAAAGCTACTTATTATTATCGTTATGATGAAGGAACAACTCAAGGTAATCCTCCAAAATCAATTGTATACAATTTAGTAAAAGCATCTAATTTTGGAAAAATATTAATGAAATGGATTCAAAAAATAAAAGATTTCTGGATTTTTAAGTTACCTAGAGTTTGGTATATTCTTAGGATAAATCTTATTTTTAAATATCTAGGAAAAGTTAAGAAATATATTTCAATCATTTGGTATATCCTTTTAGGGTATGCGGTTGTTATCTCTGCTATTAAACTTTATAGATTCTTACCTCATGAAGATTTTTCAATAATCCCTCACTTAATGCTTTTAACTACATTGAGGGTAGTATTAGCAATGCTTATAGCAGCAGCGATTTTTACACCTCTTGGGGTTTGGGTTGCAAGTAACAAAAGACGTTTAAGCTTTATCCAACCAATTGGACAAGTTGTTGGATCGATTCCTTCAAACGTATATACTCCATTCATAGTAATTTTTATTAGTTTAGGGTATAAGCAACTTGAGTGGTGGATTTTGCCGCTAATCATGGTTGGTTGTCAATGGTATTACTTTTTCAATGTTATTGCTGGGTATTTAGCAATACCAGATGATATAAAAGAAGTCACAAAAATTTTTCCATTATCCAAGTTTAAGTGGTGGACTCGCTATCTCATTCCATCAATGTTTCCGTACTTGATAACAGCTATCATAAATGCTGCGGGAGCAGCATGGAATGCAGATATAGCAGCGGAAAGCCTACAGTGGGGTAAAGAAACAATAAATGTTACTGGCTTAGGGCAATATATTGCTGTGAATGATGGAATTAAAGATAAATCAGCACTTGGTACTTTGGCGATGTGTGCTGTAGTAGGATTGTGTATTATATTCGTTTGGCAACCACTTTACAAATATGCTAGAGAAAAATTCCATTATTAAAAAGGGAGGAAATAAGAATGGAAAAGAAAAATTTAATAAAAGTAACTTCACTCTGCAAAGATTATGGAGTAGAAAGATCAAAGAAATATATACAAGTTCTGAAAGACATAAACTTTACCGTAAAGGAAGGAGAATTTGTAAGTCTTATTGGACAATCAGGAGCAGGGAAATCGACATTATTGAGAAGTTTAGCTGGTCTTGTTCATCCAAGTCATGGAGAAATCATCTTTGAAGGAAAAAAGATTAAAGAACCGGATCCAAACATTAGTATGGTTTTTCAGAATTTTGCTCTATTCCCATGGTTAAATGTTTATAAAAATGTTTCATTTGGCATAGATAATAATTTGAAAATATCTAAAAATGAAATTAATGATAGAGTAAAAAAACTAATAAAAATGATTGGGCTAGAGGGCAATGAAAAATCATATCCAAGAGAAATTTCTGGCGGAATGAAACAAAGAGTAGGATTTGCTAGAGCTTTAGCCGCAGAACCTACATTATTATTACTTGATGAACCTTTTTCTGCTTTAGATGTTGTAACATCCAAACAGCTGTCAGATCAACTAATAAGTATGTGGTTAAGTCAACAAATTGTCACAAAATCAATTGTAATGATTACGCACGATATAGAACAAGCAGTGCAGATGTCTGATAGGATTATATTGTTAGATTCAAATCCAGGGAGGATTGCGAAAGTTTACAACATTGATATCCCAAGAAATCAAAGAACTATAAGTAGTATCTCAAGTATTGTTGAAGAAATTACTAATGAGATGGTAGTCATGACAGAACTTAAGGTTAATAAAAATTTTTAGTAGGTAAAAGAAAGGAAGAAACATTAATATGATTCCACATAGGAGAAAAAGAAATAATAAAATAAAAAAAATGGTCGGATTTCTCATATCTCTAGTAATAATAATAGCAGTTGGAGTATTCGGGTATATCGCTATGGCCAATCATCGCTTAAATAATATATTAGACAAGGGTTATCATAAAGTTGATAATAACTATAAATCTGAGAAACATAAAGATACAGAGTCATTTTTGATCATGGGTTTAGATAATACTCAAGAGAGAAATTTGGGAACGACGCGAACGGATGCGATGATGATTATTACAATTAACAAAAAAACAAAAACGACAACTTTTTGTAGTATCCCTCGCGATAGTTTTGTTCAAATTGATTCAAAATCATACAAAGGTATGCAACGGATAGAAGCTGCCTATACTTATGGAGGACCTTCGGCTTCAGTTAACACGGTAGAAAAAACTTTTAATATTCCTATTGATCATTATTGTGTTTTTAATTTCAATTCATTTATTAAGCTTATTGATGCTATAGGTGGAATTGATATTGATGTTGAAAAGTCATTTATGGGTACTGATGAAAGTGGTATTGAGTCTATAAAGTTTAATTCAGGTAAGCAACACTTAGATGGTGCCAAGGCTCTTTCATATGCTAGAGAACGACATGTAGATACAGATATTATGAGAGGTTTCAGGCAACAAAAGGTAATTTCAGCAGTTGAGGAAAAGTTAAAATCAATGACTTCTTTCACTAATTTATATTCTATTATTGATTCTTTAGATGATAATATTCAGACTGATATCACACCAAAAGATATTAAAGAGCTTATTTCTAACGCTTTAACTTTTAGTAATTACTCTAAACAACAATTAACTTTTGATTGGAGAACTTTCAGTAACCAAGGAAGAAGTATGGTAGAACTCTATAAAGATAGTATCAAATTTGTCAGTCATAAATTAAGAGTCTCTCTCGAATTAGATCATAAAAATGAGACTGATAACAATGGATATTCCTTCCATACAAATGGTGACTATCTTTATCAAAGTGACTATACAGTCCAGAATCCAGAAGCTGAAGCACAAGAAGATACTTCAACGAATGGAAATACATATATTGGGACAAGCGGTAATACAACTACTGGTCCTCTGCCTAATATTAAGACTTCAAATGGTTTTATTAAGTAATTAAGATAAATAGCCCCTATCATAGGAGCTATTTATCTTAATTACTTAATAAAATATTTACAATTAGAAGGGCAATCACAGAATGAATTAGTGATGTGATAGGATTACGAGGATAAAAATAATCCAATCATAGGTAATATGAATAAGTAAACCTGTATACAAGGAGTCGCTCCTTAAAGAGGCAAGGGTAAAGGGAATTCTCGCGGCTGCAATAATAAAAATAACTTGGGCAAAATTCCAGTCGTAAGTAGGTAAATGTAGAAATCCGAATATTAAAGTGGATATGATAACCGCAACAATTAAAGCTTTGCGTGTTCCACCTAATAAATTTGCGATAATTATAAGTAAAATTATTGTAATTAACTCTTCCCCTAAAAGCATAGGAATTGTCTTAAGAAGTCCAAAAATAGTCATTCCATCTGCTACTGGATTAGAATTTGGAGAACTTCCTAATAGTATTTTAGTAATTAGAATGCCAACTCCAGCAAAGATATAAGCACCTATAAGTCCAGCAAAATAAGTACTCACTATTTTTTGAGGTTTAGAAAAAGTGTAAGAAATTCCCTTTTTTCCAAAAAGAATGTAAAGGCTGATAAATCCAGCAATAGCTAAGGAAAAAGGAGCAATAACTGGCAGCCCAAAAGATAATGCTAAAAACCCAGCTAATAGTAAAATCAGTGATAGAGGAACTGCTGATTTGCTCATAGGTGCGGTAAAAAGTTTTTTCAAAAGAGAAACCTCCAAAATTTAGATAGATTGACAAGCCTAATAAAGCTATTTAAATAAGTATAACATGAATAAAAATTTTTTAAGGAATATAAACAATGGATAAAAATAGGTAGCTTAAAAGTGTATTTGAAAAAATTTGACAACAAAAAAAGCACCTACTCTATATCCTAAAGTAGATACTTTTACGGTGAGGGATGTTCATCCATTGACTTATTCTCCTATACTATTTTTTCTAAATTGTGTGTTGCTTCTTCAATTGTATTACCAATACCAAAAATTTGAGGTTTGTTAGCCAAAAAAGCTTGAAACACATTTTTTGAAGTATCAAGTTGAATACTATACTCAAAAAATTTATTTTTGTTAGTGTATGTCATCATAATACATTCTCCTTTCTTTTTTTAACGAAAGGGACTATAACAATCACAACGAAATTCCAAGTTCAGTTTAACACAAAAACAAAGTATTTGCAATATACGAGAAAATTAATAGGTAATAAAGTATTTGCCCTTAGATTGAAATTTAAAATCAGGTTTATGATATTTTGATAAAATATCTGTTAATCCAATCCTTTTAGAGATAAACAGGGCAATATTTTTCTGAAAAAGAACTAAAAAAAATAAAAAAGAAGGAATAATCCTTCTACTATATTAAATATTTTCTAAGTGTCCTTTTTTATCTTTAGCTATTAAATAGTAGGTGCACGCTGCAATGGCCCAGGCCCAAACAATATGTCCAAAGAACTCAGAAAAGTGTTCGTCGAAAGGTTGGTTCCAAGGAGCAGGAACTGTTCCCATAGCTGGCATTAAGATAATATGCCAGATAATCCATATTACAATACCATAAGCAGCACCTTGCCATAAAGTGATAGCTTTCCAGTATTGCGCTATAAAAATAAATAATGCAGCAAAGAAAATTGAAAAACTAAAGTGAAGAATCAAAGAGAACCAAAATACTTTTTGATCTTGAGAATATAAAATGTATGAGTGGGTGAGAGAAGATGGCACACCAAACTGTTCCATCATATGTTGTGGAGGGTTGGTTAAATTACGAGCAATAGTTCGTGGCGGAAGAATTGCTTCCCAACCAATTTTAACCATTCCAGAAATCATACCTGAAATAAATCCGAACCAAATGCTTTTGAGAATAATTTCTTTTAGAGAAGCAATTGGTTTTCTTAATGAGAACATATTAATACTCCTTTCTTATGTCCTCTATTCTAACAAAAAGTTAAATGTAATTCAAAAATACCAGAGGATTCAGTGTTTTTGATGCTATCTTCCAAAATTGTAAACAAAGGAAGTAAAAAAATTGCTACTAGATATTTAAAAATCCCCACAGAAATTTCTGTGAGGAAATAATTATATATCGTACTTTCCTGTATGCAAAGTCCTGATTGATTCGCCTCCGGGTAAAGGAGGTAAGCCAAGAGAATCTTCACGGCTAAAGGCTTCAAGTAATCCAGGAGTTAAGTGAGAATACTCAACTGTTTCCGGACTAATCTTATGAAGAATTGTGTCCCCTTTTCCTTCAGTAACTTTTTTAGCAAAGTTAGGGTCAATCAAAGTTCCACGAGCAACAGCAATTAAATCAGCATAGTTTTCAATCGCATCAGTCGCTGTATCCTCCCCAAAAATACCACCGACAATAAGAAGTTTTGTTTTATCATCTAAGATTTCTCTAAAAAGTTCAGCATAAGATTTTTCGCTATTTTCAGGTTTAGAATTGTATCCTGCCCATAATGAAAGATGGATATAATCAAGTTCATATTTAATTACTTCAGAGATAAGTGAGAGAGCTTCTTTATAATCATAGCCAACATTTTTTCCATGAAGTTCTTCAGGAGAAATACGGTAACCAATGATAAAGTCTTTAGGAGCATATTCATCAACGATTGCTTTTACTTCTTTAACAACAGCTAGCGGAAAGGCCATTCGATTTTCCAGTGAACCACCCCATTTATCTGTGCGAAGATTAGAAAGTTTTGAGAAAAATTGTTGAATTAAATAATGATTGGCACCATGAATTTCAACACCGTCAAAGCCGGCATCAATTGCCCGTTTTGTGGCTTTACCAAAATCAAGAATAATATCATCAATCTCTGTTAGTGTGAGTTCACGAACAGGGTAATCTAAGAAAGAAAAATCGATAGCAGAAGGAGCCACCACATCTAATCCATTAACATGACGTCCTACAGCGGCTCGCCCAGCATGATGAATTTGAAGAATAGCTTTATTTCCATCTTTTTTTAGAGCCTGTGCAGTTTTTCGTAGTCCTTCAAGATGAGCGTCAGAATAAGCTCCTAATTGTTCAGGATATCCTGGCACATATGCTGGTCCACCATTTTCACTTACATAATGGAATTCTGTAATTAACATACCTGCCGCTTGTGAACGGGCAGAGTAATATTGAATAGTATCATCAGAAGCGAAACCACCTTTTAAACCAGAATGAGTTTGCATTGGAGACATTACAATACGGTTGTTTAAAGTTGCCCCATGACGTAAGGTAACATGATCAGTTAATTGATTTGGCATATTTTTATCCTGTTATTATTATATTTGGAAAGTAGATTATTAAAACTATAATTCGAGAAATATCGATATGAAGAAGTAAAAAGAAAGTTAATTATAACTCTTCTAATATGAAATTTTTAAAATCGGAAATCATCTCCTCATTTCGACGATAATAGGTCCATTTACCAATGCGAGTAGCAATTAATAAATTGTCTTTTTCTAACATAGATAAATAATGAGAAGTAGTAGACTGAGTTAAGTTCAGTAATTTTTGGATTTCACCTACACAAACACCCGTTTCAACTTCATCTACTTTAGTTTCGTTGTAGAAATGTTTTTTTGGTTCTTTAAGTAAAGTAAGAATCTTCAATCGATATTCATTTGATAGGGTTTTAAAAGTTTCCACATTTTCCATAAAACTATTATATCGAAAAAATACGATATGTCAATATAAAAGATTATTTTAAACAAAATAAAAAAAGAAGTTACTAATAACTTCTCTTTTTTATTATTTATATTTTCTAGATTTCAATAGATAAAGGGTAGTGCTAACGAGAATTAGAAGACTTCCTGAAAGTAAAGTGAAGCCAAAAAATTTATCGCCAGTTTCGGGTAAAGATTCTTTTGGTAGGGTTTTTACTGATAAAGTTTTAGGTGGAATTACAGAAGTTTTGATTATTGTAGGAGTTGAAATCTTTGTATAAACGTAGGTTACAGTTTGGGATTCAATTGTAAATTGTCCCTCCGCAATTCCTTTAATTTCCTTGAAATTATATCCTAAAATTTTCTTTTGTTCGCTAGTGTATAAAGACCCTACATTTCCAGATTTTGTAATTTCGTCAGAAATGGAATTTCCATTTGTATCAATATACTTAATAGTCACTGTTCCAGTTTTTATTTCGATTGGATTTTTAGTATAGATATAGGTAACGGTTTGAGGAGTAGTTGAAAATAGTCCACTTTTATTTCCTTGAACTTCTTTAAAAGTGTAGCCCAAAATAATTTTTTGTTCACTATCAAAAGAAGACCCTACATTTCCAGATTTTGTAATTACATCAGAAATGGAATTTCCGTTTGTATCAACATACTTAATAGTTACTGATCCAGTTTTTATTTCGATTGGATTTTTAGTATAGATATAGGTAACGGTTTG
>NZ_JACVUQ010000007.1:0-117409 GCF_016516525.1 Lactococcus sp. S64 | reverse complement strand
CTTCTTTTGTTGAAATAGTAAAATCAACTTTTGAAGTATTCAAGATATAGCCGCTTGGAGCTTTTGTCTCAACAAATGAATAATCTCCTGGTGCCAAATTGTCAATTAATACTTTACCAGTTTTATCGGAAGCCAAATCTTCTTTGATTATTTTTCCTTTTGAATCAACAACTTTAAAGATTGCACCTTCTAAAGCTTGACCTTGACTGTCATGTTTAATCAACTCAGCTGATCCTTGATAATTAATAAAGTTATCTGAAGCCATGACTACTTTTACTTTGCCTTCTTCTTCACCTGAGATGCTAAAGTTAACTGGCAGAGTATTCAAAATATATCCTTCAGGGGCTTTAGTCTCAACAAATGAATAGTCACCTGGAACCAAACCTTCAATTAATACTTTACCAGTTTCATCAGAAGTTAAACCTTCTTTTATGGTTTTTCCATCTGCATCAATCACTTTAAAGATTGCACCTTCTAAAGCTTGACCGTTGATATCATGCTTAATCAATTCAGCTGACCCTTGATAATTAATAAAGTTATCTGAAGCGACAACCAGTTGAGGTTGTCCTTCACTCTCAGCTAAGATTGTAAAATGGGTAGGAATAGTATTTAAAATATAACCTGTCGGAGCCTGTGTTTCAACAAAAGAATATTCTCCGGGGGCTAAATCATCAATACTTACTTTACCATCTTTGTCGGAAGTCAAGCCTTCTTTGACTGTTTTTCCATTTTTATCAACTACTTTGAAGATAGCGCCCGCAAGGGGTTGACCTTCACTATCTTTTTTGATTAATTGTGCTGAACCTTGATAGTTAACGAAATTATCCGAAGCAATTATTAGACTAGGCTGACCTTCTTCTTCAGCTAAAATTGTAAAATGAACTGGTATTGTATTTAGAATATAACCTGTTGGAGCTTTGATTTCAACAAAGGAATATTCTCCGGGGGATAATCCATCAACTACCACTTTACCATCTTTACCAGAAGTTAAATTAGCTTGGATTGTCTTGCCAGCTTTATCAACAACTTTAAAAACTGCACCAGAAAGTGGCTGACCTTCGTTATCTTGCTTAATTAATTCGGCTGAACCTTGATAATTGATAAAATTATCCGAGGCAATAACCATTTGTGGTTGACCTTCTTCTTCAGCTGAAATTGTAAAATGAACTGGTATTGTATTTAAAATATATCCTGTTGGAGCTTTGGTTTCAACAAAGGAATAATCTCCAGGGGATAAACCAGTAGCCGTAACTTTACCATCTTTATCAGAGCTTAAATTAGTTTGGATTGTATTACCATCTTTATCAATAACTTTGAAAATCGCACCTGATAAAGCTTGACCATTACTGTTATGTTTAATGAGTTGTGCTGAACCCTGATAGTTAACTTTTTCCAAGTTGATATCTGGGATGATTCCTTCTTCATTGGCTTTAAGTTCAAAGTCAATTGGGGTTGGGTCCAAAATATAACCCGCTGGGGCTTTGGTTTCAACAAGTGAATATTTACCAGGTGTTAGTTTTTCAATCGTTACATTTCCAGAACTGTCAGAAGTAAGTTTTTCGTAACCTGAAACAACTTGACCGTTGCTGTCTAGTACTTTAAATTCTGCACCTTGAAGTGGATTTTTTACCTCTTTACCATTTTCAATGGTCAGTCCTACTTTTTTCAAGATTACTTTCGTTGGTTCATTTTCAACGTCTTGAATTGGGAAATTAGAAACTTCTCCGTCTTTTGCAACTGTTATTTTCTTACCTTTGACTAGTTCTTCATCAAGTGTATACCCTGTTGGGGCCTTAGTTTCAATAAGAAGATAATCAGTAACACGCAAATTCCCAAGTTTTAAATCACCATTTTTGTCGGTATCTCCTTCACGAATTAGTTTATCTTTTTTACCATCTGTACCGATAGACCAAAGTTGAAGATGAGCTCCCGCAAGTTTTGCTTTGCCGGGACCAACTTTTTCCAAAGTAACTGAACCTTTTGATCCGTTTGCACTTCCGTTATGATTAGTTACGGGTACATCTTTTTCAACATCTTGTTCTATTGTTTTCTCGTTGTCTCCAGTAATATGGGCTTGATTAGTTACCACATCATTAGCTTTGTCAGAAGTAATTAATGCACGATATTCTACAACATATGCTGTGTTAATTTCTGATAAAAATTTAATTTTAACTGTTTGAGCCCCTGTAGAATTGTCAGTTTGGATATCAACAGAATAATCTTTGCCTTGTTCAAGAATAATATTTTTGTTCTCAGTAATATTACCAGAAGCATCAATACTTGTTCCATAAATAAGAATATCTTTTGCTACAATATACTGATTTGAGGAAGGATTATCAGTGACTTCAACATTTTTTAAGGTAGATTGCGAGGCGTTTACTGTAAGTTTCCAATTTACATAATTAGAATCTGTACTTGACTGTGAACCATCTTTCGTTACGAATTCTCCTTGATGTGCTGGAGTAACGCTAGCACTTAAATCATGTGAAATGTCCTTATTTGTAAATGTCGCTTTGTTTTTGTACTCCTTCTGATTGATGAGGTTACCTTCTAGACTTGTTTCAAATATTAGAACATAGGCTTTTGTGCTTCCATCTGGTAGTTCTACCTTAACACTTCCTTTGCTTTCTACTATTTTTATTCCCATATCTGAAGTAACTTCAGCACCTAAAGTATAAGTACCATTTTTATTAATCGTAGCTTCATATACTTTAGCACTTCCAGAAACATAGTTTTGATCATCAGAGATTGGATCAGTTATTGAGGCATTGCTTAATTCTTGTTGATTGAAATTTGCTGCAATTGTCCAGGTAATTTTTTTGCTGGTTGCATTATATGAACCAGATTTTTGTCCATTATATTGGAACGGAGGTATTGGTTTAAATTCTTTATGATCATTATTAGTATGATCTCCTCCATTTTTATCCTTCCAAGTCATTGAAGCATCATTTACAAATTTGATATCTCCTTCATGACCAGACCCATTATCAATCACACTAGTATCAAATTTTGTTTTGTATTTAATTTGATATTTATGATCTGTCCCCTCCTTAAGTGGGGAATTAAAGGAAACTGAAAAGCCTGCTGTTGTTTTTATCAGTGTATATTCTGTTGGGGAGAGTACTTTATTTCCAGCAGTTTTATCAATAATTTGGAAAGTATTTTCAAGGAAAGTCAAACCTTCAGACATTTTGTCTTCAAGTGACCAGTTTTCCATCCAATAGCCTGCACTATTAATATCTATTTTCCATGGAATTTCTCTATTCTCGTAATCAATAGCTCCATCAATATTTTTAACGATTCCTTGTTGAGTTGCATTACCACCTGACTCGCTGTTATCTCCCGTATCAGTTGTTACTGAGTTATCAATGGTAACATTTCCATCTACGATATCTTTAACCTTCGTTTGATATTCAACTTTTACTGCATAATCGATATCAGTAATAAACTCAATTTTAAATTTTTGAGGATTATCAGGGTCTTGTACAAGTTTATAATCTTCCCCTTCTTTTAATTGAGCACCTTTAATTTCTTTTCCGTTACTATCAAAAGTAATTTTATAAAGTTTAACACTTCCGTTCACCAGCTCGATGGCATCACTCATGGTATCTTCAATAAATGACCCTGCTTTATGATTTTTTTCATTATAATTGTATTCTATATTCCAATTATAAATTTGATCGTTCCCTGTTGTAAATGGTCCATTTTTTTTAATTGGCCCTTTATATTGCGCAGTAACAGAGGCACTTGCATTGGTATCTGTTTTTCCATCATTTAATGTCGCTGTATTTTTAAAACTTACAGATCCCTCTTTTTCCGGAAAACTACTTTCATCGATAGTTGTTGTATAGACAACATTGAACGCTTGATCGGTGGTAGCATATTTACCAATAAAAGTAATTTTTCCATTTGAATCAACAGTATAATCTGTACCTTTTACTAAAGGATGTTCTTTATCAATGGAAATGATTTCTCCATTTTTTCCAACTGTCTCAGGGTAAATTTCGACGGATTCATAAGTTGTTCCTTCTGGCATTGGATCGGTAAGTGTAGCATTTTCCATTGTATTTAATGGACGGTTAATATTTATTTCCCAAATCACTTTACTAGGATTTGGAGTTTTATCGAAATGTCCTGATTTATCAATTGCTTGGTCATAGGTTGGCCGAACATGAATTTCTGAAGGGGGAAAATTTTCCTCCGTTGGTGTATCAACTACAACTTCTCCTGGAACAATTGTCTTATCGAAATGTGCATCATAATGAAAGGTACCATTAATATCATGATAGGTTTCAACTTTTTCATTGAAGACGAAACGAACGGTTCCATCTGCATTAATTGTATAGGTTCCATAATCTCCCAGTGACGATGTCGCTTGCTCAATTGTTACACCATCAGGAAGTTTAAAATCAAAGTAATCTCCTGATTTCAATGGTAAAATATCTTCTGGAATACTCCAGGTATAATCGATTTGAACTTCTGCATCTATCGGAACATCTGTTTGATCTGGATAAGGTTTTCCTTCTTTATCAAGATATATGACCTTAGCTGAGTCGATAATAGTCGCTGGTGAAATTCCTGAGTCTTCTAGAAGTTTACGAATATCTTGACTTTCCACAGTTTTTATAGCTTGCTCTGAATGTTTAGTCGTAGTGCTTTCTTTTTCTTTGATTTCAGGTGTAACAGTATTTTGAGTCACAGTGGAAGTTGACTGACTTGGAGTTTCTGAAGTTGAACTCGTTTTTGGCAACAATACATCAACCTGGCTATCATTTAATTTGGCTGTTAATCGCTCAAAGTTTTTCAAAAGTTCTTTAGAGATTGAAAAATTGACTTTCACTTCGCTTGTATTTAGTGAATTAAGGTCTATTGTCAATCTATTTTCGTCAGCAGTATAAGATGCTGTTGACTTCTGTCTGTTAGCCTCATTTGGTTCATTAATTTTAATTGATTTATCTAATTCAATAATAGTTGTTTTACTTTTCAATATTGACTGATTAATCTTGAGACTTAAATCAAATGTCATTAAATCAGCATTACTTTCGGATTCATCTATTTTAAATTGACTTAATGTTATATCCGAATCATTTGTTTCTTCATTTATTGCTCCTGCAATTGCTCCAACTGGGGTAATAACATATTGTAAAAGCAGCATTAAACCTAAAATTATAGAAATAACTTTTTTTCTACTTTTCATAATGTCCTCCTTTTGATTTTAAATCAGTTTTGTAAGCGATGTATTTTATTAATTACATTTTCTTATAAAAATTGCTGATTCTAGGACATTATAGCATAATACAATACAAATGTGTAATAAATTTCGTACATTAAATTCTATTGTCTTACTTTTATTTATATTTTTGTTAGTTCCTAATATAGCCTTTTTGCAACATAATGGCTCCATAAAGCCATTAGCCCCTTTTTTTAATATTTCATAAATATTTAAATGATTAATAAAAAAAGACCGATAAAAATTAAAAATTTGAGTCTAAATCGACTTTTATAACAAAAAAACAAGATAATGCTTTTTTAAAAGGGGAAAGTTTCACATTCGTTTTATTATTTTTACATTACACCTCTAAATTGAGTCTTATTTTAAATAATAAATATTACCGCTTAAGCATTAAGGATAATAATGTATAATAAAGAGAAAGGAACGAGGAACAAATATGGATTATAATGATTTTATGAAAAGTAAGCACATTGCTGAACGTTGGGGAGAGTTTCAGGCTAATTATAAAAATTTAAATAAAACAAGTGAATTAAAGGCTTATCATGATTTACTGACAGAGTTTTATGATTATATTCAAAGCCTAGAAGCTCATCTTTTTAATGACGAAAAAGTTGCTGACCAAAAAAATTTACTGACAGAAAATGTAGCAACTCCTTCGCAAATTTTTAATGCTCCCAAAATTCCAGAAACAGTTTCTTTTGGTCAAGAAGCACTCGAAGGTGAGGAAGACCCTTGGTTTGGTTTTAATGATGAATAAAAATATTTACTGACCCATTCTGTCAGTAAATATTTTTTATTTTATATGGGAATTTCGTTGTGAAAACCTTTGCAAAAGTGATAAAATAGAGCTAGAAATGATTTTCAGTAAAAAGGAGAATAGCTTATGCCTCTAAATATTTTGGATTACGACCCTTATTTGGAACCTTTCAAAGAAGATTTGTCTTTACGGCTTTTTGAATTTGCTCGAACAAAAAAACGGCTTTTAGGAACTGATGGTTCGCTTGTTGATTTTGCTAATGGTTATAAGTATTTTGGCTTTCAACAAGAAAGTAAACACTGGACTTTTCGCGAATGGGCACCAAATGCTAAAAGAGCTTGGTTGGTTGGAGATTTCAATAATTGGGAAAACAATTTTGAGTTGAAACAGGCCTATGGTGGGACTTGGGAAATTTCAATTCCGGGTATGCTACCTGTGGGTTCTAAGGTGAAGGTTAAGCTGCTTTTACCGTCTGGTGAAACAGTTTATCGTGTTCCCTCTTATATTATGTTTGCTGTCCCCAATGAGCGCCATGAATTGGATGGAGTGATTGTTCAACCAAAATATGATTGGAAGAATAAAGCCCCTCAGTTAAAAGAAGCTCCTTTGATTTATGAAGCACATATTGGTATTTCAACTGAAGAATATAAAATTAATTCTTATAAAGAATTCACGCGCGATGTCTTACCAAGAATTAAAAAGGCCGGTTACAATACTATTCAACTGATGGCAATTATGGAACATCCGCTCTATGCTAGTTTTGGTTATCAAGTTTCCAATTTCTTTGCAATTTCTAGTCGCTTTGGTCAGCCAGAAGATTTGATGGAATTGATTGATCAAGCTCATGGTATGGGTTTGCGAGTGCTTTTAGATGTGGTTCATTCACATGCTGTAAAAAATATCGAAGATGGTCTCAACTATTTTGATGGGACAGAAAATCAGTATTTTCATGAAGGCGAACGAGGAAATCATCCAGCTTGGAAGACAAAACTTTTTAATTATGGCAAAGATGAAGTGATTCATTTTCTACTTTCAAATCTTAAATTTTGGTTGGATACCTATCATTTTGACGGTTTTCGTTTTGACGGTGTGACTTCAATGCTTTATCATGATCATGGTTTAGGGACTGCATTTACTGATTACAGCAAATATTTTTCGCTCAATACAGATATCGAAGCGGTGACTTATTTGATGTTGGCAAATGAATTAACACATTTATTCAATCCATCAGCAACAACAATCGCTGAAGATATGTCAGCCATGCCGGGAATGGCCCTACCTATTTCAAGTGGTGGAATTGGTTTCGATTACCGTTTATCAATGGGAATTCCTGATTTTTGGATTAAACAATTGAAAGAAAAAACGGATAATAGTCTTGACTTATTGAGCCTTTGGTGGGAATTAACGACGCGACGTCCTGGTGAAAAAAATATTGGTTATTCTGAAAGTCATGACCAAGCTTTAGTTGGTGATAAAACGATTATGATGTGGTTAGCTGATGAAGAGATTTATTGGAAAATGGACCTTAATAGTCAATCTCTAAAAATTGACCGTGCTATAGCACTTCATAAATTAATTCGCCTAATTACTTTTAGTTTGGCTGGTGAGGGTTATTTAAATTTCATGGGTAATGAATTTGGCCACCCCGAATGGCTTGATTTTCCGCGTCAAGAAAATCATGATGATTTCCAACATGCTAGAAGACAATGGTCTTTAGCTGATAATAAAGATTTGCGTTTCCAATATTTATTGGCATTTGACCAAGCGATGATTAATCTAGAGCGACATTACAAGTTTTTAGAAAGCCCAGAACCTGTCCAACAACTTTGGATAAAAAATTCGGATAAATTACTAGCTTATAAAAAAGGGCAACTTCTTTTCGTCTTTAATTTCCATCCTAGTTATGAACAAGAGCTTCAACTCCAATTTCCTGAAAAACCAGAACTTATCTTCGATAGTGATGACCAAAAATTTGGTGGTTTTGGTCCAAGAAGTAGTTTTGGTTGGTCAAAAGGGCATTTAAATCTAATCCTTGAACCTAGAACTGCCATGGTTTTCCGAATTAAAGAATAAAAACCTGTCAATTGACAGGTTTTTTTACTGACAAAATCGTAAAAGTTACTGACAGAAATCCAAAAAGTCTGTCAGTAACTTTAAAAGGCATTTAAATTCGGTTCAAGCAAAGTCCAGAGATTTTCAAATTGATTTTGAAATTGGTCATCCCACTGTGGGGCAATTTTTGGGTGATGAAAATAAACAAAAGCTTGAATATAAGCAGCAGCTTCCTCTTCACTTTCAAATTTAGCAGCCGTCTTTAGACTCTCAACCATTTCTAAAATATGCTTACGTCCCAATTCTAAATTTTCTCCAATGTAGGTTGTGTATAAGGCAAACATTTCTGGAGTTTTTCGATGTGCTTCATATTTGGCAATGGCGACAGACCAGAGCCAATCATGAACAATCTCTTTTTGATGTTCATACTTGCTTGTGTCAAAAGGAAATATTTTTACAAGTGTCTGACCATTGAGCCAGCGAAGGGCAAGTATCGTTAAAAGTTCATCTTTACTTTTAAAGTGCTTATAAATAGCTGGTTGACTAATATTGAGTTCCTTAGCAATTTTTGAAATGGTGAGTTTCTCTATTCCATTCTCTAAGATAAATTCTTCTGTTTTTCCTAATATCTTTTCACGTGTATTCATAAATTAATTGTAACACAAGTTATAATTCTTGACAAATATAACTTTCTGGTTTATAATTCATTTTGTTGGTTATAAAAGTTAAAAAAAATAACCTCATAAAAAGGAGAAATCATGACATTTACAGGACATACGATTTTAATCACAGGTGGTACAAGCGGAATCGGACTTGGTTTTGCTAAAAAGTTTTCCGAATTAGGAAATAAAGTCATCATTACCGCCCGAAATGAAAAACGTCTTAATCAAATTTTAAATGAAAATCCAACTTTTACAGGATTTGTCAGTGATGTTGCTGACAAAGACTCCCTCCCCCAATTAGTCAAATTCATCAAAGAAAATTTCCCTCAACTTGATGTCATTATGAACTGTGCCGGAATTATGCGTGCGATTAATTTATTTGAACAAGCTGACAATTCTCTGGAAGTACTGACAGAAGAAATTCATATTAATTTATTAGGAACAATTGCTGTGACACAAGCATTTTTGAAAATCCTTGTCGCAAATAATGGACTAGTCATTAATGTTTCATCAGGATTATCAAATCTGGCTGACGGTGCACACCCTATTTACAATTTGACCAAAGCTGGGATTCATTTTTACTCCGATGCGCTTCGAGAACAAGCTAAATATTTTGAAAAGACTTTAAAAGTCATCGAATTAGTTCCACCATTAGTTGCTGAAACAAATCTCGAAAGCCATACAAATACTGACGCACCCAATAACATGGCACTTTCAGACTTAATTAGTGAAACTTTAGCCGGGCTTGAAAATGGCTTAGACCGGATTGACGCTGGTTTTGCTAAACAACTTCACCAAATGGGAAAAGTAAATAGTGACGAAAACACCAAACTACTTTCTCAACAAATGCTCAGCAATTATTTTCCCAAAATGAAAGATTAGAGAAGAAAAATGTCACTTAATCCCCTTCAAATGCATAATACCAAAAAAGAACTCCGCAAAAATTTTGAACTCACAGGACTTAGCAAATCTGAAATTGCTAATGATTTAAAAATTAGCGAAGTAAAACTTGAAAAAATATTTAATCTTAAACAAAGAACACTCGAAGACACTTGGATTTTACGAAATTATTTACTAGAAAAAGTAGAAAAAACAGGTCAACAACCTGTTCCCTTTACCGCTTTATCTGGAGATTGGCACCGTCACTGGTTTTTAAATTCCAATCTAATTGACCAACAACAAATGTCTAAAGGCGACAACTAAAACTCAAAGGAGAAAAATCATGAAAACACTTATCACTGGCGCAAATAAAGGAATTGGTTTTGCACTTGCTCAAAACCTTGGTCATCGCGGCTATGAAGTCTTGGTCGGAGCCCGTAATGAAACGCGTGGACAAGAAGCCGTTGAAAAGCTGAAAGCCGAAGGAATTACTGCCAAATTTGTCAAAGTAGATTTAGATGACTTAAATCAATTGACGAGTTTGTCAGCACTAACAGATATTGATTTACTTATTAATAATGCTGGAATTTCTGGGAATATCCATTCAGATAAAGGGCACCTTGATATGGAAAAATCAGCTTTTGATTATTCAACAACTGATTTAGAAGAAACAATTAAAACCAATTTTTTGGGAACACATGCTGTGATCAAAGAACTTCTTCCACATTCACTGACAGAAAATGCTAAAATTATTAACATCACCGTACCTGTTTCTCAAGAATATTAGATTCCACTTGCTTATGTCACTTCAAAAGCCGCACAAAATGCCATGACCTTTGCTTTTGGTCATCAATTCAAAAAAGATAAATCTAAAAAACAAATCTTTGCTGTTATGCCTGGTGCAGTTGCAACAGATTTGAACGGTGCAAAAGTTGGGGATAGTCCGTTTGTAAAATCTCCTGAAGAAACAGCTCAAATGATTAGTAAATTTATTTTTGATGACAAAAATCATAATGCTCAAATTATTAATTTTGACGGAACAATTTATGATAACTATGAACCAGGCTTACGTAACAAAGTCATTAAAGATGTCGCTAAAAATGGTTTAAAGCGTAAATTTAAAAAATAAATAAAAAAGTTACTGACAGATTAGTCAGCAACTTTTTTATTGTTTTTTGAAAAAAGCGTAAGCAAATCTTAACATTTATGATAAAATAATTCCATGGAAAAAGAAAGATTTTTGGCTTTTACAGATGCTATTATTGCCATCATTGCAACGATTATGGTTTTAGAATTTAAAACCCCTGATAAAAGTGGCTGGCCTGCTCTGGCAGAATTAACCATCCCACTTTTAGCTTATGCTTTGAGCTTTTTTATGATTATGACCGTATGGTATAATCATCATCAACTTTATCGTGATATTAAAAATATTACTCCTCGAATATTCTTATTGAATACGCTCTGGCTATTCATTATGTCATTTTTCCCCTTCACCACGGGTTGGGTCGGAAAACATGCAAGTGAGTTTCTCCCTGAATTTTTCTATTTGATTGTTATTTTTCTCTGGGCGGCTGTTTTTCATCTTATGGACCATGAGCTGCTCAAAGAAAATCCTGATAAAGAATACAAAGAACTCACACACAGTCTTTCAGGTAGAAATCTTTTTCTCATCAACTTTCTTTCTATTGTTATCGTTTGGTTTTGGCCTCCTATCGGCTTAGTTTGCGTTGCTATGCTTGCTACAATATCCCTCATAAGTTTCTTAAAGAAATAAAAAGCCGTCAGTTAATGACAGCTTTTTATTTTAATCTTCTTGTTCATCCATAAAGCTATTGAAGACTTCTTCAATCATATCCCATTCATCTTCAGCATCTTCAGGGATTGGTTGCAAATCACCCTCAGTACCGTCAGCATTCTCAGTAAATGAGTAAGCCAAAACATCGATAAGACCTTGTTCATCTTCTTCAAACTCAGTAGGTTGTAAAACAACATAGTTTTTGCCAAATTCTTCTTGTCCATCAATGGTAATCAAAATTTGGAACAAGCTTTCGTTTCCATTTTCATCAACCAAAGTAATATAGTCAGGTTCATGATTATGGTCATGTTCGTGATCATGTGTATGAGTCATTTTATTTCCTTTTCTTCATCCTTAATTAGAGGAATTTTCTGCTATTCATAATAAAATAAATAGACAACTTTTACTGACAGAAAATCCTACGAATACTTGTCAGTATTTTTATACTTACAAATAAACTAAAGCTTTCATCAGTAAACCAAAAATTATAATTTTAATGCATGAGCATCCAAATAATTTTGTAAAATCAAAACAGCAGCCAATTTATCAATCGATTTTTTGCGATCTTTACGACGCACACCACCATCAATCAATACTTTTTCAGCTTGCGCAGTTGTCAATCGTTCATCTTGATAAGCGACTTCCAAACCGAATTCATTGGCTAATTTTGTACCATAATCCCGTGATGCTTCGGCACGAATCCCTTCATCACCGTTCATATGTTTTGGAAGACCAAGAACTACCTTTTCAGGTTTGTATTCTTTAATCAAAACGCCCAAACGTTCAAAGCCAAGCTCACCGGCTTCACTGTCAATCTTAATGGTTTCAACAGGTTGAGCGGTCATCCCAAGTAAATCACTGACAGAAACTCCCACAGTTTTTGTTCCGACATCAAGCCCTAAAATTCGTGCAAACACTATAAATTGACACCATTATCTTTCAAATAATTCTTGATTAATTCCTCAACAATATCATCTCGGTCAAAACGGCGAATTTTATTACGCGCATCATCATGACGAGGGATATAAGCAGGGTCTCCCGACAAAACATAACCCACGATTTGATTGATAGGATTGTAACCCTTAGCCTCAAGCACATTGTAAACATCAACGAGTGTTTCGCCAATTTCTTTCTTGTCCGAATCACCAAATTCAAAACGGACTGTTTCATCTGTAAAACTCATAAGACACCTCCTTTAAATTTATCTGTAAAGCCAGATTAAACTAAAAATCAATAATTTCCATCCCGTCAGCCAACTGATGTCCACATTTTTAGAAGACAATCATTTTATTTACTGACAGAAATATCCCATTAAAAATTTCTTAGATACATGTTAATTATACGTTATTTTTTGCTTGAATTCAACCGTTTTCTCCATTAAAGTAAATAAAAGCCTTCTATCAAGGCTTTTAAATTTAAGTTAAAAATTTCCAAAGATATAAATTATAAAAATAAGTTCAATAAAAGACTAGTTTTAAAAACTAGTCTTTACTACAATGATTTTAAGGTAAAATATTTCCAGCTGCCATGTACAAGTCGTACCATTCCGCACGTTCTAAGACAATATCTGAAGCAGCCGCAATTTCTTCAATTCGGCTCAATGTCATCGTTCCAATAATTGTTTGGATATTAGCAGGATGCCGATTAATCCAAGCGACAGCAATTCCAGTTGGAGTAGAATTGTATTTTTCTGCATAAAATTCCAATTTTTTATTCAAATCAGGGAATTTTTCATTTCCAACAAAGACGCCTTCAAAGAAACCATATTGGAAAGGTGACCAAGCCTGAATAGTCATCTTATTAATACGAGAATACTCTAAAATACCATTATCATGAACAAAAGAACCTTCATCACTCATATTTACATGAATCCCAGCATCAATCATTCCCGTATGTTTTAAGCCAAACTGTAATTGATTAAACAACAACGGCTCTTTCACCGCTGTTTTCAACAGTTCAACTTGACCAGGATTTTGATTAGAAACCCCAAAATAACGTACTTTTCCTGCTTTTTCCAATTCATAAAAAGCCTCAGCTACTTCTTCAGGTTCGACTAAAGTATCTGGACGATGCAAGAGCAAAGTATCCAAATAATCAGTTTTTAAACGAGATAAACTCCCCTCAACCGATTCAATAATATGTTTTTTTGAAAAATCGAACATTTTCCCAGGAACAATTCCGCATTTTGACTGTAAAATAATATCTTCTCGTTTTACTGACGATTTTTCTAGAGCATCTGCAAAAATCGATTCACAAGCTCCACCCCCATAGATATCAGCATGGTCAAAGAAATTTATCCCTTGCTCCACTGATTTTTCAATGACAGCAACCGGATCTTTTCCCTCTTCATTAATTCTCATACAACCTAAAATAATTTGAGAAGCTTCAAGTTCACCAATTTTGAATTTTTTCACGACAAAACTCTCCTTTAAGTGTGAGATTTCACCTTATCTTCAATCAACAAAGGAAAAAATTTCACTAATTATTTAATAAAACCATTATAACACAATTAATGAAACCGTTTAACAAAATATATTTAATCATCAGCCGACTCCTGCCTTATTTAGGAATAATCAAATAAAAAAAATCAGCCATAAGCTGATTTCAATTTCATTTACAAATTAAACTGTAAGTGAAGCACGTCCTTTACGACGACGAGCTGCAAGGACACGACGTCCGTTTTTAGTTGCCATACGGCTACGGAATCCGTGAGTAGTCTTACGAGATTTTTTGTGTGGTTGGTAAGTACGTTTCATTTTATATAAGTCCCTGGGCTACTTCACTTTTGGTTGAAAGTAGCTCCACCTTTTCGGTGTTCCTTTCATCTTTTTACTGCTATTAAAAGCATACCTTACAATTCTACACTATGAAAGGTCTTTTGTCAAGGCTAAATCTCTTTAGCCACAACAATATAGCGATTATATTCCTGTCCTTCTGAATGACTTGATACACCATTTTCCTGACCAATAATAGTGTGAACAATTTTACGTTCATTAGACTGTAAATCATTAATATAAACAGTTTCACCGCCACGCGCACGTTCAGCTGCACGATGAGCAAGACTTACGATATAAGCTTTGCGTTTTTCATGATAATCACCCACATTAACAGCAATATTCATTCGTGTATTCAAAATACTATTAGCGTAAGCTTTTGCTAAAATTTGCAAACTTTGTAAAATTTTACCATGTTTGCCAATAAGCAAAGCATCATGATTAGAAGTCAAATTGAAAACTGTTAAATTTCCGTCACGAGAAACTGAAACACGCGTTGCAATTCCCATTTCTTGTGTGATAGTTGTTAAATAGCTTGAAATTTTTGAAGCAATTTTTTCATCTTCGTTTGAAACTTCTTTCTTCGCTTCAACTTCTTCTTTAACAGCAGAAACCACATCAGAGAGGTCTGCTGTTCCTTGACGATTTTGAACAACCGTCTTTTTAGCCACTTCAATAATCGCATTACGCTCTTCTTCAGTGATTTCACCATTTTGTTCTCTCTCAGCCGCACGGACAGCTTTAACCACTTGGCTTAATTCAAGTGTTGCTTCCATAGCAGATTGTGACTTAGGCACACCAAGATTAATTGTATCATCCACACCACGTTCTGCTAAATGGTCAGCTTTACGCACTGTTTCTTCATGGATTGGCTCAATATTAACCCGAGCCCGTTTCTTTCCAAATCCTAAGAAACCCTTTTTTTCTTTTTGTTCAATATGAATATGAACATTTTCACGCTTAACATTTAAGCGATTTAAGCCACGTTCGATTGCATCTTCGACCGTTTCACCAGTAAAAATAGCCATAATAAAACTACTCCTGTCATATGATAAAGCCTATTGACAATTTCTAGCACAACTTCCAAATTAAAATAAAAACTGCCAATGGTATTTTTTATTTTTTTCTTGCTTTCTTCAATGCTTTTTCGCGAGCTTTAATTTTGTCTTTTTCGACCTGTACCTTAGCTTCACGCGCCGCAATAATTTTGTATGGATTTGCCAACAACATTGTTTGGAATACTTGGAAAGCATTAGAGATTACCCAGTAGAGTGCAATCCCAGCAGCAAAGTTAACCCCCATAATCAAGATGAAAATAGGCATGATATAAGTCATTGAAGTTGTCATTGCATTTCTTTCTGGAGCAGATTTCATCATCAAGTATGAACTCAAGAAAGTAAAGACCGCAGCCAATATAGGCAAAATAAAAGTAGGGTCTTTAGCACCAATTTCAAACCATAGGAAAGTTCCGTGTTTCAAAAAGTCCACACGAGACAAGGCTTGATAAAGTGCCCATAGCACTGGCATTTGAACAACTAGTGGTAAACAACCCATGTAAGGGTTGACTTTATTTTCTGCATAAAGTTTTTGAATTTCCTCGTTCATCAAACGACGAGATTCCATATCTTTGCTTGGGTATTTAGCCTGAATTTTTTTGATTTCTGGCTGAATTTCTTGCATACGTTGGCTAGATTTGATTTGGATATTCATCAAGGGAAGCAATGCTGCCCGAATAACAATCGTGAATAAAATAATACCAACTCCGGTCAAACCACCAAATGACAAGAAACGAATAACCTGTGCAAAGCCATATACAATTTGGTCCCAAAGGTTGGTTGAACTACTTGTCACAGCTGTTGTTCCACAAGCTGTAAGCAACAAAAGAGCCGCCCCTGCCATTGCGATCAAACTAAATTTCTTTTTCAATCGTTTTCTCCATCCACATAGATTTTTGACAACTTCAAAACGTGTTTTAGATTTTTCTTTACTTCCTCAAAACTGAGTGTTTCAACACCCGAACGTGCAATAATTACAAAATCTTCATCCGTCAAATAAGGCTTAAATTCAGCAATGGCATGGCGTAAAAGACGTTTAATTCGATTACGTAAAACCGCATGACCAAGCTTTTTGCTTACTGATAGACCTACACGAAAATGAGGTTGATTTGTGTTTAATTTATAGACCACAAATTTTTTATTGGCAAAGCTATGTTTCGCTGAAAAAATTTGGTCAAAATCCTTTGAGCGTTTAACGCGATATGTTTTTTTTATAGCCAAGCCACTCTCTCCCATTTTAGAAATTATCGTATTAATTTTATCATAAACTTGCTAAAAAGTCACTATATCACTTGAAAACGTTCTATATAGAACGAAGGGATTATCAGTTACATTTAGCATTTAAAAATACCATGTATTTAACATGGTATTTTTAAATATTTTCTGGATTATCTAGACGACTAAGCAGATGATCGACCATGTAAGTAAAGGATTCTTCTTTAGAAATTGATCCAGACTGACGGAAATATCCTAATTGTGTTAAAGTGATAAATCCATGAAGCGTTGAGCGAAACATCCGACTGATATGAAAATTTTCTTCTTCTGACAAATGAAAATTTTCCAAGCTTCGACGAACCAAACGAATATTTTCTTTTGCCAAATATTCAAGTTCCCCATTATTTGTTTGGTGTATTACATTAATCAGTTCATAAACTGCTTCATATTTTTCAGCGAATCTTTTATAACTCTCAGCATAAGCCCTAAGTGCTGCCAAAGGAGTTAGTCCCACCATTGCATGAGTTAGTTCATAGTTTAATTCTTTTTGGAGGTAGACTGCCGTTGCCACACGTACTTCTTCCATATTTTTAAAATGATTATAAAGTGACGGAGCTTTAATTCCAAAATACTCAGCTAAGCGCGGAAAACTAACATTAGAGAGACCAATTTTACCAGCTAGTTCAATAGTAGCTTGAACGATTTTATCACGAGTCAATGCAATCCTTGCCATAATTGGATTCCTTTCAATACTTTCGATGCCGAAAGTTTACTCGAAGTTTGAACTTTTATAGTCGATTCAAACTATCTTACTATCAGTATAAAACTATTCTCAATCTTTTTCAAGCAATGATTCGTCATTGACAAACTATGAACAATAGTTTTATAATATTATTATGAATATATCAAGAAATAAGGACATTCATTCATGAAAGAATCATGGCAACGAAATTTAATTGTCCTTTGGTTTGGGACATTTATGACGGGGATAGGTTCAAGTCTTATCGCCCCTTTTATATCACTTTACATCAGTACACTTGGCCATTACTCAAAAACGGAATTAAACATCTGGTCAGGCTTGGTCTTCTCATCCACCTTTATTGTTTTAGCAATCGTTTCTCCCCTTTGGGGAAGATTAGCTGACCAGAAAGGTCGGAAATTGATGCTCTTACGCGCTTCTCTTGGGATGGCAATTTCAATTTCATTAATGGCTTTTGTTACAGCTGCTTGGCAATTGCTTATTTTACGCATGCTACTTGGGGCCTTTTCTGGTTTTGTCTCTAATTCAATGGCCTTAATGGCCAGTTCTGCACCAAAGGAAAAATCAGGGGCCGTCTTATCGCTCCTTACAACAGGATCTGTTGCTGGAACTCTTATCGGTCCAATCATTGGCGGAATACTTGTTAATATAACTGGTTATCGTCGCGTTTTTAGCGTCACAGGAATCATTATGTTTCTCGTCTTTTTCCTTGCTTTATTTTTTGTCAAAGAAACATTTAAGCCCGTTGAGAAGAAAAACATGCTTTCCTATAAACAAGTTTGGGAAGTTGTTACCCACCCAGCCATTATTTGGGGCATGTTTTTTGCAACCCTCATTACTCAAATGACCAATCAATCGATTAATCCAGTTCTTTCACTCTATGTCCAAGAACTTATGCATGGTCAAGGAAACATTACTTTCATGGCCGGAATTGTCGCTGCTGCCCCAGGAATCGTTACATTAGTGGCTGCTCCATTCTTAGGTCGTCTAGGTGATAAAGTTGGTCAAAGAAAAATCCTTGGTTTTGGACTTTTCTTTTCACTAATCGTCTTCTCAATCACAGCAATGACAACTAATGTTTGGTTTTTAATTGTTATGAGACTACTTGTCGGAGTCTCTGATGCGGCAATTCTCCCTTCAGTTCAAGCCATCTTAGCAAAAGAATCTCCTCAAGCTATTACTGGTCGAATTTTCTCTTATAATCAATCTGCTCAATCAATTGGTGCTTTTGCAGGTCCCTTACTTGGTTCAGCTATTGCTGGATTTATTGACTATCGTTATGTCTTTGTGAGTTCAGCAATTCTGGTTGTCTTTAATTTAATAAACTACTTTACACATACTAAATCACTTGCTGTAAAAAACTAATTATAAAAAAAGAACTTCAAATTTGAAGTTCTTTTTTTGCTTCTTCTATTTGTTTTTTAACTGATTCAAATCCTGTACCACCTAGAGAATTTCTTCTTGAAACTGCCGTTCTTGATTTTAAAACTTCATAAACATCTTCATTGATTAATGGAGATAGCATTTGATAATCTTGTAAATTTACATCTTGGAGGTAAATTCCTTTTTTTATACAATCTAATACTAAGAGACCAACTAATTCATGAGCTTTTCTAAAAGGAAGGCCCTTTGCTGCAAGGTAATCGGCCAACTCTGTCGCATTAGAAAAATCTTGTTCAGTTGATTTTTCCATGTTTACACGGTTTACAGTTAAAGTTGACAACATCCCATTCATAACTGTTAAAGAAGTTATTATAGTATCAGCACTATCAAACATTCCTTCTTTATCTTCTTGCAAATCTTTGTTATAAGCTAAAGGTAAACCTTTCATCACAGTCAATAAAGCTGTAAGATTTCCATAAACGCGGCCTGTTTTTCCTCTGATTAATTCTGCCATATCTGGATTCTTCTTCTGTGGCATAATAGAAGAACCCGTAGAATATGCATCAGACAGACTGACAAATTTGAATTCATGACTAGACCATAGTAAAAGTTCCTCACAAAATCTTGATAAGTGCATCATTAACAAACTTGCATTTGAGAGAAATTCTAAAATAAAGTCACGGTCACTGACCGCATCCATTGAATTATCATAAGCCTTCTCAAAACCAAGTAATTTTGTCGTCAACATTCTATCAATCGGAAACGTTGTCCCAGCTAGAGCTGCCGCTCCTAAAGGATTCATATCTGTATGCTTAACATTAAATTCAAAACGTTCAAAATCACGTGTCAGCATTTGATAATAAGCCATTAGATATTGACCAAAGGAAATCGGTTGTGCATGTTGTAAATGAGTATAACCAGGCATAATAGTGTCAATTTGGTTTACAGCGAGCTTTACAATTGTTTTTCTTAACCCTTTTAAAGCTTCTAAAACGGCCTCTAAGATACTTTTGAGGTATAGATGCATATCTGTTGCCACTTGATCATTTCTAGAGCGAGCCGTATGCAATTTACCAGCTAGTGGACCAATTTCTTGATGAAGATAAGATTCCATATTCATATGGATATCTTCATTTTCCATCTTGAATTCAATTTGGCCATTAAGAAGCTTTTCTTCTACTTTTTTCAGACCTTCGGCAATTTTTTGGGATTCCTCGGTAGTAATAATTCCTGTTTCACCCAACATCTTTACATGAGCTAATGAGCCTTTTAAATCAAAAGGAGCAAGTCGTTGCTCAAATTTAATTGATGCTCCAAATTCTTCCGTTTGTTTATCTAGTGACGCCTCAAAACGTCCTCCCCAAAGTTTTTCTACCATTCTCTTACTTTCCAAATTTTCCTATAGCTATTATTTGAGATTTACTTGAGCATTGACTTGAGTAGGTAGACCCCACAATTTAATAAATCCAACTGCCGCTGCTTGGTCAAACTCATCTGCAGCAGTATATGTTGCTAATTTTTCGCTGTAAAGCGAATTAGTTGATTTACGTCCCACTGGTGTTGCTAAACCTTTATATAATTTAATTTTTACAATCCCGTTAACTACTTTTTGAGTTTCATCAAGATAAGCGATCAAAGCCTTAGTAGCAGGATTGAACCACAAACCATTGTAAATCAAGTTTGCTAATTCATTTTCAAGAACTGGTTTAAAATGTGCAAGTTCTCGAACGAAAGTTAAATCTTCCAAATCCTTATGTGCTTTTAATAAAGTAATGGCAGCAGGACATTCATAAAATTCACGGGATTTAATCCCAACCAGGCGATTTTCAATATGGTCAATCCGACCAATTCCATGTTTTCCTGCAATAATATTCACTTCTTTAATGATTTCATGCAATTCTAAGCTTTTTCCATTTAAGGCGATTGGTAATCCTTCTTTAAACTCAACCTCGATATATTCAGCTTCGTTTGGAGCGTCCTCCACAGAATTAGTCATAAAGAAAGCATCCTCTGGACAAGTATTCCAAGGATTTTCAAGAACACCAGCTTCAATCGCACGTCCCCATAAATTCATGTCAATTGAGTAGGGATTGTCTAAATCAGCAGGAATAGGAACACCATTTTGATTGGCATATTCGATTTCTTCTTCACGAGCCCAATGCCACTCACGAACTGGAGCAATGACTTCAAGCTCAGGCGCAAGAGAATGGATGGCTACTTCAAAACGCACTTGGTCATTTCCTTTTCCTGTACAACCATGAGCAATAGCCGTTGCCCCTTTTTCTTTGGCTACTTCTACTAATTTTTGAGCAATCAAAGGGCGACTCAAAGCGGATACTAAAGGATATTTATTTTCATACATTAAATTTCCTTTGAGTGCAGCTCCAACAAATATTTTAGCGAATTCTTCCTTGCAATCCAAAACAACAGATTCCACTGCCCCTACTTGAAGCGCCTTATCATGAATAAAATTCAAGTCTTTTCCTTCACCAACGTCCATGCAGGCAGCAATGACGTCAAATCCTTTATCAGTCAACCATTTTACAGCAACACTTGTATCCAATCCACCTGAATATGCCAAGACAATTTTTTTGTTTCCCATCATTTTTCTTCTTTCAAATTAATATAAATGCAATTGTACAGCATATTTATTCATTTGTCAACATTTTTGTATAAATATGCGTTTTATTTTCATTCTAGCAATTTCATATTATTTCAAGAAGAGAATCAACTGTGATATAATTAATTTAGATAAAGGAGTGGAGCCATGGCAGAGTGGTAATGCAGCGGACTCGAAATCCGTCGAACCGTGTAAAGCGGCGCAGGGGTTCAAATCCCCTTGACTCCTTTTATAAATGGATTTTTCTACCCTATTTGAAAAAATTATAGAAAATCCAGTGACCAATACGCTTACTCCTTTTCCTCCTGACTGTATAAGATTACATCAGGAGGTTTTTTTATTCAAAAAAATTTTTGTTTATGAAAAAAACTACCACTTTTTGCAAGGTAGTAGTTATAAATATAATAAAATTGAAAGTTTTATTTAGATTTTACTGAAATTTTTTCTGTTTAAGAATAGTGATAAAAATCCGGTTCCCAGTAGAATAATCGCAGAGATATAATATGGAAATAAATGGTTAAGGTCAAACATATAACCCGCGGCCATTGGCCCTAAAATATTTCCAAAACTCGTAAAGGCTGAGTTCAAGCCATTAATTGCCCCTTGCCGATTGCCCGCATGCTTTGAAAGATAGGTTGTTACAGCTGGTCTAAATAAATCAAAGGCCAGAAAAACAACAAATGTAGAAAGAGCAACGACTAAATTTGATTTTGTAAAGGCAATAACAGCAATGAAGATTGCACTGGCAAAGAAAGTTAATTGAATCAAGCCAAGTTCACCAATTTTATTGACGATTGCATCAAATAAGAAAAGTTGGAAAAAGAGAGCTAAAATTCCACTCACTGTAATTACCAAAGCAATTTCACTCATACTAAAACCAAAGTTAATACTTGCCATGATACTATAAATTGACTCAAAGGCCTGTAAACCAAATGATGAAATCAAAATTATAATAAAGAGTGAACCAAATAATGGATTTTTGAGAATATCAAGAAATGAAACTTTTTCGATTTCTTGATGACTTTCAATTGTGCGCTCTGGTTCTCTTAAAATTGTGATTGTTAAAATAAAACCAAGGAAAGCTAAAATTGCTGCAACATAAAAAGGAACACGTATTCCAAAATGGGCAATAAAACCACCCACTCCAGGACCAATAATAAAGCCACCACTGATTGCTGCTGAAACAAGTCCCATCGCTTTAGGACGTTCGGCAATTGTGGTCATATCAGCCACGTAAGCAGTAACTGAAGGCATGAGCATCGCAGCTGCGACACCCCCTAGCGCTCGCGAAATATAAAAACCTGTTTTCGCTTGTGCTAAACCAAATAAAAGTTCAGAAAAAGAAAAAATAATCATTCCAATGGCAATGAGTTTTTTGCGCCCAATTTTATCAGATAAAGCACCAGCGACTGGTGAAGCAACCAATTGAGCAATTGCAAAAATAGAAATCATCATTCCCATTGTTGTTCCTGAAAAGTGCATTTGTTCTTTAAGGGTTGGCAAAACAGGAATGACTAAACCTGCACCCAAAAATACTAAAAAGAGATTAGAAATTGCTAAATTCATCATGCTTTTTTTGTTTTTCATTTTTTCCTCCTCATTAAAAATAGCAAATAGATTATTCTATTGCTATTTCTTTTATTTTTTACCAATTCTCTTATTATATCATGAAATCTATATACTAAAAAATTAAAAGACTGTATCATCTTTAGTGACCGCTTGTTACTTTTATTCCAATAATACCCACGACTAAACAGGCAATGAAAAGCCAAGTTAATGGTGGGACTTTATCTTTGAATAGAATAAGTCCGATTAAGATTGAGCCAACGGCTCCGATCCCCGTCCAAATTGGGTAAGCAATCCCTAAAGGTAATTTTTTTAGAGCTAGCGCAAGAAAACCAAAGCTAGCAATCATTCCGATGATCGTCAGTAGTGTAAACTTCAAATTTGAAAAGCCGTGGCTCAACTTCATTGTTGTTGCCCAAGCCACTTCAAATGTTCCTGCTATAAGTAAATAAATCCAAGTCATTTTTGCCTCCTCAGCTAAAAAAAGAACGACCATCTACATTTCTTCTCAGACCTACTGAAATGCAAATAATCGTTCGTACGATTTAACTCCCGGTGGAGTATTTATTCTATTTTCTTCATTCTATCACACTTTTATTAAAAAAGCTAAATTTATTTTTTAGAGTTGAATGATTAAATCTATTATTAAAACAGAGAATCTTTTAATTTTGGTTTTATATTGAATTTCATGTATAATAAAATTCATGAAAAAATTTAGAAAAAAACAAATCTGGCGTGTAATAATTGGCCTTTTTGCTCTTCTTTTAGTTATTAATTTAGGAGCAACTTTATATTTTTATCAAATTGCCTGTGTTCGAAATAATCAACAGATTGGTCAGGTCAAAAGTAGCAGTCCTAATTATTCTTTAGTACAAAAATTCGATAAATTATCAAAAAGTACTGAGTCAATTAAAAATGATGGTCTGAAACTTGATGCATGGTATGTTCCAGCCGAGCACAAAACTAATAATACAGTAATCGTGGTACATGGTTTTCGCCAAGATAAGTCGGCTATGCGTCAGTATGGTCAACTTTTTCATGAATTAGGTTATAATGTGCTCATGCCAGATAATCGTGGGGCCGGTCAGTCGGAAGGCAAATTCATCACTTTTGGTTATCATGACAAATTTGATATCATTGCTTGGGCTAACTATTTAACTGACAAGAATCCTGAGAGTCAAATCAGTCTTTATGGACTGTCCATGGGAGCTTCTACAGTAATGATGGCTTCCAGCGAAAAATCTTTGCCTTCGTCAGTAAAAAATATTATTGAAGATTGTGGATATACCAACGCTTGGGATGAAATTACTTATCAAGCAAAAGAAAGTTATAATATTCCACCTTTCCCACTCGTTTATAGTGTTTCTCTTGAAAGTAAATTGCGACAAGGTTGGTTTTTCCAAGAAGCTAGTGCTACAAAAGCACTGACAAAAGATAAACTTCCTATTCTATTGATTCATGGAAGTAATGATACTTATGTCCCTACTTCGATGGTTTACGAAAATTATAAAGCTGTCAAAAAAGGAACGCCAAAAGAATTATTGGTTATCAAAGGGGCTGCTCACGCCAAATCATTTGAAACAAATCCTGAACTTTACCGCCAAACAATTTCAAAATTTATGAAAGCTTATAATCCATAATTTACTATGAATCTTGTCAGTAAATTACGAGTTAATTCTTGACATAGAACAATGAAAATGGTATTATATTTAGGTACTGTTTTCGCGGTGGTGGCGGAATTGGCAGACGCGCAGGATTAAGGATCCTGTCGGGAATTTTCTTGGTGCGGGTTCAAGTCCCGCCCACCGCACTAATAAAACTCAGCTAAGGCTGAGTTTTATTGTCTCATTTTTTACTGACAGAACGCTCCTCAAACCTTTCTACTTCTGTCAGTAAATAAAAAGTGACTTTACATACGTTTCATTTGCCTCTCCTTTATTTTCCTATTTTTTTATTATCTTTTTTTATGGTAAAATAGAGAGGTGTTGAAAGGCTTTCAACAAAATTTCTAAAAGAGGTAATATTTCCATGATGAATATGCAATCAATGATGAAACAAGCACAAAAACTTCAAAAGCAAATGCAAGTTTCACAAGAAGAAATTGCCAATACAACTTTTGTTGGTAAATCTGCTCAAGACCTTGTAACTGTTGAATTTTCAGGTGACCGCACTTTGAAATCTCTCGACATCAAACCTGATGTGATTGATCCTGAAGATCCTGAAACTTTACAAGATATGGTTACTGATGCTGTTAATGATGCGCTAAGCCAAATCGAAAAAGTTACTGAACAAAAACTTGGAAAATTCACTAAAGGATTACCATTTTAAGCATGTATGAGTTACTGACAGATTTTTTGTCAGTAACTTTTTTACTGACCAAAAGGCAATGTTAGCAACCAAAAAGTTGTCACTGAAAGTAAAATACAATTCAATATCAGAATAATATATTTTTGTTTAGTCCAATAAATAGAATTTGAGGTCATCACCCGTTGAATTAGATTAGGCAAGGCCATCAAAATTGGTAGGGTAATAATATTAAAAACTGAACCGCTAGTTTGCTTACTCGTCGAAATAAGCCAGAAATTAATATTAATTTGGCTAGGTAAAATCAATATCAAAATGAGACTGTAACCTACTTCTCCAACTAACCAGTAATCAAAAAATTTAATTTTGCCATTTCTCTCCACTTATCATTATTGTACGTTTTAACATTAAAATAATACAAAAAACTTATCCACGTGGATAAGTTTTTCTGTCAGTAAATTTGTTGTTGATAAATAGATTACAAAAAATCCTGTCAGAACTGACAGGATTCATTTATTCAAATCAATTGAAAAGATTATTTAGTGTATTCTTCAACGAGGGCAATAACTTCTTCCATTGTTGCACATTCGCTCAAAGCTTTGCTAGACAATTCTTCCATTTTCTTAGAATCCAAACGTTTCATAAGTGAACGAGTTTGGAGTACTGATGTTGC
Source organism: Lactococcus sp. S64 (assembly GCF_016516525.1). Classification (NCBI taxonomy): domain Bacteria; kingdom Bacillati; phylum Bacillota; class Bacilli; order Lactobacillales; family Streptococcaceae; genus Lactococcus; species Lactococcus sp. S64. The sequence goes on along the minus strand of NZ_JACVUQ010000007.1, from coordinate 91,681 downwards.
TGACATAGAGAATTCGTCAAGCCCCATACCCATAAGCAATGGTACAGCAGTTTGGTCGCCGGCCATTTCACCACACATACCAGCCCATTTACCTTCAGCGTGAGCTGCTTTGATTACATTGTTAATCAAACGAAGGATTGATGGATTGTAAGGTTGGTAAAGGTAAGAAACTTGTTCATTCATACGGTCTGCAGCCATTGTATATTGGATGAGGTCGTTTGTACCAATTGAGAAGAAATCAACTTCCTTAGCAAATTGGTCTGCAAGCATTGCTGCTGCTGGAATCTCAATCATGATACCTACTTCGATACCATCTGCAACTGGAACACCTTCAGCAATCAATTTTGCTTTTTCTTCGTCATAAATCTTCTTAGCTGCACGGAACTCAGTTACGAGAGCAACCATTGGGAACATGATACGAAGTTGTCCGTGTACAGAAGCACGCAAAAGTGCACGCAATTGTGTACGGAACATTCCGTCACCAGCTGTTGAAAGGCTGATACGAAGTGCACGCCATCCGAGGAATGGGTTCATTTCTTTAGGAAGGTCAAAGTAAGGCAATGTTTTGTCACCACCGATGTCCATTGTACGGACAACAACTGGTTTACCGTTCATTCCTTCAAGTACAGCTTTATATGCTTCGTATTGGTCATCTTCTGTAGGGAAATCTTGTGCATCCATGTACAAGAATTCTGTACGATAAAGACCAATTGCTTCAGCACCGTTATCGTTAACACCTTCAACATCTTTAGGTGTTCCGATATTAGCAGCAAGCTCATAATGACGTCCGTCAGCTGTAACAGTTTCAGCGTCTTTAAGAGCAGCCCATTCTGCTTTTTGAGCAGCATAAGCTTCACCAGCTTTGTGGAATTCGCTTTGTTGTTCAGTAGATGGATCAAGAATTACTTCACCAGTCAATCCTGAAACAGCCAAAAGTTGACCTTCAGAAACAAGTTCAGTAATATTATTTGTTCCAAGAACAGCAGGAATTTCCAAAGTACGAGCCATAATTGCAGAGTGAGAAGTACGTCCACCAATGTTAGTAACAAAGGCTTTAACGAATTTCTTGTCCAATTGAGCTGTATCAGATGGTGTCAAGTCTTCTGCTACGATGATTACTTCTTCATCGATAAGCGCTGGACTTGGCAATTTAACACCAAGAAGGTGAGCCAAAACACGTTTTGTAACGTCTTTAATATCAGCTGCACGTTCTTGCATATAAGCATTATCAGTCATTCCTTCAAAGATACCGATAAACATATCAGTTACTTCTTTGAGGGCTGATTCAGCGTTAACTTTTTTGTCGTTGATTACTGCTTTAATTTGAGCAGTCATATCTGGGTCAGCGAGGACCATCATATGAGCGTCAAATACAGATGCTGCTTCTTCACCAAGGGTTGTTACTGCTTTGTCCTTAATAAGTTGAAGCTCGCTTTGAGATGTAGCAAGTGCTGCATCAAGGCGAGCTTCTTCATTAGCTGTATCAGCAATTGTCTTTGTTTCAAAAGACAAATCTGGTTGGACAAGCAAGTATGCCTTAGCTACTGCTACACCTGATGATGCGGCGATACCTTTAAGCATAGTTGTCATGATTATTCTGCGAGTCCTTCTTTAGTCATTGTTTCAGCGATTGTTGAGATTGCATCGTCAGCATCTGCACCTTCAGCTGAAATAGTAACGTCAGCGCCTTGACCAACACCGAGTGACATAACACCCATGATTGATTTAAGGTTTACTGATTTACCTTTGTATTCCAAAGTGATTTCTGATGTGAATTTTGAAGCTGTTTGCACAAGCAATGTAGCTGGACGTGCATGGATACCAGTTTCTGCAACGATGTGGAATTCTTTAGATGCCATTTTTATGGTTCTCCTTAGATGTTTTTTCATTTTTATTGACGATATCTAAAATATCTATCACTCTTGAAATTGTACCACAAAACGAAAGGGTTTGCAATATCTGCTGTTAATTTTTCATTATTTTTTTCATGGCTGCTTTTGAATGGTTGCTAGACTTTGATTTCTTTTATCATCAAATAAGTATTTTTTATATTATTTCCCTGAAGAAAATGAGCTGAAAAAAAGCTGTCAGTTCTGACAGCTTTCATTTTTAGTTATTTTTGTTTTCAGCTTCGTAAATTTCTTGAACAAGTGCTTCTGTTTTATCCCAACCTAAACATGGGTCAGTAATTGATTTACCAAATACTTCTGGTTTATCTTGGCGACCATCTTCTAGGTAAGATTCAATCATGAAGCCACGAACATTTTGGCGAATTTTATCATCCCAGTCACGATTAACTAAGGTTTGACGAACAATACGGATTTGTTCCATAAATTTCTTACCAGAGTTATCATGGTTTGTATCAATGACAATAAAAGGATTTTTCAAGCCCATTTTTTCATAAATTTCAATTGTATCAAGCAAGTTATCAGTGTAGTAGTTTGGATGGTATTTTCCATTTTCATCTTGTCCACCACGCAAAATCGCATGTGCTAAAGGATTTCCTGATGTTTGAACTTCTGCACGACCAAAGAGGAAATCTTGTGATTGTTGAGCGGCGTAAATTCCATTAAACATCACTTTCAAATTTCCTGATGTTGGATTTTTCAAACCAGTTGGCACATCAATCCCAGAAGCAACAAAACGGTGTTGTTGATTTTCAACAGAACGTGCACCAATCGCATGGTAGCTGACCAAATCATCTACCATTGGAAGATTTTCTGGGTAAAGCATTTCATCAGCAGTTGTTAAACCAGTTTCAGTGATGACCTTGTAATGTAAGTCACGAACCATTTTGATTCCATTGATTAAATCGGTATGACCATCAGCATCTGGTTCGTGAATCAATCCTTTATAGCCATCGCCATTTGTACGAGGTTTTGCAGTATAGACACGCATGACCATAAAAATTTTATCTTTAACTGCTTCTTGAAGTTTAGCTAAACGGCGAGCATATTCTAAAACTGCTTCTTCATTGTCTGACGAACATGGCCCAATAATCAAGAGTAAACGGTCATCTTCACCTTTTATAATTGCTTCAAGTTCTTTATCCCGTTGCAATTTTTTTTCTTGTTGCTCACTGTTGAGATGTCCCAACATCTTAATCGCATCAATATTTATCTTAGGACTTATTTCTTTAAAACTCATTCCAATTCCTCGTATTTCGCTTTGTTATTTTATCTATTGTATCAAAAATTTATTTAATTCTATACTTATTTGCGTCCATTAATATAAAAAAATTTACTGACAGAGCTGTCAGTAAATTAATTGGCCTTTTAGGCAATATGTGTACGTCCGTGACAATTTTTAAACTTCTTACCAGAACCACAAGGACAAAGGTCGTTACGACCAACATTTTCAAATGAAATTTCTTCACTAACAGAATGTTCAGTATCAACATTTGTAATATTTTCTTGTGAAGCTGTGGTTGTCATTCTTGGCGCTTCCTGACGGATTGCCGTTTGTGGTTGAATTTGAGCTTTCATCATCAAACGAGTCACTTCAAATTCAATCGCACCAATCATATTATTGTACATTTTATATGATTCTTCTTGATATTCAACAATAGGGTTATTTTGGGCATAACCACGAAGTCCTACTGATTGACGCATTTGGTCAAGCGCATCAATGTGTTCCGACCAGTTATTATCAACAACTCGTAAGATAACTGCACGTTGGAATTCCAACTGACGTTCTGGGTCAGATAATTTTTCCATTTGTGAAGCATAACGAGCTTTGACTTTATCAAAAATCAAATCTTTCATTGCTTGTACTGACAAGCCTGTCAGTTCAGACAATTCAATGCCATCTTCTGGCAACATTGTATTGTGCAATGTTTGCAAGAGATTTTTGACATTTTCTTCATCTTTAAGACTTCCTGCAAGTTCATGACCATCCACTTGACGATCAATTGTTCGCTTGAACATGCCCATCAAAACAGGAGTCATATCTTCTGTAGCCAAGATAACTTCCTGACGTTGTGCATAAATAACTTCACGTTGCTCACGGATGACATCATCATATTGCAAGACTTGTTTACGAGAATCGTAGTTATTTCCTTCGACACGTTTTTGTGAACTTTCAATCTGACGAGTAATCAAGCCAGATTTGATGACAGCATCTTCACCAGAAATACGCATTCTATCTAGGAAAGCTGAAACACGTTCCGAACCAAAACGTTTCATTAATTCATCTTCAAGAGAAAGATAGAATTGTGAAACCCCTGGGTCACCTTGACGTCCAGAACGACCACGTAATTGATTATCAATACGACGAGATTCATGACGCTCAGTACCAATAACAGCAAGACCTCGGAATTCAGGGTCTGCATGATCAATTACACCAGGCCCAAGCTTGATATCAGTCCCACGACCGGCCATGTTGGTCGCAATCGTTACTGCTCCTTGTTGACCCGCATTCATGATGATTTGTGCTTCACGGAAGTGATTTTTCGCATTCAAAACTTCGTGAGGAATTTTTGCTTCAACCAATTTCTTAGAAATCAATTCGGAAGTTTCGACAGCAACAGTACCAATCAATATTGGTTGACCTTCAGCATGACGACGTTTAATATCATCAATAACTGCTTTAAATTTAGCTTCCAAAGTTGGGTAAAGTAAATCTGGATGATCTAAACGTTGAACAGGACGGTTGGTTGGAATTGGTGTGATTTGAATGTTATAAATCTCACGGAATTCTTCTTCTTCGGTTTTAGCAGTCCCTGTCATCCCTGACAGTTTTTTATACATCCGGAAGTAGTTTTGAATCGTAATTGAAGCCATAGTTTTTGATTCATCTTGAATTGGCACAGCTTCTTTAGCTTCAATTGCTTGGTGAAGACCATCAGAATAGCGACGTCCAGGCATCGTACGTCCAGTAAATTGGTCAATAATCAAAACTTCTTGGTTTTCATCAACCATATAGTCGATGTCGTGAAGCATGATAAAGTTGGCACGTAAAGCATTATCTACAAAGTGAGTTAAGGCAACATTTTCCATATCATAAAGATTTTCGATTTGGAAGAATTTTTCGGCCTTATCAATTCCTTCTTCAGTTAAGGAAATTGTTTTTGATTGTAAATCAATCTTGTAATCGTCGCCTTCTTCATATTCAGAAGTAGCAACATTCAAGTTTTGACCTTTTAATGTCTTAGTAAATTGGTCAGCACGATAGTAAAGTGCTGATGAACTTTCAGCTTGTCCAGAAATAATCAAAGGTGTTCTGGCTTCATCGACCAAGATTGAGTCAACTTCATCAACAAGAGCATAGTTCAATGGCTTTTGAACCATATCTTCGGCACGTGTCACCATGTTATCACGAAGATAATCAAAGCCAAGCTCAGCTGATGTTGAATAAGTGATGTCACAGTTGTAAGCTTCACGTTTTTCTTCTGGTGATTTTGAATTCAAGTTCAAACCAACAGTCAATCCAAGCCAGCTGTAAAGTTCACCCATTTCAGTCATATCACGTGTTGCCAAATATTCATTGACAGTAACAACGTGAACGCCTTTACCTGACAAAGCGTTAAGATAAACTGGCATTGTCGCAGTTAAAGTTTTACCTTCACCAGTACGCATTTCGGGAACGTCACCATTATGTAAGACAATCCCACCCATAATTTGAACGTGGAAAGGGTATAAGCCAAGCACACGGCGGGCTGCTTCACGACAGACAGCAAATGCTTCATAGAGAAGATCATCAAGACTTTCTCCTTTTGCAATACGTTCTTTTAATTCGGGTGTTTTGGCTTTCAATTGCTCATCAGTCAAATGTTCCATTTCATCAGCGAAACTTTCAACTTGAAGCGCCATTCTATTGAGTTTTTTGAGCTCTTTTTTGTCGTTTTCGACAAGTTTTCTAATAATATTCGGCATAATTTCTCTTTCACAAAAATAAGTGGATATTACCATTAATTGTAACACTTTTACATAGCTTTTACAAACTGAAATACCACAAATAATTCGAATTTAATTCGTTTTCATGTTGACAAGCAACAAAATTAAGTTTATAATGTTGCTTATCAACAAAAAAGGAAGAAGAATAAAAAAATGACAACTTTACTTATAATTTTAGCTCACCCACATACTGACGACTTTAGCTGGTCTCTTGCTACAGTAGAAGAATTCAAAAAATCTTATCAAGAGTCTCATCCTTTAGATAAAATAATCATCCGTGATTTATTTTCAGAAAAGGTCCCAGCTCTTGATAATGAAACTTTTGCTGCTTGGAAACGTAATAAATATGCTCCTGATACACTGAGTGCTGATGATAAAAATTTACTACATCGACACGAAGAATATTTAGAAGAATTTCTATCAGCTGACAAATATGTTTTCGTCAACCCTATGTACAACGGCTTTGTCACTGCTGAATTGAAACAATATATTGATGTTATTGCTGTGCCTAGAAAACTTTTCCGTTATACTGAAAATGGCCCGATTGGCTTACTTGAAGGAAAAAAATCGCTTCATATTCAATCAGCCGGAGGATTTTATCATAATGAACAAGACCCAACACATATGGCTAACGATTTAGGTGCTGCTTATATTGACCAAACAATGAAAATGGTAGGACTTACTGACGAGAACCGTCAACAACTTTTCGTAGAAGGATATGCTCGCTACCCAGAACGTGCGGATGAATTAAAAGAAAAAGCATTTACCAGTGCAGAAAATTTTGGGAAAGCCTTCTAATTCCCTTTTATTGTATAATGTAAGCATGGATAAGATGACCTCAGCAGACCTAAACCAACAAATCTCAAAAGAATTGCATGAGTTACGACATGCAACTGACAATCGTTCTCAGGAAAGAAGCTGGATTTTAGCTCAATTAGATAATGATAAATTGGAAAAAGAAGTTTTGACTTTGTCAGTTGTTGCCCTTCACATTTTGTCAGCTTTGACCAAAGAAGATTTAACCGGTATTGAATTAGCCACAAAATTATCCGTCACTCGTGGCGGAGTGACTCGTGCTGTCCAAAATTTAATCAAATATCAGTTTTTAACTACTTATCAATCTGAAAGTGATAAAAAGAAAATTTTCTATCACCTGACAGTCAAAGGTCGAAAAGTAGCGACCATTCACGATAAAATGCATAAAATCATGGATATTAGACTTGGACAAATTTTCGATAAATATAATGAACAAGAAAAATCAATTATTTTGAGCTTTCTGTCTGATTTCAATCTGACAGAAGCAGGACTTTTTGATTCAGAATAAGTCAAAAAAAACCTAGCAAATCAATTTGCTAGAGTTTTTTTATTTTGCTTCATAATGAAAATCTGGGTTCAATTCTTTATCAAGTTCTGCAAAAGCAACTTCCATTCGACGGTTAACTTCGGCAATGCCTGCTTCATCCATTTTTTTAATATCTGAAATATCAATTGGATGTCCAATATTTATTGAAACTTTTTGACGCTTGAAAACACCTTTCATCGTCAAAGGCCCTTGATAGACGGCAGGTACAATTCGGACTTTTGCCATTTTAGCAATGACCGCAACCCCACCTTTCATCTCTGCACTATGACGACTTCCTGATGGAAACATAATCATTGATTTATCTGATTCTTTAAGCATTTTAACCGCATGTTTTAAAGGCTTAGTTCCTGGATTTTCGCGGTCAACTGGAAAGGCACCACACATTTTAATCCACCACCCCCCAAAACCTTTAAACAATTCTTTTTTCGCCATGAAAATAAATTGTTTAGGACGAGTTGCAAAAGCAAACCAAACTGGCTCCCAAGCCATTCGGTGAGGGGCGACTAATATATAATTTTCATCTTTAGGAATTCGGTCAACATTGTAGTATTTACTTTTTCCATTCAAAATCAAAAGTAAAAAAGCGACAAGATTGCGTAAAAAGACATAAAAGATTCGATGTTGTTTTTCATATTCTTTCATTTTTGGGTAATTTACTCCTCATATCATAGTTGCTGATAACTTCCCTATTTTAACTTATTTTAGTAATTTTAGCAATTTTTGTCCGCTCCAAAATGATGACAAAAAAATGGTTCCAAAAGATTTTGAAACCATTTTTTATAATATCTTTTTATTTTTCTTCTGATTTTCTGCTTCGACGATTTCCATAAGCAAAATAAATCAAAATTCCAATAAGGAACCAAATTCCTGAATAAAGTTTTGCTTGCACATCCAATCCCCAAAATACAAATAATGAACCAATAAAACCAAGAGCTGGTAAAACTGGATAGAAAGGCATTTTGTAAGTTGCTTCTGGCAAATCTTTTCCTTGACGACGACGAAGTGAATAGATTCCAAGTGTAACAAACATGAAAGCAATCAAAGTTCCTGCTGAAATAAGTTGAGCAAGGAAAGCAAAGGGGAAGAATGCCCCGATGATAATAGCAACAATGGCTAAGGTCCACACACCATTTGCTGGAAGATTTCGAGCATTCATTTTACCCAAACCTTTAGGTAAAAGTCCATCGCGTCCAAAAGCATAAAGCAAACGTGAACCTGCAAGAACCATTCCCAAAAGGGCGATAAACATTCCGGCAAGTGCAATAGCTGTTACAACTTCTGATAAAACAGAATAACCTGATTGTTGAAGAGCCCAACCAACTGGCGCTGCATTTCCTGCATAGGCTGAGTAAGGATGCATCCCTACAAGTACCAAGGTTACTGCTGCAAATAGAACAACAGCAATTAGAAGCGACCCAATAATTCCACGTGGCATTGTTTTTTGGGGGTTTTTAGCTTCCGCTGAATTGGCTGCAATTGAATCAAAACCGATATAGGCCAAGAAAATCATTGATACCCCAGACCAGATTCCCGAGAAGCCACCAAAACCTGTTTTGGGATTGTGTGGTGGAATAAATGGATGGTAATTTGCTGGCTTAATGACCGTAATCCCAACAATGATGAAAGCAATGACAGCCGCTACTTTAAGCACAACAAGAATTTGACTGATTCGTCCAGCATCAGATGCCCCACGAAAGACAATAATTGCCGAGAGTAAAATGACTAAAAGTGAAATAATATCGACAACTCCACCGTCTGTACCAAATGGATTGGCCAATACTTTTGGGAGATGGAAACCGAGTGGCGCTAGCAATTGTTGCAGATTTGCTGAGAAGCCTGAACCAACAAAGGCAACGGCAATAAAATATTCCGCAAGCAAAGCCCAACCAGCAATCCAACCAAAACCTTCGCCAAATAAGACTGAAATCCAAGAATAGGCTGAACCCGCAAATGGCATCACTGTTGACATTTCAGCATAAGCCAAGGCAACAAAACCAGCGACCAATGCAGCAAGCAGGTAAGAAAAGACAACACCTGGGCCTGCAAATTGAGCAGCGACCTGACCTGGTAAAGTAAAAATAGAAGTCGAAATAATTGTTCCAACACCTAGTGCAAGAAAATCACGTGTGGTTAACACCTGATTATAGTGTTTATCTGCATCTCGATAAAGCTCAAAATCAGCTTTTCTCATAAATCCCATAATAAATCCTCATTTTTCTGAATTTGTAACTAAATAATTTCAATAAACTGTATTTTACCGAATTGTCTGATAATTGTCAAGAACTAACTTTATGCAGTATAAAAATATTTTTTCCAAAAAAAAATTACTGACAGACTTGTCAGTAAATTATTTCTTGGAAATTGAGTTCTGTCAGTACTTTTGGCGCCTTTAGATGATAAGTTTTCAAACCTGCTGCTTGTGCGCCCAAGATATTATCCGCATTGTCATCAATAAATAAAGTTTCATCAGCCTTTAAATTTGACTGACGAAGAACCTCTTGAAAACTTTCAACTGTTGGCTTTCTTAAATGCAAGTCATGTGAATAATAAGTTTTTCTAAAATAAGTTGATAGAGGCTGACCCATTTCTTCGATACAACGTTGCTCAAAACACTTAGCGTGAATAGCATTCGTATTTGAAAAAAGATAGAGTGAAAAATCTGCTGACAGCTCTGTCAGTAAATCCATTCGTTCTTTTTGGAAATCTTTTAGAATTAAATTCCAATTTTCTTCAATTATTTCATCTGTCAGTTGGCTATTTGTTGCTTCTCTAAACTTGTCATAAAAAATTTCGGGAGAAATAAGACCTAATTCTAATTTCTCAAAAAAATCGACTTGCTTTTGCGGATTAAAATAAGCAGAAAAATCTTTTATTCCTAAGTTCTCAAAGGAATTGACCATTCGTTCAAAACCTAAGTCTAAAATTACACCACCTAAATCAAAAATAATATTTTTTACAGTCATTATTAACCTTCTTTCAAATAAGGAACACCGATAGAACGTGTAGCAGCATAAACTTCTTCCTCCTGATTGCGGTCATTAACCATGCGGAACAAAAAGTTAAAAATGGGAACAATAACAAAGAGCCAATGTCCATAAAATGGAAAAATAATGGCAATAATCATGATAACAACATTCATTAGAATAGTTGAAAATAGCCTGATTAACCAAACACGACGCCAGAATTTAAAAGATTTAGGCATTTTATGAAAATGATCTTTAGTAATTGAATAACTTAAAAGCTCCTGCTGAAGTAAAATCACAATCAAAACCAGACCAAAATTCAGGGCACTAAATGATGTTGGAGCAACCATAATCCATTTGGTCAACAGCGGAATTAGTGAAAGCAAACCAATAAAGATAAAATCTTGAACAATGATTTTTTCCGTAATTTCCTCTGTCAGAGCAAAAATCTTGTGACGATTGAACCAAAAATTAGCTGTAACAACAAAACTTACTAGGAAGATTCCAACTGAACTGATGAACTCCCAATAACCTTGATTACCAGAAGGGACAGGAATTTCAAGGAGCATAATAGTAATGATGACCGCAATAATTCCGTCAGCAAATGCTTCAATGTGATGACGGAGCTTTTGTTTTCTAAGCTTCTCATCTTCTAAAGCATGATGAGTCATTGATTCTTGCAATTCTTCACTCGTCATCTTGGCATATTGTGGATGCGTATTGAGAAACTCTTCTTTAAGTTCTTCACGCGCTTGAATCATCTCCGGATTGCTTTGCATTTCCTCAATTTTTCGTTTCTGACGTTCAGTCAGGTTTTGACTTTGTTGTTTTCTAGCCTGCTCTTTTGAATAACCGTTATCAAGTGAGCCAATAATATTATTTTGCCAAATTTCACCAACTTGGTCAGGTTTTTCTGAGGACTGATAAGTTTTTATTTTACTGACAGAGCGAACAGGAACCCGTTTTTTTACGCTACTTTTTTGCAGTCTTTTAGGCATTTTTTCTAGCTTCTTTCGTATCTAAAATAATAGTGACAGGGCCATCATTTATCAACTCAACTTGCATATCAGCCCCAAAAACTCCTGCTTTAACCGGCACAATCTGAGCTAAGCTATCATTAAATTTTTCATACATTGCTTTAGCAAAATCAGGTTTTCCTGCTGCAGAAAAGCTCGGACGATTCCCTTTTTTAGTCTCCGCATACAAAGTAAACTGAGAAATTGACAAAATCTCTCCTTGAATATCTTGAACAGAGAGATTCATTTTATCAGCTTCATCTGAAAAAATTCGCATTTGCGCGATTTTAAGTACTGCATAATCCAAATCAAAATTACTGTCAGCATCTTCAACCCCAACCAACAATAAAAAGCCTTGATTAATTTTTCCCTTAATGACTCCATCAATACTGACAGAAGCTGACTTTACACGTTGAATTACTATTTTCATAATCTTTATATTTCACTCCTATGATAATCTCTTTACTGACAGTATAGCACAAAAAGTCCAATTTTAATCAGCTCTCTTTGGGCATTTATTCATTTTAATAACATCAAAAGAAAGCTTGACATCACAGGACTCTTTAGGTATTATCATAAATAGGTACTAAGATAAGATAAAAAAACAATAAAGGAAAAAAATGGAAGAATTAGCGATTGTTGTCCCCGTTTATAACGAAGAAGAAACGATTGAGCTCTTTATTAAAGAGGTAAATGACAAAACAGAAAAACTCGAGCTAAAAAAGATTTTTTACTTTGTAAACGACGGTTCTAGTGACCAAACGCTTCCTCTTATAAAAAAATTAGCGAGTCAAGTTGATAATATTAACTACATTAGTTTCTCAAGAAATTTTGGTAAAGAAGCAGCTTTACTTGCTGGTTTAGAAGCTACTACAGAACCTCTTGTTACAGTAATGGATGTTGATTTACAAGATCCACCTGAACTACTTGTTTCTATGTATCAGAAACTTCAAGAAGGTTATGATAGTGTTGGTGCTCGCAGAATTTCACGTTCTGGTGAATCTCCACTGATTTCATTTTTCTCTCGACTTTTTTATAAGATTATTAATAAAGTATCGACTACACCTATTGTAGACGGAGCCAGAGATTTTCGGCTTATGACTCGTCAAGTTGTGGATAGTATTTTGACACTCAGAGAAAATAATCGTTTTTCAAAAGGGCTTTTTTCTTGGGTCGGTTATGATGTAACTTATTTAGAATACGAAAATCACGAACGAAGTGCTGGTCAAACTTCTTGGTCTTTTAGTCAACTTCTCCGTTATTCTATTGATGGGATTATAAATTTTTCGGAAATGCCGCTCAATATTGCGACATTTGTTGGCTTTTTTAGTTTTTTAGCCTCACTTTTACTCAGCATTTTTTATCTTCTTAAAACACTGATTTACGGTGACCCTGTTCAAGGTTTCCCAACTTTGATTGTTTTGATTTTACTTTTAGGCGGCTTACAACTTCTCTCTCTTGGAATTATTGGTAAATATATCGCTAAAATATTCCTGGAAACAAAAAAACGTCCCAATTATATTATTAAAGAAAGTAATTTAAAAGAGCTTGACTAAGTCAAGCTCTTTTTTTAAGCATTTGTCCGTTTTACAGAATAAACATCTGGGGTCATTTTGATTTTATCAACAATTAAAGTCAAATCTGATAGATTTTTAATGCCTAAAGCGATGTGAATATTCGCCATTTTTTTATCTTTAGTGGGTTGAGCATTAATTGAAATCAAATTTTTAGTAGAATTTGATAAAACTTGCATCACATCGTTGAGCAAGCCCGGACGATTAAAGCCATAGACATCAATATTAGCGACATATTCTTTCACTAAGTTTTCTGAATCATCCCATTCAACTTCAACAAGTCTTTGTTCAAAGTCTTCCATACTTCGCACATTTTGACAATCAGCTCTATGAACTGAAACACCACGCCCTTTTGTAATATACCCCACAATTGGGTCCCCTGGAACAGGATTACAACATTTGGCAATACGAACAAGTAGGCTATCAATACCAGAAACACTGACTCCACCATCGTGACGAATCTTCATGATGTTTTTACTTGATTCGCGTTTAACTTCACCCTTCATCAGCTCTTCAGCTTCGGCTTTTTGTTTGGCTCTCTCAACTTCACGACGTTCATTTTCAGTTAAACGATTGGCAATTGTTGTTGCTGAAAGCTCACCAAATCCAATTGCTGCATACAAAGCTTCCGCATTACGGTAGCTAATCTTATTGAAGACTTCATCTAGATGTTTCTTATCTAAATACTGATTTGGTACAAATCCACCTTCTTCCAAAGCTTCTTGTAACATTTCACGGCCTTTATTGACCGACAATTCTTTATCTTGGCTCTTAAAGAATTGTTTGATTTTGTTTCTGGCTTTATTAGTTTTAACTAGATTAATCCAGTCACGGCTTGGTCCAAAAGAGCTTGAGCTGGTAATAATTTCAACCCGATCACCTGTTTTTAGTTGAACAGATAATGGTTTCATTCGTCCATTTACTTTCGCTCCAGTCGCATGGTCACCAACTTTTGTATGGATAGCATAAGCAAAGTCAATAGGACCTGAACCTCTTGGTAATTCTTGGACTTCACCATTTGGAGTGAAGACATAAATCTTATCTGATAAAATATCTTCTTGAACGGCTTTGACAAAATCTTCTGCTGAATCACCAGCTTCTTCACGCAATTCCACAAGTTCATGAATCCAATTCAAGGTTTCAGAAATTTCATGAACATCAACTTTTGCTTTAATCCCTTGTTTGTAAGCCCAGTGAGCGGCAACCCCAAACTCAGCGATTTGGTGCATTTCTCGTGTTCTAATTTGGAATTCCATTGGGCCTTTGGGACCATAAACGGTTGTATGGACAGATTGATAACCATTGGCTTTTGGATTGGCAATGTAATCTTTAAAACGACCCGGCATTGGTTTCCAAAGGTCATGAATATAACCTAAAGTCGTGTAAACGTCACTTGTTGTTTCTGTGATACAACGAATGGCAATCAGGTCATAAATCTCATCAAAACGTTTCTTCTTATCGTGCATTTTACGATAAATAGAATAAATATGTTTTGGACGACCATAAATTTCTGCATCAACTCCAGCTTTTTCAACTCGTTCTTTTAATTTACCAATTACTTCAGCAACAAGCGCTTCACGAGCTGTTCTTTTTTCATTCATGAGACCACGAATGCGATAAAATTCTGCTTCTTCAAGATAACGGAATGATAAATCTTCTAATTCCCATTTGATACTGGCAATCCCCAAGCGATGAGCAAGAGGGGCATAAATTTCCATGGTTTCACGTGAAATCCGCTTTTGTTTATCTGGTCTGAGATGTTTAAGCGTGCGCATATTGTGCAAGCGGTCAGCCAATTTGACCAAAATAACACGAATGTCTTTGGACATAGCCATAAGCATCTTACGGTGGTTTTCAGCCAATTGTTCTTCGTGTGACTTATACTCAACTTTACCTAACTTAGTAACTCCATCAACAATTTCAGCAATTTCGTCGCCAAATAATTCTTGCAAATCACCTTGGGTAAAATTGGTATCTTCAACAACATCATGCAAAAAACCACAGGAAACGGTAACGGCATCCAGTTTTAATTTGGCTAAAATTCCTGCAACTTGGGTAGGGTGGACAAAGTAAGCTTCTCCTGATGCACGATATTGGTCTGCATGGGCAAGTGAAGCACAAGCAAGTGCTTTTTCTACGAGTAAAAGGTCTGTTTCATTCATGTAGTCAGAACAGATATTGACAACCTCTGCTCCGGTTAAATCTGGTTCTTTAGGCATAACTTTAGATACTAGACCATTTTAAAGTTGACTCTAAAATGGTGACCAGTTTTCCTCCTTATTTAGATTAATATATCATCTCATCAAATTTTGTAAGTTAAGGTTTATTTCACTTAATTTAATCTATTCTATCACATTTGTAGGTTAAGCAAAAGGATGACTATTGCAAAACTAAAGATAAAACTCCGATTATTCGGAGTTTATTTATTTTTTTCATTATAATCGGTTGAGGGTTGAATCATTTGTAGCATTTGCTCAGTTGTGGTAGAACTCATCATTCTAAAGCGTGGTAGCGTTAATAGACCATCACTTTCTTTGGCTGCTATTGCAATAGCACCATTACGGCCCGGGTCAAGCAAACCAAACTTATAACCTAACTCGTTAGCTAAATTCAAGGTATTCTGGTTATAACCCCCTGCTGGATAACAGATGATATCTGTTTTTTGCTCGAGGTTTTTATCTAAATCTGCTTTTGATTGTTCAAGTTCTGTTCGTTGAGCTTCCAAAGTGAGCTTTCCTAAATCAGGATGGCTGACCGTATGACTGCCAAAATCAACAAGTCCACTTGCTTTCATTTCCTTGATTTGTTCCCAGGTCAAAATTCCGCCTTGGCCTTTATTCACATAACCTGTAATAATAAAATTCGTGGCGTGCATATTGTATTTTTTCAATAAAGGGAAAATTTCAGTGTACATTGTGACTGAACCATCATCAAAAGTAAGCCAAACCATTTTATCACTTGGTTTTTCTTTGGTCGTTAGAATTTTTTCGGCATCTGAGCCACTAACCGTTGTGTAGCCTTTTTCTTTCAGTGCTTTTAATTCATTTTCAAAGGTTACAATATTGATGTTATTACTATCTTGTGGGAGCTGATCAGCCCTTGAAGTGACATAATGAAACATCAAAATGGGCAGTTGATTTTCATTTGTTCCAGCCAGCCATTTTGTTTCTTTTGGTTGAGAAGCACTAGATGAGGCAGTGCTTTTAGCTTTTTCTTGACTTGAAGTTTGACTGCTTTTTGGGCTTGTATTTGTTTTAGGACTTAACAAATGAACCCCAGCAAAAGCAATTGCAATTATTCCAATTAAAAGAACGAAAACTGTGAGGATTGAAGCCCAGCGAATTCGTTTTTTGTTACGTTGTGCACGTTTTTTCATAATCGATTTCCTAAAAATTTTTCTTTATTTATAATAATTCAAAATAAGCTGAAATACTTGAGAGGGCATATAATGGAGCCGTTTCTGCTCTTAAAATTCGCGGCCCTAAGCCAATCATTTTTGCACCTAAATCGGAAAACTTTGTGATTTCGTCTGGACTAATTCCGCCTTCTGGTCCAAAAATGATAAGTACTTTTTGGTTGAGCGACATTTCTGTCAGTGCTTGTTTGAACATTGTTTTCTCACCCATTTTTGCTGATTCTTCATAAGCGATAAGAACTTGGTCAAAATCAGTAAACTTATCAAGTAAATCAGTAAATTGCTCAAAAAGTTGAAGTTCTGGAATCATTTGTCTGCGTGATTGTTCGGCTGCTCCTAGAGCAACTTTTTCCAATTTTTCTTGTTTTTTTGTCAGTTTTTTCTTGTCCCATTTACTGACAGAAGCTTTAAAAGGTGCTGACCAAATGGCTGTAGCTCCTAATTCTGTTGATTTTTCAACAATAAAATCGAGCTTGTCTCCTTTAGGAAATCCTACAGCTACTGTAATTTGAACAGGCAATTCTGAGGACTCTGTCAGTAATTCTATCAGCTTCACTGATTGGTCACTTGGCGAAATGACTTCTGACAGCCCAATTTCACCATCAGTAAAAACAAGACGGATTTGGTCACCACTTTTAGCCCGCATCACAGTGAAAATATGATGAGCTGCTGCTTGATTTTCAATGATAAATTCTTCGCCCAGTTCCGGTAATTTTTTAAATACAAAATATTGGTTGGCCATATTTTTTCCAATCATTTCTTAGAATAAAGTTTTGAATCTAATCTTTTCTTTATTGTGCTTCTCCATTGACTGAAAGATAAACGACTTTATTTAAGCCTTTTATCCACCAATGACGCCTTCACGATTTTCTGTTTTCTTGAAAATCAGGCAGTTCCATTCGCCTTGAATCATTCGTGTTTCAAGGAAAAATCCAGCTTTTTCTGCTGATGCAATGACCATGTCCGCTTTGTCAGCAATAATTCCTGACATAATGAGATAGCCTTCTTCTTTGACCAAGCGGAATGCGTCTTCTGTCATTAAAACAAGGATATCAGCCAAAATATTAGCCACAATGACATCCGCTTTTTTGTCAATTCCTTCAAGCAGATTGTTTGCTGAAACATGAATTTTTTCATGACCAGGATTGAGTTCAATATTTTCTAAAGCCACGCGCACAGCCACTTCATCAATATCATAAGCAAATATTTCTGATGCGCCAAGATATGAAGCTGCAACTGACAGCACGCCCGAACCTGTTCCAACGTCAAGTAACGTTTCTCCACCACGAAGAACTTGTTCTAAGGCATAGAGTGACATTTTGGTCGTTGGATGTGTCCCCGTCCCAAAAGCCATACCAGGGTCAAGTCGAATCAATTTTTCAGAGCCTGTCGCCACGTAATCCTCTGTCCAACTCGGCACAATGGTTAAATCATGCGTAATTCGTGCTGGTTCAAAATACTTTTTCCAAGCTTCTGCCCAATTTGTTTCTGACAGGTTATTCGTTGTTACTGACAGACCTGTCAGCGAAAAATAATCACTCAAATTTGCGATTTTATGTTCAATTTCGGCTTTGAGTTCCACAATTGGCATATTTTCTGGATAATAAGCAGTAATTTCAACAAAATCAGATTGTTCAATTTCAGGAAGAACTTCGCCAAATTGGTCTTCGTGATTGAGATAATCAGCACTGTCATTAATTTCAACGCCGGCTGACCCCGCCTCTATCAGCAAAGCTGAAATGGCCTCTTCGGCTTCCCGACTGATTTTTATTGTGATTGAATTCCAATTATTCATTTATTTCATCTTTCTTTCTATGGTTTATCTCGGCCTACAAAAGAGTTCTTTCCCAGTAAGAAACCAATCGCTCGCCTAACATTTCGCTCGATAGCTTCTTCTGTTTTCAACCTTGCAATGTAACGATTAATTTCAACTTGTTCAGAGGGGATTAATTGGTCAAATACTTTTTTTGCTTCCGGATTTTTGGCTAATGCTTCACTTAAAACTTGTGGTTGCTTGACAATTCGTGGCTCTGAATCATAGGAAATTGTAAAATCAAAGATTTCCCCGATTCTTTTAGGCGAATTTTTCAGCATCGTCGTATTGACATATAAGCGCCAATCCCCTTTGAAAAACATGAGATTTTGCTGATAAGTTTTTTCATTAATCTGACCACAAATAGGAATGGGCGATTTTTCTCGTCCTGAATCCTGAAATATTTTCTGCAAAATATCTGGCGGTACAGCCACAAAGGGATTGATACCGATAATTTCCAGTTCAGCTTGAAAACTATAGCTTTTCATAGTGACCTTAAAGTCCTCTTTCCTGTCAGCAAAAAATTTACTTTTCAAGTTTTTTTAGTTCTCTTTGCATTCGCGAAACAAATTTTTTTGCTGACTTAAAATCTTCATCATCAACATATTCAACAGCATCTTCAAGCAAATCAATCCAACTCAATATCTCTGAGTTAAAATTGTTCACATCGTACTTTTTAAATTCTGTCAGTAAAATTTTTAGTGTCTTTACTAACTGTAAGCTCCGATAACACCGCTCTGAGCGGCGTTTTGCCAAAGTTCGTGCATAATCTTGTTCGGGATTTTCCCAAGGATGAAGTTTCTGAGTCATTTTTCTCCTAATACTGTTTAATTTTTCATGCAAACCATTTCTTGTGTTTGTGCAAGCTAGTATAACTGCAGTTCAACTACCAATTTTTAAGAAAAATTAGAGATGAACTAGCATAAGAATTAATCAGTAATTACAAAATACGAGTTGTCCATTCTTCACAGTTAATGACATCAGAAACTAGACCTTCATAAAATTCTGGTTCATGTGAAACCATCAAAACAGTTCCCGGATATTCAATAAGTGCACGCTTGAGTTCTTCTTTAGCGTCCACGTCCAAATGATTGGTTGGTTCATCCAAGATGAGAATGTTAGATTCGGTATTCATTAATTTAGCAAAACGTAATTTTGCTTGTTCTCCACCTGAAAGAACATAAACACGTGATTCAATTTGTTTAGCCGTCAAGCCCACCCGAGCAAGTGCCCCGCGGAGTTCTGCTTGATTCCAACTTGGATACTCATCCCATAAATCATCAAGTACCGTTTTTTGCGAAGGATTTTTGATTTCTTGCTCATAGTAAGCAATATCTTGGAAATTTCCTTTTTCAACTTCCCCATCAAGACTTGGAATCAAGCCCATTAAACTCTTAAGCAAAGTCGATTTCCCAATCCCATTGGAACCAATAAAGGCAATTTTTTGTCCAGCTTCTACTTTTAAATTAATTTCTGACGACAAAGGTTCATTGTAACCAATAACTAAATCTTTTGCCTCAAAAACGAGACGACTTGGTTTTCTACTAAATTTAAAATCAAAATGAGGTTTTGGCTTTTCAGAAATAGTCTCAACAATTTCCATTTTCGCCAATTTTTTCTCACGCGCTTTTGCTTGACCAGATGTTGCCACATTCGCTTTTTTACGGGCAATGAAATCTTTAAGTTTAGCTTGCTCAGCGACCTGCGCATTATGCAAAGATTCAAGCTGTGCCTTTTTCTCTTCAAAGACACGTTCAAATTCCGCATACCCCATTGAATAGCGGGTAATCCCTAGACCATGCACATGATAAATGATATTGACCACTTCATCCATAAATGGCACATCATGCGAAATCAAAATAAAGGCATTTTCATAGTTTTTAAGGTAATTTTTCAACCATAAAATATGTTCTTCATCCAAATAGTTTGTTGGTTCATCCAAAAGCAAGATATCTGGTTTTTCAAGCAAAAGTTTACCAAGTAAAATTTTTGTTCTTTGCCCTCCAGAAAGCTCGGCTACATCTTTATCCAAAAGAGGAGTTAAACCAAGACCTCGTGCTGTTTCTTCAACTTTGGCATCAATGAGATAAAAGTCACTATTATCCAATTCTTCTTGAAGTTCTCCTACATTCTCAAGCGCAGCATTCATCTCATCTTCTGACATTTCTGCCATTTTCATGTAAGTATCATTGATTTTCGCTTCTATATCAAAAAGATATTGAAAAGCCTCAGCCAATGCTTCACGCGTCGTTTTACCTTTTCCAAGCGCAGCGTGTTGATCCATATAGCCAACCCGGTGTTTTTTAGACCAAATTACTTTTCCCTCATCAGGAACCAGAGTTCCTGTGATAATATTCATGAAAGTTGATTTACCCTCACCATTTGCCCCAACAAAGCCGATGTGCTCACCTTTTAGCAAACGGAAACTTACATCTTCAAAAATTGCGCGGTCACCAAAACCGTGGGATAGATTTTTTACATTTAAAATACTCATTTTTTATTTCTTAAATCTTTCTAAATTTCTTAATATCTTGGATACTTATAAAAGTCTGTTTCAGATAAATCAGCAATGCCATTTTCAAAAGCTTCTTTATCCCAATTGACTGAAAATTCTTCGGCAGCTTCATCAGCTAGAAAGTCCATTAAATCATCCAAGCCTTGATCGGCACTTTCTTGTAAAAATTGAGCAAAATAAGCCAAAAATTCACGAGATAAGCCTTTTTCACCATAAGGAATTGTTGCCAAATAATCATTTTCATCAAAACGTGATTTAGCGGGATTATAAAATAAAACTGCATCCTCATAGACGATATTTTCTGCTGATTCTACTCCTTCTGCATCAGTCAAAAGCGCTCCAGAACTATTTTCTGCCTCTAGTAAAAAGCTGACTTCTACCGCAAAATTACGCTTATCCCAATTCATTTCAAAATCATAAGTAAATCCTTTTTCTAAAACTTCTTCCAAAACATCTAAAAATCCAAATTTAGCCATTGTTCACACCCTCTTTATATTATGTTAAAATAATTATAACAAAAATTTGCTCTAGAAAAGTCGCAAGACTTAATAAATCAGTTCATTTAATAGCTTTTTTACGTTTATAATGTGTAAATAGATATTTTTTTAGAATTTGGAGAAAGATTTAATGGAAATTAGAAAAATAGAACCACGTGACTTTGTCAAAGTTGCTCAATTGGAAAATGAAAACTGGACCCTAGCTTCAACTCCACATGTCATGGATTCCTCAGCAGAAAAAATTATCGGTAAAATTATGACTGGAACCACTTATTTTCTGGCAGTAGAAAATGATGAAATTCTTGGAATACTTGATTACGGCCCCCGCCACAAATCTGAATTTGGAAGACATACTGTCACCTTTGGCATTATGACAGCACAAGAAGCCAGAGGTAAGGGCGTAGCTACTACACTAATAAACTTCTTTATTGATTTTGCAAAAAAAGAAGGATTCAAAAAAATTACAATTCAAGTGATGGGTTCAAATCCAGCAGCCTTGAAACTTTATAATAAATTAGGCTTTGTTGAAGAAGGACGTTTGAAAAAAGAATTTTTCATTGATGGTGAATATATTGATGATTGCATTCTCCCCTTCTATCTAGACAAAAGCCTTATGTAAACCAGATTTACATTTGTTGTAAACCTATGGATTGGAGAATAATATGGCACAAAATCTTGCAAGACGAATGAGACCAAGAAATATTGATGAAATTGTTGGACAAAAACATTTAGTTGGTAAAGGAAAAATCATTCGCCGAATGGTCGAAACTCAACTTCTTTCAAGTATGATTCTCTACGGACCTCCTGGCATTGGTAAAACTTCAATTGCTTCAGCGATTGCTGGAACAATGAATGTCGCATTTCGGACATTTAATGCAACGACAGACACTAAAAAAAGACTTCAAGAAATTGCCTCAGAAGCCGAATTTTCTGGCCAACTTGTTTTATTACTTGATGAAATTCATCGCCTAGACAAACCTAAACAAGATTTTCTTTTACCACTTTTAGAAAACGGACAAATTATTTTAATTGGAGCAACAACCGAAAACCCTTATTTTTCAGTTGTTCCAGCGATTCGTTCTCGCGTACAGATTTTTGAATTAAAACCTTTAGAACCAGAAGATTTAGAATTTGCTGTAAACCTAAGTTTACAAGATAAAGAACGTGGATTTGATTTTGATGTGACCATTGACGATGATGCACTTTACTTTTTAATTCATTCGACTAATGGGGATTTACGTTCTACTTTTAATGCCTTAGAATTAGCCGTTCTTTCCTCAAAAGAACACCATGTCACTTTAGATGATATGGAAAATTCTTTGCAAAGAAAAGCTGCAACTTTTGATAAAGATGGCGATGCTCATTATGACTTGCTTTCTGCTTTACAAAAGTCAATTCGTGGTTCTGATGTCAACGCAAGTTTACACTATGCGGCTCGTTTAATTGAGGGCGGAGATTTGCAGAGTCTAGCCCGGCGCTTAACCGTTATGGCTTATGAAGATATTGGTTTAGCAAATCCTGATGCCGCACTTCATACGGTTTCAGCATTATCAGCAGCCGAAAAACTCGGTTTTCCTGAGGCACGGATTCCCCTTGCCAATATCATTATTGACTTGGCTTTATCCCCTAAATCAAATGCGGCTTATTTAGCGATGGATGAAGCGATTGCTGATTTAGGGAAATATGGAAATCTTGCTGTACCACCACACTTACAGGATGGCCATTACGCTGGGGCAAAGGATTTAGGAAGGTCTGTAGAATACCAATATGCTCATAATTTTCCTAATCACTGGGTAAACCAACAGTACTTACCTGATAAAATTAAAAATGCTGATTATTTCCGTCCTGATGATATGGGAAGATATGAAAAAGCACTCCACAGTCGTAAAGAATGGATTGATGAACAAAAAAAGAGGAGCTGACAAATCTGTCAGTAAATAGAGCACAATAAAATTTACTGACAGAAAGTGAAAAATATGGTAGAACAAATCACTCAACTTAAGTTGTCAACAATTGTAAAAAACCCTTACCAGCCTCGTCTTGTTTTTGATGAGGATAAATTAAAAGAATTGGCTAATTCTATCCAAGAAAATGGCGTTTTACAACCCATAATCGTTCGTAAATCAAAACTTGTTGGCTATGAGCTTTTAGCAGGTGAACGTCGGTTTCAAGCTTCAAAATTAGCTGGTTTAGAAACTATACCAGCAATTATTAGAAGCTATTCTGATGAAGAAATGATGACTCTCTCAATTTTAGAAAATTTGCAGAGAGAAAATCTCAATCCACTAGAAGAGTCTAAAAGCTTGGCACAATTGGCTGACAAATTGGGAATGACCCACGATCAAATCGCTAAGGCCCTTGGAAAATCAAGGTCTTATGTCTCTAATCTTATTCGTTTACTTGGTTTGCCTGACACAATTTTGAAGCATGTTGAAAATCGAGAGATTTCACCTGCTCACGCTAGAACACTTTTAGCTGAAAAAAATCCTAAAAAGCAATTAGAGCTCGTTGATAAAATAATTAAAGAGCAGCTCAATGTCAGAGCACTTGAAGCTATTATTTATGGTGAAGAAAAAGTTACTGACAAATCTGTCAGTAAATTAAATATCAATCTTTTTACTGACGAAACTGAAAAAGAACTGATGAAAAAATTGGGAAACAGGGTTAAGATTCAAGCAAATAAAAAATATCAAGGGAATTTATCCATTCACTTTGATAATCTTGATGAACTAGAACATCTAATAAAATTACTAAAAAAATAAAAAAAATTTACTGACAGAGGACTTTTAAGCATTCCGTCAGTAAATTTTTTCTTTATCCTCTTAAAGCTCGAAGCGCATAGAGAATTGAAACAACATCAATGATCTCTTGGAACAAAGCTCCAATCACAGCTGGAATCACTCCCAGAGCTGCAATAAACATCAAAATAATACAAATGATAATCCCAATCATGACCGCTTGTTTAGCAATTTTTAACGTATCACGACTGATTTCAATAGATGTCGTCACTTTCCTAAGGTCATTTTGCAATAGAACAATGTCAGCCGCTTCACTTGCAACTGTACCTGAGCCCACACCAATCGAAATTCCAACATCTGCTGTGGCTAGAGCTGGAGCATCATTAACTCCATCTCCAACCATAATTACTGGTCTATTCGTCGCATTTTTAATAAATTTTAATTTTTCATCTGGCATCAAACCTGCATAAACATTGTCAATTCCAACAGTGCTCGCAATTTTATCAGCAACAAGTTGATTGTCACCCGTCAACATCGTAATCTTTTCAAGACCAATTTTTCTCATCTGAGCAATTGTTTCTTTAGCTTCTGGTCTTAAAGTATCAGAGAATGTGACCGCCCCAACATATTTACCTGCTTTACTCACATAAAATGCTGTTTCATAGTTGAGATTATCAGGTGCAAAAGCAAAAGAACTTCGCCCAATTTTAATTTCTTGACCTTCGATTTCTCCAATCACACCAAGTCCAGCAACCTCAGTTAAAGAGGTCAATTTTAATGGTTGAACCTTTTTATTTTCAGCATATTCAACAACAGCTTTTGCCAAAATATGACCACTTGATTTTTCAACCGTGTAAACCAACTGTAAAAGTTCTACTTCATCTACCGTTTCTATTGGTTTTAGACTGTCAACCTTAATTGTCCCCTCAGTAATTGTACCTGTTTTATCTAAAAATATTTCCCGAGCTTTTGCTAATTTTTCGATGACTGTTCCATTTTTGATTAATGCTCCATTTTGACTAGAGCGACTCATTCCCGAAACAAACGCGATAGGGGCTGCCAGAATCAATGGACAAGGGCTTGCAACCACTAGGACTTCCGCAATCCGCACTGGGTCACCAGAAATAAAGTAAGCAACTGCTGCAATAAGATAGGCAATAATTGTAAAAGGAACAGCATAACGATCAGCCAGACGTACAAACTGAGCTGGAGTTTTCTCCGTTTCTTTAACCAGTTCTACAATCTTTTGAAACTGTGATTCTGCCGCTATCACCGTAGTTTCAATCTGGATACTAGAATTCCCATTGATAGCTCCCGAAAGAACAGGATCACCTTTTACTAATTCATTCGGCTTGGTTTCACCCGTCAATGACGCTGTATCAAGTACCACTGCCTCAGAAATAAGTTTCCCGTCAATTGGAATAATTTCCATCGGTCTAATCAATAAATGACTCCCGACTTCCACATGGTCTATCGGTAAATCGACCACCTTATCTCCTTTTTGCACATGAGCAATATCAGGCGACTTATCTAATAAAGCAGCTAAAGCTCGGTGAGCTCGACCATTTGCATAGTCTTCTAAACTCTCACCTCCAACAAGCATGAGAATAATAATCAAAGAGGCCCAATATTCACCCACTAGTAAAGTAGCAATAATGGCCGTGATGGCCAATAAGTCAACACCATAAGAGCCAGACCGTAAAGTTTTAATCATTTCAATCAGCATTGAGAAGGCCAAGACTCCCCCAGCAATTGTAACAATTAAGCGTGCCAAAAAAGGCTGATTAAAGCCAAAGTAAGCAATCAATGCCACGCCTGCAATGACAAAAACAAGAATCAGTTTTTTCCAGTTCTTCATTCATTTCTCCTTAAAAATTTAATTATCCTAGAACATTGCCCTGCTTTGTGAGGAGTTTTTACGACCTGATTGTCTTCTCCTTACGCCGCTTTGATTCTTTCGAAGCTGAGCTTAAATTTTTAAGTTATCCGTTAAGTTACTTCTATTTTATCAAATTTGCGCTAAAGGCCCTATCATTTTAGTTGTCAAAGATATTTGTCAGTACTTTTGCTTACTCAAATTTTACTGACAGAAAGGTTTGCAAAAATTTGTCAAGTAATTTTACTTTACAAAACTTGCATTTCTGAAAATTTATGCTATACTAATAAAGTACGTTTTTGCACTCTGCAAGAACGAGATAAAATTCTACGGAGGAAAAAAACAATGGCAGTACCTGCACGTCACACTTCATCAGCAAAGAAAAACCGTCGTCGTACACATTACAAATTGACAGCTCCAACTGTTACTTTTGACGAAACTACTGGTGACTACCGTCACTCACATCGCGTTTCACTTAAAGGCTACTACAAAGGCCGCAAAGTTCGCGACACTAAATAATTCGACAAAAGTTATAGAAAGGGACTATCATGCGCGTAAATATTACACTTGAACACAAAGAATCTGGTGAACGTCTGTACCTTACTCAAAAGAACAAACGCAACACTCCAGACAAATTGGAACTTAAAAAATACTCTAAAAAATTGCGTAAACACGTAATCTTTAAAGAAGTTAAATAATAAAAATGACCTTCGGGTTATTTTTTTATTTTTAAAGCAAATAAAAACTTACTGACCAATCATCAGTAAGTTTTTTATTTATCTAGGTCGTAAAAGGCTGAATCGATTTCCTAAGGTACTGTAATCATCACCCGCTAAACGCCCAACTGGTTTGAGTTTATTTAGATTGACATGAAAGTTTTCCTCATCCAATAGTTCCTCTGCAAAAGAGAAATTGACAACTTCAAGAAGAACTAAATGCCCACTCTCTCCTAAAGGTAAATGATGATACAATTTAGTTTCTAAACGAACATTTGACTCCTTTAAACTTGGAACCTGAACTTTCTGAGAAGGGACAAGTTCAAGTGAAAATTCTTCCGCTTCACTAATATGCTCCGCTAATGGTGCTGCCGTTTGATTCATAAGCTCCACATTATCCTCATTCACAAGGTGAACCACTGCTTCTTTCGTCGTCAATAAATTATTCAAACTATCTTTATTTCCCGTAAACGAAATGGATAAAAGTGGTGGATTTGACGAAGCAACATTGAAAAAACTAAAGGGTGCCACATTAACTAGACCTTCGAGATTTTGACTGGTCACCCAAGCAATTGGGCGTGGAACAATACTGCCTGACAGAAGTTTATAGACTGTTTTTTCGTCGAGCTCATTTGCTTGATATGATTTCATCAGTTCTCCTTTATTGCACTGTTTCAGCCGGAGTTCCAGCTTTGTGTTCCAATACTTTTTCAACAGTCCATAGTTCATCTTTTGTGCGGTCACGATGAGCATCTGAAGTGTCCAATGGACGTAAACTTGCGGCTGTTCTCGCTTTAGTAGCTTCATCTCCGGGGAATAAATGAGGAGGTAAGCTCAAAGATAAACCTGATTCTTCCTTAGTTTGGTCAATCCAGAAACCAGAAGTAATTAGAGCTTCTTCATAAGAATCAACGGCTCCTAGACCTGATTTTGCCATGTCCAATGCCCCAATCCCTGGTGTGTAAGTCGCAATTTCAAAGAGAACTCCTGGTGCTACTCTGACATATTCACTTGAGAAATAGAAACGGTCAACCAAACCAGAATGTGGCAAACGGAAAGCCTTAATGCGTTCAATCCAATAGTTTAAAGTTTCAGGATTTGTTGTTCCCAGAGCTAAATGATGAATCGTACCATAACCTTGATAAGCGTAAGCTTCTTTTTCACCAGCTTCTTGAAGAATTAAAGCTGCTCCATTTCCACCATTCGCCACTTCAAAAAGATGTAAATCAGCTTCTTGCCCAGCGTAACGGAAGCCAAAAACTGTTTCCAAAATGGTCCGAAGATTTTCGGCATTTTCAACTTTTACAAAAACAGGACCAAGTCCAGTAATTCCATGTTCTTGCGGAACATTAGAAAGTTGCCAAGAACGTCCTTTTGAATCATCCCCACTATTATTTTGGTCAGAAATCAATTGGTACAATTGACCATCAAAATCTTCAAACTCTATGGTTTTTTGACCAAATTTACTAGAAATTTCGCCATGTTTAACATGGGCATTGTCAAAACGACGAGTCCAATAATCTAAGGACGCATCTGTCGGTACACGAAATGAAGCACGTTCAATATTATTAACTCCATGATTTCCTTTAGGAATATCTTTGAAATCAAAGAAAGTCATATCAGCTCCATGCCCATCTTCTTCTGTGAAAAAGAGGTGATAAGTTTCATAGTCATCTTGATTGACTGTTAATTTTGCTAAACGCAGACCCAAGATATTTGTGAAAAAATCATAGATTTTTTGAGCACTTGAGGTGATTGCTGTTACGTGGTGAACACCACCAAGAGTAAGATTTTCAGGTATTTTTGTTTCAATTTTTGTTAATTCAGCCATTTGTTTTCTCCTATTTAGTTACTTTGCACTGAAATTTTTTCAATACAAAATTATTTTGTTTCTGTAAGCCATTTTTTAGCGGCTAAAACTTCCTCTTGCGTCAATTGATGACCAAGTGAACTTTCATATATTTCAAGCTGACAGCCTGAATCTTCCAAATCACCTTTTAAATCACCAAAGTTTTTCTGACGAACAATCATATCATTTGACGCATAGCTTAGAAAGACATGCTTATCATCAAGTTGAACGGTCTGTTCAAAGTCTTCCAATTGCATCCCATGAAAGGCAATAATTTTATCAAAATTTATTTTTCCTCTAAGAAACATATTCAAAGCTACATTTGCACCATTTGAATAACCGATAGCTATCATTTTATGGACGTCAAGGTCATGTTTTTCAGCCAACAAACTGACCTCATCCGTCAACCAGTCTGTTTCTTCATCTAAAGATTCAAGATCAAAATTTTCTTTAGTAAAACCACCTAAGCCTCGGAGTTTAAAATAACGATTGACTCCTTGCTCATTAATACGTCCACGAATTGACAAAATAGGATGTGAAGGGGCAATCATTTCAGCAATTTCTACTAATTGATGCTCATCTCCACCCGTGCTATGTAATAACAAAAGAGGTGCCAAATCTTTACGACCTGCCTTAAAAACATAATCTGTCATCTTTCCTCCTCCATTCACGATTTCAGATTCTTATTTACTAAGTTTGAAATACAAATCAGCAACATTTCCACTAAATTCTTCAACTTGTCCAGAAATTACAACTTCAAGAACTTTCGCTGAATCATCAATTGCCGGAATTTCACGATTTTGTAGTGTTACGAATTCATCTACACTAGCAAATTCTTTAGTCATTGTACGTCCATCAAGGGTTTTAAAAGTAACTTTCATTGTTCAATCCAACTTTCTCATTTCTATGTTTACAATTGTAAACGAAAAGAATTTCATTGTCAAGGAATTTATTTTTAAAATACAAAAAAACCAGCAAATGCTTGCCGATTCTTGAAATCTATCTAATTTATTTGATGATTGTTACACTACAAGGTGCATGTTTAACCACGTAAACTGCTGTAGAGCCAAGCAACATTCGGTCAAGAGCGCCTTTTCCTGAAGAGCCCATCACAATCATATCAATTTCATGTTCTTTAGCGAAATCGACAATTTCATTTTTTGCCGAACCATCAACTCGAATTTCTTCAAACTTCACTTCATTATTGATAATTGCCAAAGCTTTGTCTAAAACTTCTTTAGCTTCATTATCTGCACTTTCTTCAAGTACAGGAACTGCTGGAACTACTGGAATAGCTGGTGCAGGAACCACAGGAACTGGGTTACCAGCTGCATAAATACTGTTTTTATCCGTCGCATGTAAAACGAATAATTGTGAGTTGTCTCTTTTAGCAAGGACAATAGCTTCTTTTAACGCTTCTTCTGCCTGCTCAGATCCATCAATTGCGACTAGGATTTTTTTATAATTTTTACTCATTGTAACCGTCCTCCTCACTACAATTTTACGTTATTTCAGAGAGCAAGTCCAATTAAACGCTGTACAATTTATTCTATAAACCATTTATAAAAAATCACTTTCTTACTAAGAATGCTTCAAACTAGCATTATCACTCAATCATCAGGTCCTTATAGTTAGAATTGATTTATAGAAAAGGGATTCTAAAAATACAAAAACATTTTCTTTTTCATTTAAGTTTCATTTCAGCATTATAACGTATAATAGTTTCCATACTCCTAAATAAACTTTTTTCATAAATACTCCTAAAACTTCCGTTTACTCCGCGGAAGTTTTTTTAGCCTTTGATTTACTAAAGTGGTATAATTACTTTTAAAATCATGAAAACAAGATACAGACAAATTGAAAGGACTCTAAAGAGATGACACAAAAAATTGTTGCAATCACAGGTGCTTCAAATGGAATGGGATTTGAGGCAGCAGAACTTTTTGCCAAACGGGGTTGGAAAGTATACGCCGGTGCACGCCGCGTTGAAAAAATTCCACAATATGAAAACAACATCAAAGCACTAAAACTGGATGTTACTAGCTCTGAATCAAACCAAGCTTTTGTGAAAAAAATTTTAGATGAGGCAGGTCATATTGACGTCCTCATCAATAATGCAGGTTATGGCGAATACGGACCAGCCGAAGAAATCCCAATGGATAAAATTCGCAATCAGTTTGAAACCAACTTCTTTGGTGCGGTTGAATTAACTCAACTTGTCTTACCAACAATGAGAGCTCAAAATTATGGACGAATTGTTAATATTTCATCAATTGGTGGAGATGTCTATATGCCACTTGGTGCTTATTATCACGCTACAAAAGCCGCCCTTCAACAATGGTCTGACGTTTTGGACCTCGAAGTTTCCCAATTTGGTATCCGTTCAGTTTGTGTTCAACCTGGTGGAACTCAGTCAAGCTGGGGAAATATTGCCCTAGAAAATTCTAAAAAGAATATGAGTTCAAACTCTGCTTACCAACCTTTGGTAAATTCTGTTGCTTCAGGACTTGACCGTTTTATGAAAAATAGTGCTAAAGCTTCTGATTTAGCTGAAGTTTTTTATAAAGCTGCGACAGAGATTAAACCGAGCCTTCGCTACCTCCACTCTTTCGGTGATAAATTCATGGTAAATGTTGCTCGTAAACATCCAAAAATCTTTCGTAAAGCTCTTCTTATTACAATGCGTTACTTTGAAAAGCACAATCAATAAAAATACAACCTTGAGTTGTATTTTTTTATTTCTACTTTTAAAAGTTCTATCAGCTCCATTAAAAAATCATATCGCTAGAATTTTCTGAATTTCTTATAATTATAATAAGTTTTATAGCTAAAGGAGAAAGCTATGGTTCAAGAATTGCTGACGAATAATCAACGAATGTGATTAACGACTATTTTTTATACTAACTAAAATTTTCGAAAATAGGAGAAAAAAACTATGACTAATCACAATTATAAATTCGACACTTTGCAAGTCCATGCAGGACAAGTCCCTGATCCTGTCACAGGTTCACGCGCCGTTCCGCTCTATCAAACAACTTCTTTCGTTTTTAACAATTCAGACCATGCCGAAGCTCGTTTTGCTTTACAAGATCCTGGAGCTATTTATTCACGTTTAGGAAATCCAACCAACGATGTTTTTGAAGCACGCATCGCAGCTCTTGAAGGTGGAAGTGCAGCCCTTGGTGTTGGTTCTGGCTCAGCCGCTATTACCTATGCCATCTTGAATATCGCTACAGTCGGTGATAATATTGTTTCCGCAAGTACCCTTTATGGTGGAACCTATCACCTTTTTTCTGGGACTTTACCAAAATATGGAATTACAACTAAATTTGTCAATCCAGATGACCCGAAGAATTTTGAAGAGGCGATTGATGAAAAAACCAAAGCTATTTATTATGAAACTTTGGGCAATCCGGGAAATAATGTGATTGATTATGATGCCATTGGTCAAATTGCTAAAAAACATGGAATTCCCGTTATTGTTGATGCAACGTTTACTACACCTGTGGCCTTTAAACCATTTGAACATGGTGCTAATGTAATTGTTCATTCAGCAACGAAATTCATTGGCGGTCACGGTACTTCTATTGGTGGAGTCATCGTTGATGGCGGAAACTTTGATTGGGCAAATGGTAAATTTCCTGATTTTACACAAGCTGATGAAAGCTACAATGGGATTAAATTTGCCGAATTGGGTGAAATTGCTTTTGTGACTCGGATTAGAGCTATTTTATTACGTGATACGGGTGCGGCTTTATCGCCTTTTCATTCTTGGCTTTTCTTACAGGGGCTAGAAACACTCTCACTCCGGGTAGAACGTCACATCTCCAATACTAAAAAGATTGTAGAATTTTTAGACAATCATCCTAAGGTGGAACTTGTTAACCATCCTCTGCTTGAAAGTAATTCCTATCATGCGCTCTATCAGAAATATTATCCAAAAGACGCTGGATCTATCTTTACCTTTGAACTCAAAGACAAAGATGAGAAAAAAGCGCGTGATTTGATTGATCATCTTGAAATTTTCTCACTTCTAGCCAACGTTGGAGATACCAAATCATTGGCCATTCATCCTGCTTCGACCACTCACCAGCAGCTGAATGCCGAAGAACTTGCTAGTGCAGGGATTTCCAAAGGAACCATTCGTTTATCGGTTGGTATTGAAGATGTAACTGACTTGATTGCTGATTTAGAGCAAGCATTAGAAAAAATATAAAAAAATGAGCGGTAACCAGCCGCTCATTCTTTTGTTTAGGAGTAAACTTTATGAAAAATTTTATTGGAATAAGTATATTATAATCAACTTGACTTAAGTTTTACTAAAACTAGGCTAAAATAAAACTTGAATTCCTACTAATGTATTAAACATACAAAAAATTTTATCATTATATCTTCTAGCCTTGAATCAAAACTTAACAGTTTTTTTGATGACAAAAATTACAAAAAACTGTATAATCATGTTAAATATTTTACTTATCAAGGAGAAGCAATGCCATATACAGGTTATGGAAAAAACTTTAGGTTAATCCGCAAACAAAAAGGATTGCCTTTATCCTATTTTCAAAGAGTGGGTATCGACAAAATTGGATTGAGTCGTTTTGAACGTGGATTAAGCATGATGGGATTTGAAAAAGTTGATGTGATGTTGCAAGAAATGAATGTCAGTTTAGCAGAATATGAACTTGTAATTAATCATTTCGTTCCTGACTTTCAAGAAGAGTTTCTATTTGAAGTTGAGGAGGCAGATTTTGCTCAAGACGAAAAAAAATTAAAGTCACTCTATAAAGAGGCCAAAGAATCAGGCTTTTCTTATTTAGCTTTATCTGTAAAATCACGATTTGAGAAACTTACATTGTCGGAGATAAATTTTGTCGTTAAACTTTTAACAGAAGTAACTTCATGGGGCTATTTCGAGCTTTCTATCGCTTATTTTGTATTAGATAATTTGGATACTCTCACAATCCAGTCGTTAATGAGTAATTTTGAACAAAAGAATCAAAATTATTTTGGGATTTATAAATATCGTCGACGAATTTTCCAAATTTTTTATCGAGCTTTAGTCATTCTATCTTCACGTGGTGAAAAAAAGCTGAGTCAACAGATTTTGAAGATGATAGAAAAACCAAACCGAGCAGGAATTGACCTTTATCTTGAAGTCTTGCACAAAATGGCTATTGGATTTTATAATTATTCCTTTGTTGATGAAAATGAAGGTTTAGCAGAGATTAGAAATGGGCTCGCTATTTTTGACTTATTGGGTCAAGAGAAATTAAAAGATTTCTATGGTAAGCGAAACAAGCATTTTTTGAATAAAAACCTGTAATATTTCCGTAGTGATAACACTACGGCTTTTTTGTTGTTAGACTTGACTTTTGGATTATAATAAAAGTATGAAAAAACAAAAGCGAGAACTTTACGATCTCAAGTTACCCCCTCTCTCTGTCTAGTGAAATTTTCTCCCAATTTCATTGGACTTTGCTAAATCTTTAGCTAGAAATCGGAGAAAACGTTATGAAGACGAAAAAGAAACTAATCAAAATTCTAGGAGTTCTTTTTATGCTTGGTGGAACGTTCCTAGCTTCTAATCACATTAAAGCATTAGGAATGGATGCGCCTATTACAACAATTACCACTAAAATTTCATCTGTTAGAGTATACAATCGCTTTGTAGGTATTTCATCTCTTACCCCCTACTGGGCGAATGCTAACAGCTATACAATTTCTAGTGGCAGAACTTTATCAGCTTCAGGAAGTTCAAGCTATCAGGGAACCGGATTCACTTTATCTGCCTCAATTACAAAGAGCGTATCTGTTACTATTAGTGCCAACAAGTCCAAATTAAGTAAATTAGGAATTTGGGTAGATACTACACTAACACGTTACAAGGTGGTACAATACATGTATGGCAGTCCAGTAAGAACTGCGTATAAAGTTACATCAGCTCCTTTTAACTATTATGTCAGAGTTTACTATAAATGAATGATTGAGAGGAATAAAAACATGAATAAAAATTATTTTATAGGAGCCTTAATTTTTTTAGCCCTAACCTTATTAATTTGGGGAATAGGAATTCCCGCCACGCTTATCTTTAATCAGTTGGGATATTCTTCAAATGTTTTCATAACATTTATCGAATTTAATGGAATTGGTTTTGTGGCTTTAGCTATTTCAATTATTTTATTCATTAAAAATAGCGATAAATAAAAAATGAGCGGTAACCAGCCGCTCATTCTTTTGTTTAGGAGTAAACTTTATGAAAAATTTTATTGGAATAAGTATATTATAGTCAACTTGACTTAAGTAATGCTAAAATTACGCTAAATTGAAACTAAACTTCGTCTTTTTGTAAGAACATGAATGAAAAACTTGTCAAGATTTATAAAAAAGTGGGCTTTATAAAGTCCAAGATTTATGATAAAATAAGGGCAGAATGCTTATTTTTGAGCACAAAAGTAGTCAAACTACTTTATCGAAAAATATTTGAGATTTATTCTCATCAATAAAAAAGGAAAATACATGCTTACAGTATCTGATATTTCATTACAATTCTCTGACCGCAAGCTTTTTGACGAAGTAAACATCAAGTTTACACCGGGAAACTGTTACGGTTTAATCGGTGCCAATGGTGCTGGTAAATCAACTTTCTTGAAAATCTTGGACGGTGAAATTCAACCAACAACAGGTCACATCTCAATGGGGCCAAACGAACGCATGTCTGTTCTTCGTCAAAATCATTACGATTACGAAGACCAAACACCACTTGATGTCGTGATGATGGGGAATGAAAAACTTTTCGCCATTAATCAAGAAAAAAATGCCATTTACATGAATCCTGAGGCGACAGATGATGACTTTATGAAAGCTGCCGAACTTGAGGCAGAATTTGGCGAAATGGGTGGTTATGAAGCCGAAGCTGACGCTGCTCGTCTTTTGCAAAACCTTGGCATTAAAGCTGAACAACATACAGATTTGATGGCCAATTTAACTTCTGGCGAACACGTTAAAGTCCTTCTTGCTAAAGCACTTTTTGGTAAACCTGATGTTCTTCTTCTTGACGAACCAACCAATGGACTTGATATTCAAGCAATTGCTTGGCTTGAAGAATTTTTGATTAATTTTGAAAATACCGTTATCGTTGTTTCCCATGACCGTCACTTCTTGAACAATGTTTGTACTTACATGGCTGACCTTGACTATGGTAAAATCAAACTTTACCCAGGGAACTATGATTTCTGGAAAGAGTCTTCTGAACTTGCTCTTCGCTTGCAAGGTGACCAAAACCGTAAAGCTGAAGAAAAAATTGCCGAGTTGAAAGAGTTTATCGCTCGTTTCTCTGCTAATGCGTCTAAATCAAAACAAGCGACATCACGTAAGAAAATGCTTGATAAAATTGAAGTTGAAGAATTTGTTCCTTCATCACGTAAATATCCATTTGTTGGTTTTGAACAAGAACGCGAAATCGGTAATGATTTACTTCGTGTCGAAAATCTTTCAGTTGCGATTGAAGGAGAAGTGATTATCGAAAACATTTCATTCATCTTAAATCCTGGTGATAAGACCGTATTTATTGGTCAAAACGATATTCAACAAACAACGTTACTTCGTGCTTTAATGGATGATGTGGAAGATAATTGGACCGTAACTGGCGATATTAAATGGGGAGTTACATCTTCTCGTTCATATCTTCCAAAAGATAATACCAAAGATTTTGATACAAGTGACTCTATTCTTGACTGGTTGCGTCAATTTGTATTGACAAAAGAGGAAGACGATAATACTTACCTTCGCGGTTTCCTTGGACGTATGCTTTTCAAAGGTGAAGAATCTTTAAAAGCTGTCAATGTCCTCTCAGGGGGAGAAAAAGTTCGTGTCATGCTTTCTAAAATGATGCTTCAACGAGCTAATGTGCTTGTTCTTGATGACCCAACTAATCACTTGGATTTGGAATCTATTTCTGCACTTAATGATGGTTTGAAATCATTTAAAGGCTCAATCCTCTTTGCTTCACATGACCATGAATTCATTAATACTATTGCCAATCACATTGTTGTTCTTGGTAAATCTGGTGTCATTGACCGTATTGGTGAAACTTATGATGATTTCTTAGATAATGCAGAAGTACAAGAAAAAGTAAAAGCACTCTGGGCCGATTAAATTTATTATTATTTAGTTCGTTTACACTGTTGTGTAAACCAAGTTTACAGTTCTGTCAGTAAAATTTACTGACAGAATTCATTTTCATCCACTGTTAGCGCTAACAGTGGACTGGGGGAGAAGTCATGAATCAAAATTTAAAACTTTTTGCGACAGATATGGACGGAACTTTTCTGCGCAATGACCATTCGTATAATCACAAAAAACTCGCTGAAGTAATTAAAAAAATTCAAGATAGAAATCTTCTTTTTGCTGCTTCTTCTGGACGTTCTTTACTTGGTTTGATTGAAGTTTTTTCAGAATATAAAGATCAAATGGCTTTTGTTGCTGAGAATGGTGGAGTTGTTGCTTATAAAGGAGAAATTCTCTTTGCAAAAGATTTGACTGTTGCTCAAACTCAAGAATTAATTGATGACTTGCAAGAGATGCCGTTTAGTCCCAAAAATGATTATTTAATTTCTGGTCTTAAAGGTGCTTATTATCCTGAAGGTATTTCTAAAGAATACCTTGCTCATGCAAAACTTTATTATCCTAACTGTCAACTTTACCATCGCTTAGATGAAATTGATGACAAATTGCTCAAGGTTACAACCAACTTCCCCGAAGACCACGTGCGTGTCTGTGAACAATGGATTACAGACAGACTCTCTTTCGTAAGGGCAACAACAACTGGTTTTACTAGTATTGACATCGTGCCAAATGGTATTTCTAAAGCTTCTGGTTTGGCACATTTGTTAGCACATTTTAACTGGCTCCCTGAAAATTTAGCTGTTTTTGGTGACCAAATGAATGATTTGGAAATGTTTGAATACGCTGGTTCTTCTTTTGCTGTCAGTAACGCAGCGCCTGAAATTCTTGAACTAGCTGATAAAGTCATTCTTTCTAATGACGAAGATGCTGTACTGGTTGAGATTGAAAATATTTTAAATGAAGAATAATTTTATTCAATAGATTTCCTATTGTGAAAAAAAGTGACTATCTGGTCACTTTTTTTGTTATAATTTTAATGAGAGATTATTTGATTTGGAGAAAATAAAAATATGAAAATTGCAATTGATGCAATGGGAGGAGATTTTGCTCCCGAAAATATTGTCAAAGGTGTAAACTTGGCAAAGAAAGAACTTTCTGATGTTACCTTCCAACTCTACGGAGATGGGGCAAAAATTCGTCAATTTTTAGACGATGAAACAAATGTTGAGATTGTTGAAACAACTGAAATCATTGATTTTCATGATGATCCAGTTGCTGCCATTAAATCAAAAAAAGACAGCTCACTTGTCCGAGCTGTGACTGCTGTGAAAAAAGGAGAGGCTGATGCAGTCTTGTCTGCCGGCTCAACTGGTGCACTTTTAACCGCCGGCTTACTTTTGGTTAAGAGAATTAAGCAAGTGTCACGTCCAGCCTTGATGTCAACCTTACCGACAGCTGATGGTCGCGGTTTTGATATGCTTGATTTGGGAGCAAATACTGAAAATACGGCCCACCACTTAGTTGATTTTGCCATTTTGGGTTCATATTACGCTGAAAATGTTCGCGGCATCAATAAACCACGTGTTGCTTTGATTTCTAATGGTGCCGAAGAATCTAAAGGTTCGCCAACTGTCAAAGAAGCGCATGAAATTTTGTCAGCTATGTCTGAAATCAACTTCATCGGAAATATTGAATCTCGTGATTTACTTTCAGGTGGGGCTGATGTTGTAGTAACCGATGGTTTCACGGGAAACGCCATTTTAAAAGCGATTGAAGGAACAGCAACTGTTCTCATGAAAGAAATAAAATCAGCCATCATGGCTGGTAGTGTCACCACTAAAATCGGTGGGGCTCTAATTAAAAAACCTTTGTCTGGACTTAAAGATTTGATGAGTACAGATGGAGCTGGTGGAGCTGCTTTTGTTGGTCTTAAAGCACCTGTTGTTAAAGCTCACGGAAATTCAAGTGAATTGGCGATTGCCTCTGCCTTGAAACAAATTCATAAAATGTTGGAATCAGATGTTTCTGGTAAATTAGTCGAACATTTTGAAAAAATGGACAAATAAAAAACTCGGGAAACCGAGTTTTTTTACTGACAGAATTGAGCAGTCAGTATTTTTTTATCTACCATTTATACTTCGTACCGAAACAGTTAAAGATAATCATATCAACAACTAAAATTAGTATCATAAAATTATAAGGAGACTCTTTTTTCAAAAAAATAGAATAAATAAACAAAATTACAAAGAGTGGAATAAAAATCCAAGCCCAAAAAACTTTTTTCTGATAAAACTTTTCGGGTAATGGTTTTCTCGATTCATTTTTGTCCTTAATGAAAAAAACTAAAACTAGTCCAATTATTAAAGCAGTAAAACTAGCATTTGTATTGAATGACTGGGGATGAATTGCAAAATTAGACCAATTATTAAAAAAATACTGCTCAACAACCAAAATGTATATTCTTTTTTTGTCATATTTTTCTCCTTATTTTACTGACAGCTTTCTTCAGTAAAATAAAATTTCTAAAAATTACTTACAAACGTTTAACAGTATTGACATCTGCTCCTTTTGACTTTTCTTGGTGTTCTTTGAGCCATTTTTCACGTTCATCATCATCTAATTTAACGACAAAATAAATCATAACAAGTAATATCAAGATTCCTAAACCTAAAATTAGGACGGATAAAGTAAAGCTTGTCAGTAAAACCAATGAAAAGAGAACCGAACCAATTCCAATCAAAAGGAATTTTTTCTTAATGTTAGCAAGTCCAGTTGATAAATATTGAACAAAACTCATAAAGACAGTCAGGCCACTCAGAAAAACATAATTTCCACTCAAAAAGAGAGCTATTCCACAAACTGTCGTCAAAATAATTGCCCAAGTGGGGGTTCCAAAGCGATTATTTTTAGAAACAAACATAGGCACATCTTCATGAGCCTGAGCCAAACTGGCTAAAATTGTTGGTGTATTAAAAGTGGTCGCAACAATAACACCAAAAATTGAAAAACATATTCCGACAACAAAGAGCGGAATTCCAATGCTACCCACGATTTTACTAAAAGCTGTTGCCGCAGGCACAAGTGTTTTAGTCAGCTCTGGCCCCAATGCCCCAATGGTAATGGTTTGAATAATCAGATAAACAGCCAAACAGGTTAACATGACAAGGGACATCATTTTTGGTAAATTTTTTGCTGGATTTTTCATTTTTTCAGCATTCACCGGTAGAAATGAAAAGCCAGTGAAGAAAAAGAACACAGTGCCGTAAGCTGACAGAAATCCTTTAAAGCCACCTAAATTTGCTGACGAAGCTGTCAGTAAATTTGGACTTGAAAAATTAAGACCACGTACCAACCATAGACAAGTAAAAATAAAAACAAGAACTAAGACAATTTTCACAAAAGAAGTCAGATTGTCTAAACCAGCAATAATTGAACTCCCAAAATAGGAGATAATTCCTAAGGCCAAAATAATAATGATGCCAATTAACCGACTATTAAGATTTGGAAGAATCATTTTCATTGCTGTCAGTAAAGCCGAAACCTCTGTAGCTAGTGTCACTGTACCTAGCAACCATGTCACCATTCCCACAATAAAGCCTGGAAAACGCCCAAAAGTTTCTTTAGCATAAACAAAAGCTCCACCATTTTTTGAATAAATCTTACTCATGTTGGCATAAGCAAAAGCAATCACAAAAATTGATAAACCAGCACATAAAATAGCAAGTAAACTCCAAATTCCTGCATCTTCATAAATTTTGCCAGAAAGTAAGAAAATTCCTGAACCAATAATGGAATTCACACCCAACAGAAAAATGGCTGCCGGTGATAATAATTTATTTTCTTTCATTGAAACCTCACTTATTTTAATTAAGTTAAGACTTTGTTAAATTTATTGTTAGTTAAATTATATCAGAAAGGCCTCATTTTTAGTCATTATTTCACCAGTTTATGCAAAAAACTAAGCTATTCATTGATAACTTAGTTTTTCATTTATTCTATAAAATAGACTAGCCTAAAGTTGCTTCAAGTTCAATATCGACTCCTGACAGAGCCTTAGATACTGGACAGCTTTCCTTTACTACTTTGGCAATTTCTTGAAAATCAGCTTCAGAAAGTTCTGGTACCACTGAACGATTAGTCAATTTAATTTTTGTAATCGCTGGACCATCTGCTGTTGCTTCAAAAGTAACATCTGCCGTTGTGTCAATAGAAGTTGCTACTAAGCCTTTTTGTCCTAAAACCATTGAGAATGCCATACTAAAACAGGCTGCATGAGCAGCTCCCAAAAGTTCTTCTGGTGTGGTAATATGAGCTTGACTTTCTGAACGTGCTTTGAAATTATAGGGAGTTTCTGTAAAAATTTGAGAACTTTCAGCAGAAATTGTGCCAAAACCATTTTCTAAAGTGTCCTCCCAATGTGCTGATGCAGTAGAGATATTTTTCATTTTTTCCTCCTTAATAAAACTGTGCAATTGCCTTATGAATTGAATACTTAAGTTGTATTTGTAATTCTCTCTTGTAATTTGAGTATATCTTTTTGCAATTGTGAATTCAAGCAAATTGATTTTCTACTTTTTAAAGTTTGACAGTTCATTACAAAAAGTGTAAAATTTAAAACAACAAGAAAGTAACTTTGATTTTGAAATCTTTAGGAAGTTGGTGGTTGTGCAAACCAACGTTTTCAGCAAAGTGAATGGGCTTGTGATTAACTAATAAATTTGATTTAAAAAAATAAAGAATCACGGCCGCTTCCGTTACAGAGCAACTTGTTTTTTGACAAGTTCTAAGAAAATCATTTGATTTTAAATTTACGGTGGCACCGCGCTCATAGCGCCCGTAGGACTTTTTATAGTTCTATGGGTGCTTTTTTTATTTTTTATTTAGTGTAAACCAGTTTACACTCTTCAATAATCAATCTAATCCAAACACACATAAGGAGAACAAAATGACAAAACCAACTATTTTAACTGGAGACCGTCCAACAGGAAAACTTCACATCGGCCACTATGTAGGCTCTTTGCAAAATCGTGTCAAAATGCAAAATGAAGATAAATACAATATGTTTGTCTTTTTAGCTGACCAACAAGCTTTAACTGACCATGCAAAAGAACCTGAACTCATTCGTCAATCTGTCGGTGATGTTGCCCTTGACTACTTAGCAGCAGGACTTGACCCTGAAAAATCAACCATTTTCATTCAAAGTCAAATTCCTGAACTGGCTGAACTTTCAATGTATTATATGAATTTAGTTTCACTTGCCCGCCTTGAACGCAATCCTACTGTAAAAACAGAGATTGCACAAAAAGCTTTTGGTGAATCAATCCCTGCCGGCTTTTTAGTGTATCCAGTTTCTCAAGCTGCTGATATTACTGCTTTTAAAGCCACTCATGTTCCAGTCGGAAATGATCAAAAACCAATGATTGAACAAACACGAGAAATTGTTCGCTCATTTAATAATGCTTATCACACAGATGTTTTAGTTGAACCAGAAGGAATTTACCCTGAAAATGAAGCTGCTGGTCGTTTACCTGGACTTGACGGAAATGCCAAAATGTCGAAATCTCTTGGAAACGGAATTTTCCTTGCTGATGACATGGACACACTCAAGAAAAAAGTGATGTCAATGTATACTGACCCCGACCATATCAAAGTTGAAGATCCTGGTAAAATTGAAGGAAACATGGTTTTCCATTATCTTGACGTTTTTGGTAAAGCTGAAGATGCAGAGCAAATTGCTGAAATGAAAGCCCAATATCAAGCGGGTGGTCTTGGTGATGTGAAAACAAAACGTTTCCTTCTTGATGTTCTTGACCGCGAACTTTCACCAATCCGTGAACGCCGTATTGAGTTTGCACAAAATATGGACTACGTTTACGATATGCTTAAAGCAGGCTCACTTAAGGCCCAAGCTGTAGCCAGTCAAACTCTTGATGAAGTTAAGTCTGCAATGGGAATCAACTATTTCAAATAATTTATTTTCAAATTTTACTTCCTTAGCCTTACTAATCTTGAGGATTTACCAATTTACACTATTTGGTTTTAGTTGACACTGGTGTAAACTCAAGTCATTTATTTTGGAGATTTAACTTGATTGATTTAAAGAAAATTAAAAGATTTGCTCAAGAAATTCATGATAAAAATAATGATGGACATGGCTTTGACCATATTGAACGGGTCGTTGCTCTTGCTCAAAAAATTTTA
Source organism: Lactococcus sp. S64 (assembly GCF_016516525.1). NCBI lineage: Bacteria > Bacillati > Bacillota > Bacilli > Lactobacillales > Streptococcaceae > Lactococcus > Lactococcus sp. S64. The sequence continues at coordinate 49,127 of NZ_JACVUQ010000007.1, read as the reverse complement.
CTGACAGAGCCGTCAGCAAATCAAGAACTTGTTCTAGCAACTTGTTATTTACATGATACTTATGATGAAAAATTAACAGATGATGTTCCTAAACAAAAAGCTAAAGTTGCGCAATTTTTAAATGAGCTTAAAATTGATAAAAAGCTCATTGATGAACTTTTTATGATTATTGACAACATGAGTTTTTCAAGTAATTTAATTGAGAGAAAAACACTCTCTTTGAATGGACAAATTGCGCAAGATGCTGACCGCCTTGATGCAATGGGAGCTTGGGGAATTGTAAGGACACTTGAATATGGTTGGGCAAAAAATCGAGTCTTTTATGACCCAAATCTGCCACCTTTAGATTACAATTCTAAAGAAGACTATCATAGTCAAAAAAATAACTCCACACTCAATCATTTTTATGAAAAATTATTTTTGTTAAAAGATTTATTAAATACAACCGAAGGAAAAAGACTAGGCGAAAAGCGTGATAAAATAATGCACCTTTTTGTCAGCCAAATCGAAGAAGAATACAAGGAAACTCATTTTTAATTTTTACTGACAGACCCTATCAGTGCTTATTTTATGGCCTTGTCAGTAAAAATCATTCCCAAATCGAAAGGAAGTGACTAATGTCTGGCTTCACAAAAATAGTTTTTAAACTTCATAATTTTCTTGACAGAAAAAAAATAAAAAACAATTTGAAATTCAAGCCAAGCCTCACTTCTAAAACATTGGTTTTTGCTCATCGTGGTTCTAAATCCAACTGTCCAGAAAATACATTGGCCGCTTTTCATGAAGCTGTTCGTGTCCATGCTGACGGAATTGAGCTTGATGTCCACTTATCACTCGATAATGAATTAATTGTTATTCACGATGAGAAAATTGACCGGACAACAAATGGTAAAGGTCTTGTCAAAAATATGAATGCTATAGATTTAAAGAAATTTGATGCTGGTTCTTGGTTCAATCCAAAATTTACTGACGAAAAAATTCCAACTTTGTCAGAGGTTTTAAAATTACTGACAGACCTATCATTTACTGGTTATTTAAATATCGAAATTAAAACTGATAAATTTGACTATCCCGGAATTGAAAAAAAGCTCTCAGACTTAATGACAGAAACTAAATGGCCTTTTAGCTATATTTATAGTTCGTTTAATTTCGATTCATTAAAAAAAATACACACTTTTGATTCAAAGGCTGAAGTTAATTATCTGACGAAAAATCTTTTGACCCTAAAAAGTCATTATAAAGGCAGCTCAACAGATTTTATTTCAGGAATTCATCCCCGAAGAACCTACGCCTTCAAGCACCCACTTCTTCTCAAAAGTTCAAAAAGACCCCTTCGTCTTTGGACAGTTAATCAAGAAACAGAAATACGACAAGCTTTTCAACAACATGTAGCTGGAATCATCACCGATTTTCCGGAACGTGCCCTCGAAATTCGTCAAGAAATCCAAGACCAGTCAAAATAGACTGGTCTTTTTTCATCTGTCACAAATGATATCTATTTCACAATATTTTGAGGTGAAAATCACATAGTACAGTAATTGTAAGCGTAAAGCATTTCTCTTTACATTTTGTTTCACAAAGGGTATAATTAAATCGTGCGTGTTATTTTGTCAAACTTGTTTGACAAAATAAGCACAAGGATTTGGAAGGGATGCATAAACATGCAATTTATTAACTATCTAGGTCAAGACGCTTACACAAATATCGCGATGGACAGCTGGCTACTTTATCACCTAAAACCAACTGAGCCTGTTTTTGCTTTATGGCAAAATAAACGTGCAGTTATTGTGGGGCGCAACCAAAACACTTTTGCTGAAGTGAATCAAGACTACATTGACAGTCATGATGTTCAAGTTGTTCGTCGAGTATCTGGCGGTGGTGCAGTTTATCATGATGAAGGAAACATCTGTTTCACATTTTTTGTTCCTGTCGAAAATTCTGGCTCTGTCAACTTTAAAAAATTTGTTCAACCGATGTATGAAGCACTCCATGCTGTTGGAATCAAAGCTGAAATCACTGGACGCAATGACCTTGAAGTTGAGGGTAAAAAGATTTCGGGAAATGCCCAACGCTATGCTGGAGGTTATTTGATGCATCACGGAACCCTCCTTTGGGACACTGATGTTGAAGCAATGATTCGTTCTCTCAATGTTTCTGATGAAAAATTTGTCAGTAAAGCGGCTAAATCAGTTCGCGCTCGTGTGGGAAATATCAAAGATTTTGCCCCTGAGGACTTAACCTTAGATAGTTTTATTGACGCATTAAAATACTATCTCACAGACGAAGGAAAAGATGATGAATTAGTTTTAACTGATGACCAACTTAGCTCAATCAAAAAAATACGAGATGAGCAATTTGCAACTTGGGATTGGAATTATGGCGAATCACCAAAATTCTCCTTCCAAAATCACGCTAAATTTACTGGCGGAGCCATTGATATTCAAGTCAATGTTGAAAATGGTAAAATCACTGAAATTAATTTCCAAGGAGATTTCTTAGGCGTTCGAGATTGGCGAGATATCAAAGAGCAATTTATTGGTCTTGAATTTGAACCTTCAGCAATTCTTGAAGTCCTTGAAACAAATAAAGAAGGACAATATTTTGGAACAATTCAAAATACTGAACTTTCTGAAATGTTCAAAGCTGACTATCGAACAGATTAAGTTATTTCACAAGCATAACCTTAGGAAATTTCTCCAAAAAATGATAAATTTCTAATTATAGACACATAAAATAGAAAGGGAATCTATTATGTCAAATTCAGAACAAATCTTAGATTTCAAAGCGCAGCTAGAACTGCAAGACACTACATTTCCAATGCTTCAAATTCTTAACGAAGAAGGAAAAATTGTTGACGAAGATGGTCTTAAACGTGCAGGACTTTCTGATGAAAAACTCGTTGAACTCTTTAAAAGTATGCTTTTTGCACGTCAAGTTGACATTCGTTCAATGAAATTAGCTAAACAAGGACGTATGGGATTCTTTGGACCTCACGCTGGTCAAGAAGCTTCTCAAATGGCCTCATCATTCGCTTTCACTGACGAAGACTGGCTCTTCCCAGGTTACCGTGACTTGCCACAAATTTACGCAAAAGGTTGGCCAATTTGGAAAGGTCTTCTTTGGTCTCGTGGACATCAACTTGGTAATGAGTACACTACCGATGATGGTAAACCTGTAAACTCATGGTTCCCACAAATTATCATTGGTGCTCAATACGTTGAAGCTGCTGGTGTCGCGCTCGGACTCAAAAAACGTAAAAAAGATGCTGTAGCTTTCGTTTACACTGGTGATGGTGGTTCTTCACAAGGTGATACTTATGAAGGAATTAACTTTGCTGGAGCTTATAAAGCCCCACTTGTTGCCTTTATCCAAAATAACGGCTATGCAATTTCGACACCTCGTAGTCTCCAAAGTGCCGCTCCTCATTTAGCTGCTAAAGGTTGGGCCGCAGGTGCTCCTTCGATCGTAGTTGATGGAATGGACGCGATTGCTATGTATCTTGCTTCTAAAGAAGCTCGTGCTTGGGCAGTAGCTGGAAATGGTCCAGTTGTTATTGAAGCAATTACAAACCGTTTAGAACCACACTCAACAGCTGGTGATGACCCACTTCGCTATCGTACTAAAGAAGACATTGAAGCTTGGTGGAAAAAAGAACCTCTCGTTCGTATGCGTAATTTCCTGACTGAAAAAGGACTTTGGGATACAGAGAAAGAGGAAGCTTATATTGCTGAACTTGATGCAGGTATTGATGCCGACATTAAGAAAGCCAACAATGTTGAAAAACAAAAAATTTCTAGCTTCATTAAAAATACACTTGAAGTGCCAAGCCAAGCAATGGCAGAACAAATTGCAAAATTTGAAAGCGAGGGCAAATAAGAATGGCAGTAAAAACTTATATTGCAGCAATTACAGAAGCGCTTGATTTGGCGCTCGAAAAAGATAAAGATGCACTCATTTTTGGTGAAGACGTTGGACAAAATGGTGGGGTTTTCCGTGCTACTGATGGTCTGCAAGCAAAATATGGAGAAGAACGTGTTTTCAATACTCCACTTGCTGAATCAGGAATTGGTGGAATGGCAATTGGTCTTGCAACACAAGGTTTCCACCCAATTATGGAAATCCAATTCGGAACCTTTATCTTTGAAGTTTTCGACTCAATTGCTGGACAAATGAGCCGGACACGTTACCGTTTTAATAACACACGTTCAAATAATATTGTCGTGCGTACACCTTATGGAATCGGAACTAAAACGCCTGAAATGCACGCGGATTCAATTGAAGGGCTATTTTCACAAATCCCCGGAATTCGTGTTGTAATGCCTTCAAATCCAGCTGATGCTAAAGGATTATTGCTGGCTTCAATTGAAAATAACGACCCTGTTATTTTCCTTGAAAACCTTCACCTTTATCGCTCACTTAAAGGTGAAGTTCCTGAAGGTTACTATACTACACCACTTGATACTGCTGCAGTCGCTAAAGAAGGATCTGATGTTTCAATCATTGCTTATGGTGGAACAGTTCCACTTGCTCTTAAAGCTGCTGAACAACTCGAAAAAGATGGAATTAAAGCTGAAGTCCTTGACCTCAGAACAGTTGCTCCTCTTGATATTGAGTCAATTGGTAAAACAGTTGAAAAAACTGGGCGTGTGGTCGTTGTTCAAGAAGCTCAACGTACAGCCGGTATCGCAGCGAATGTCATGGCCGAAATTTCAGAACGTTTTGTTTTGAACCTTAAAGCGCCAATTGGACGTGTTAGTGGTCCTGACTCAATTTTCCCATTTGCACAAGCAGAAAATGACTGGGCAGTTAAAGCTGAAGATATTGTGAATAAAGTTAAAGAGGTGGTTGACTATGACTGAGATTTTTAAAATGCCTGATATTGGCGAAGGAATGCACGAAGGAGACATTGCCAACTGGTTAGTTAAAGTTGGAGATGTTGTTAAAGAAGATGACCCAATTGCTGAAGTACAAAATGATAAACTTATGCAAGAAATTCTCTCTCCTTATTCTGGTACCGTAACAAAACTTTTCGTTGAAGCTGGAACAACCGTAGAAGTTGATTCTCCTTTGGTTGAGTTTGATGGTGACGGTTCAGGCTCTTCTGCAGCTGCTCCTGCTCCTCAAGAAACAGCTGGTTCTGATACTGCTACAACTGATGCACCTTCTGGAGAAGCTCAAATCTTCACGATGCCTGATATTGGTGAAGGAATGCATGAAGGAGATATCGCCAACTGGTTAGTTAAAGTTGGAGATGAAATTAAAGAAGATGATCCTGTTGCAGAGGTTCAAAATGATAAACTCATGCAAGAAATTCTTTCTCCATATTCTGGAAAAGTCACTAAACTTTTCGTTGAAGCTGGAACGACTGTAGAAGTTGGGGCTCCTTTAATTGAATACAATGGAAATGGGGCTGCTCCAGCAGCTGCTAGTCCTGCTCCAGTCGCAGAAGCACCTAAAGCAGCTAGTCCTGCAAGTCCTGCAAATGCTCCATTGACTAAAACAACTTCTACTGGTCACATTCTTGCGATGCCTTCTGTTCGTCATTATGCACGCAAGGCTGGTATTGATTTAAGTCAAGTTCCTGCAACTGGTCGTCACGGTCACACAACGTTGGCCGATGTTAAAGCTTTTGAATCTGGCAGTGTCGCTCCTATCGCTCAAACAGCACCAGAAGCCGCTCCAGCACCTAAGGCTGATAAACCAGCTGCTCCTGTTGCTGAAAAAGCGCCAAGCGTTAAAGCAGGAGCTGGTGATCGACGTGAAGCAATGAATCCAACTCGTAAAGTTGTTTCTAAAGTTATGACTGCTCAACATACACACATTCCACCAGTAACAAACTTTGACCAAGTTGAAGTTTCTAAACTCGTGAAACATCGTGCTGTCTTTAAAGAAATTGCTGCAAAACAAGATATTAAATTAACCTATCTTGCTTATGTTGCTAAAGCTTTGGCTACTACTGCTCATAAATTCCCAGATATCAATGCTTCTGTTGACTATGAAAAACAAGAAATTGTTTATCACGAACATGTCAACCTTGGAATCGCTGTAAATGCTCCAACTGGTTTGTACGTTCCAGTGATTCATGAAGCTGAAACTAAATCAATTCTTGAGATTGCTAAAGAAATCGCTGAATTAGCTACTGCTACACGAGAAGGAACACTTAAACCTCAACAAATGCAAGGTTCAACAATTACAATTTCAAATATTGGATCTGCTCGTGGTTCTTGGTTTACACCAATCATTAATGGTTCTGATGTCGTAATTTTAGGACTGGGTTCAATCGTTAAAGAACCAATTGTTAATGGTGAAGGCGAAATTGTTGTCGGACAAAACATGAAATTGTCTATGACTTATGATCACCGTTTGATTGATGGAATGTTGGGTCAAACATCACTTAACTACTTGAAATCTCTATTGGCTGACCCTGAGTTCATGCTTATGGAAATCTAATAGGCTGTAATAAATGGTGCTAAAGCATCTATTTATTACAGGCGTGTCTCCTAGAGGATACTCGCTAATTGTCTTATTAGTAAAGGAACGAAAAAATATTTTTTTCGTTTCTTTCTGTCATAGATTTAAAAAACTAGTTTACAGTATTGTAAATTCAAGTTGACACTAATGTTTACAAGAAAGAGGATATATTATGGTTGTTGGTGCACAAGCAACAGAAGTTGATTTGGTTGTTATTGGTTCAGGCCCTGGTGGTTATGTTGCAGCCATCCGTGCGGCTGAACTTGGTAAAAAAGTTACAATTATTGAAAAAGATAATGTTGGTGGGGTTTGTTTAAATATTGGTTGTATCCCATCAAAAGCATTGATTAATATTGGTCATCATTACCAAGAATCTTTGGAGGAAGAAAAAGGAGAAAATCCTTTTGGTCTTTCTGTCGGAAATGTTAAATTAAACTGGGAATCTGCCCAAAAATGGAAACAAGATAAAGTTGTCAACCAGTTGACAGGTGGCGTTAAAATGCTACTTAAAAAACACAAAGTTGACGTGATTCAAGGAACTGCAGAATTTATTGATAACAATACAATAAATGTTGAACAAGAAGATGGGTTCCAACTTTTGCAATTTAATGATGTGATTATCTCAACTGGTTCACGTCCTATCGAAATTCCTTCTTTCCCATTTGGTGGTCGCATTATTGACTCTACTGGTGCTTTGTCACTTCCAGAAGTTCCTAAACATTTGATTATTGTTGGGGGAGGAGTTATTGGTTCTGAGCTTGGTGGAGCTTACCGTATGCTTGGTTCTAAGATTACAATTGTTGAAGGTTTGGACCACATTTTAAACGGGTTTGATAAAGAAATGTCTGATATCATTGCTAATCGCGTTAAATCTGCTGGTTCTGAAATCTTTACTTCAGCAATGGCTAAATCAGCTACTCAAACTGATAAAGATGTAACTTTGACTTTTGAGGTTGATGGAAAAGAACAAACAGTGACTGGTGATTACTTACTCGTTTCTGTTGGACGTCGTCCAAATACTGATTTAATCGGCTTGAACAACACTGATGTTAAATTGACTGACCGTGGTTTGATTGAAGTTGACGATTCTTATGCAACTAATGTTCCTCACATTTATGCAATCGGTGATGTGGTTCCTGGTCCAATGCTCGCTCACAAAGCTTCTTTCCAAGCTAAAGTTGCTGCTGCTGCGATTGCTGGAGCTGAGGACGACGTGGACTTACACGTTGCTTTGCCTGCTGTAGCTTATACAACAACTGAATTGGCAACAGTTGGAGAAACGCCTGAATCAGTTAAAGACCGTAAAGATGTTAAAATTTCTAAGTTCCCATTTGCTGCAAATGGCCGTGCCATTTCAATGAATGATACGACTGGTTTCTTACGTTTGATTACTGAAACTAAAGAAGGGGCCTTAATCGGTGCTCAAATCGTTGGCCCTGGTGCATCTGACTTGATTTCTGGTTTATCACTAGCGATTGAAAATGGATTGACTTCTAAAGACATTTCATTGACTATCCAACCTCACCCAACACTTGGTGAAGCGATTATGGATACAGCTGAATTGGCTGATGGCTTACCAATTCACGTTTAATAAAATTAAAAATCACTGACGGATTTGTCAGTGATTTTTTCTATGGATAAATTTACTAACGGAAAATCTGTCAGTAAATTTTTGTGAGTGTGATATCAGATTTACCAAGTTCAAAACGTGAAACTTGTTGCTTTGAAGTAATAAAATTTGGTGAATTCTCATAATCTCCTGCAACTTTGGCTAATGACAAATTTTTCATTTCGCGAATTTCACGAAAAACTCTTCCCCATGATTTTGAGTCCATAAATTATCCTCATTTTTTACTGACAGAAATATTTAGAGGTTTCTGTCAGTAATTTTAAGTTTTCCACTGTGGATAAATTTACTGACAGAACTTCTAGCGACTTATCCACAGATTTATTTCATAATATCTGCCCAACCAGACATTCCGTCCAAGAATTTTTTGGATTTGAGATGAATTCCGACATATTCATCATAAAGCCCATCAATAAATTGACGAATTTTTAGTTTCATATCTGCTTTTATCGAGATTTTTTTGAGTTCATCTAAAGATATTTCTTGAAAAAGATTGACCAAATAAATCACATTTGGGTCAAGATGACTCCGTCGTAAATCTTCATCAAAATGTTGGGGACAAAGGCAGCCACTAAATTTATAAGAAAAATCAAAGGGTCCAACGGTTTTATGACAAAATGCACATTCTGAGAAGTTCAAAGAAATCCCAAAACGATGAAGAACTTGTAATTCAAAAATGTTAGTCACGACTTCCATATCAAATCCTTGATCTAAAAGCTCTAAACTTCGCTTTAGAAATCCATAAAGCCCTGGGTCGTATTGATTATCAGAAATGGCCGCATCAGCCAAACTTATGATATAAGAAGCATGAGCATTGATGAAAATATCTGAACTAATATTTTTATAAACGACCACTTCACTGACATCCTCGATAAAAGAAAATCCCCCGTCATTAATCGTTGCCGTCAATTTTCCATCAGTAAAAGCTTGTAAGGAACTAGCATAAGGCGATTTTCCAAAATTTTTGACAAAAAACATCCGTTTACCAAAAGACTCTGTAAAAATCTTGACCAATTTATCTTTTTCTTTGTAATTACGACTGTAAAGCACTAGACCTTGAGTTTCGGCATCACGCATGATTTTCTCCTTTCGATATTTTATTTCATTATATCAAAAAAATCACTGACAACTCTTCTAACTGTTATCAATGATTTTTAATTTTACTGACCGATTGCTCAACCGCGTTTTTTAGTCACATAATCCGTCAATCTTGCCATTGCTTTCTCAATCACATCCATTGAAGCCGCATAAGATAAGCGGACAAATCCCTCACCGTACTGACCAAAAGCGATACCAGGAATAATGGCAACTGCATTTTCTTTTGCAAAATCCACAGCAAATTTGAATGAATCTTGTTCTAAATCAGCTGGAATTTTTGCAAAAATGTAGAAAGCTCCATCTGGTTCAATAATTTTGAAACCAAGGTCTGACATCTTTTCAATAATATAATCACGACGTTTAAGATATTCTTTTTTCATCGGAAGAGCATCATCAGCACCATTTTTCAAAGCTTCAATCGCTGCAAACTGTGACTGAGTTGAAGCCGAAGTCACCAAATATTGGTGAGTCTTAATAATCTGTGCCACTAATTCACGCGCTGCAAAGATTAATCCAATCCGCCAACCAGTCATCGCATGCGATTTTGATAAACCATTAAGAACGATTGTTTGCTCAGGTGCATATTCAGCAATTGACACATGCGGTTGGTCAGTATAATTTAGTTCAGAATAAACTTCATCAGCAATCACAAATACTTCATGCTTTTTCAAAACTTCAGCTAAAGCCTTAATTTGCCCCCGATTATAAGTTACCCCTGTAGGATTTGCTGGATAATTCAAAATAACGGCCTTAACTTTTCCCTCACGCTCAACAATCGCTTGTTCAAGCATCTCAGGCGTAAGAACAAAATCATTAGCTCTTGTATCAATTTCAACCAAAGAACCGCCAGCAAGCGTAATTAATGGCTCATAACCAGGATATGCAGGCGCGGGAATCAAAACTTCATCACCAGCAACCAAAATTGATAACAAAACACTAGAAATGGCTTCCGTTACTCCAACAGTAACTAAAACTTCATCTTCTGCTGCATAAGATAAACCATATTTTTTATTCATAAATTCACTAGCTGCCTGACGTAGTTCTAGTAAACCAGCCATTCCAGTATAATGACTTTGATTATTTTCAATCGCCGCAATCCCTGCTTGTTTAACATGCTCAGGCGTATAAAAATCAGGTTCTCCCAAAGTCAACTTAATAATATCAGGAATAGATGAAACCTGTTGGTCAAACTGACGAATCAATGAAATTTCAATTTTATCTAAATTAGGGTTAAATTTTTTTAATAAATCCATAAAACATCCTCTACTTACATCCTGTTCTACTGACAGAAATCTTTTGACAATATTATACACTATTTTCAGACTATTTACTTTACTGACAGATTTCTGTCAGTAAAAAAAGCACTCTAAACCTTTAAAAATTTAGAGTGCTTTTACTATTTATGGCTCGGCAGGGGCTCGAACCCTGGACCCATAGATTAAGAGTCTACTGCTCTACCAACTGAGCTACCGGGCCAACTTATAAAAAGTTGAATATTTTGTGACCACTTCTAGAATTCTAAAATTCTGTGGTAGTAATGATAAATTGCTTCGCAATTTTTCTATCCGCAACCTTGAAGCAGTGCTTCAAGCCAACTGAGCTACCGGGCCAACTTACTAGCTTATTATACCGATTTATAGACCAAAATGCAAGAATTTTTATTATTTAAGTCTTAAATATAGAGTTACTAACAAAGAGTTTTAAACAAAATTGTTACTTAGTTAAAGGCTTCTGAGTAGTGAATTACTCCTGATTTTCCTTCTAAGCCACCGTCAGTTAATTCTTTAATCATAAAGTTCTCATCAGGAACTTCAAAAGGTGCTTTGATTTGATATTGACTTGCTGGTACATAACCAAACTTAGGATAATAAGTTTCATGACCTAAAATACTAATAAACGGATAATCCAAAATTTTTGCTCTTTTTTCAAGTTCCAATAATACTGCTGCCCCAATTCCTTTACCTTGGTAAGTAGTTAAAACATCAAGAGGAGCTAAGACCAAACCTTTGAATTTTTGTGAGTCACTTACTATCTCTACCTCACTCAAAAGACCGTGACCAACGATTTTACCATCTTCAAAAGCAACAATTTCCAAATCTTTGATATAACCTTCTTCATTACGAATTTTATCAACAAGTTCAGCCTCATTACCATAACCATGTTCTGACTGACTAAAAGATTCACGAATAAGTTCAGTAACTTCATTATAGTTTTCCAAATTTATTGTTTTAATTATCATTATCTTCCTCTCCTAATAAAATCTCTATCATCATTTTAGCAGTTATTCTTCTATTTTTCATTAGATATTAGTAAAAAATTTATTTTCTGGTTTTTTAATTACAAGAAATTTACCTAATCTTGATTTCATTTCGATTCCGATAATTATTTGATATGATTACTCATCTCTGTTATCATAGAATATTGTGATAAAAAATTAAAGGAATTATTATGATTAAACAATTTTTAGGTATTATTAACTCAGAATTCAAAGACTACAACCGACGAAAATTCTTACAAGATTTGATGGCAGGAATTACTGTAGCCGCCGTTGCCCTCCCTCTAGCCCTTGCCTTCGGTGTATCAAGTGGTACAACAGCCGCAGCCGGACTTATAACAGCCATTGTTGCAGGTATAATTATTAGCTCACTTTCTGGAGCTTTCTATCAAATTTCTGGTCCAACAGGAGCAATGGCGGCTATTTTAATTTCACTCATTGGTAAATACGGAATGAATGGAATATTTATTGCTACTTTTATGGCAGGAATCTTTCTATTACTCGCTGGTATTTTCCGTTTAGGAAATTTAATTTCACTTATTCCCTCACCAGTAATAACAGGTTTTACTTCTGGTATTGCCATCATCATTGCCAGCGGACAAATTAAAAACTTTTTCGGAATAGAACATTTTACAGGTTCTTTTTTTGATTTAATGAAATTTATCTCTGGCTTACACATTGATTATCCTTCAACAATTATTGGACTTTTAACAATCTTATTAATGATTTTCTATCCTAAATCATGGGGTAAAAAATTCCCAGCTTCATTGTTGGCTATCCTTCTGTCAACTTTAGCAGTCCTTGCCCTAAAACTAGATATTCCTTTAGTAGGAAAAATTCCAACCACCCTTATTCCCCAAGCTCATCTACGTTTGACTGAATTGAATCTTCAAGACATGAAAACTCTACTTATCCCAGCCATAAGCATTACCGTACTTGGAATGACCGAAAGTCTCCTTTGTGGTGCCTCAGCAGGCCGTGCAACCAATCACCCAATGGACAATAACCAAGAACTCGTTGCTCAAGGAATCGGAAATATTTTCATTCCCTTTTTCGGAGGAATTCCAGCAACAGCCGCAATTGCTCGAACAAGTGTAGCAATAAAAGCAGGTGCTCAAACTCGCTTAACTGGTATTATTCACGCCCTTATTCTTCTCCTCTCAATGTTTCTATTTGCACCATTTATGACTCATATTCCACTAAGTGCCCTTGCTGGTGTTCTTATCATGACCGCCGTAAGAATGAACGAGTGGGAAGCCATTCGTTTCTTATTCAAAAATAAATTAAAAAGTGGAATCATCGAATTTTTTGTAACGATGATTATCACTGTTATTTTCGATTTAAGTACTGCAATATTAGCAGGAATCATTGTTGGTTTCTTACTCTTTATCGTAAAAATTTCCCAAATTGAGATTAATAGTTCACAAATTGAACCCGAACGAATCAGTCAAAATCATCATGAAGTATTTACTGACTGGACAGTTATTTATATTTCTGGCCCGCTCTTCTTTTTAAATAGTAGCAAGTTAAAACAAGCAATTGATGAACTTCCAGCAAATACTAATGTTGTTCTTTCTCTAAGAGGTGTACCGATGATTGACGTTACTTCTATAAAACTATTGATTGATATTTACAGTATTTTTCATAAGGAAGAACGCCAAATCGTCTTCGCCTCAATGAATCCTAAATTAAAAGAATCATTTAAGAGAACTGGACTTATTAGCATGGTTGGTGAAGAAGCCATTTACCCAAGTGTCAATCAATTCCTTTTAGATTTAGTTGATAAAAATAAATAAAAAATAGGCCAATAATTGGTCTATTTTTTATTTATAAACTCCTAAAAGAAAATTGAGAAAGAACTCCAATAGATGAGCTTTTATCTAGAATATCCACCATTAATAAATGTAATATCTTCAGTATCGTTGTAAGTACTATAAGCCTTGACCAAGGCTACAATCCAATCGACAAAAGACCAAATGCCAAAAGTAGCCCAGTTGAATAACAATTTACAAATTCCCACTCCAATTTGTCCTCGCATAAAACGGTCAACTCCAAATCCCCCAAATAGAAAACTTCCTAACCATACAAACAAATGTTTGTTAACTGTTTTCGTTGTCATAATAACAATACTCCTATCAGCTTTTTACGTGGCTCAGTACCTGCACGTTATTTTAAGTTGTTAAATAAAATCAACTTTATTCAACAACTTTTTTTAAAGTAAAATTAACAAAATCTTGCCCTCGCAAGTGTACACAGTTCTTTTTTGTTTCTTTATAGCCCATTTTTTCAAAGAAGGGCTTAGCAGTAATAGATGAATTAACCATAAAGCTAGTATAATTCGAGCTTTTTTCTAAATCATTTAGAAGTTTTTGCCCTACTCCCTGCCTTTGATAATCTGCACTGACATAAAATAAATCAATATATCCTTTATCATCAATGTTACCAAATCCTACTATCTGCTCATGATTAGAAATGACTCTGGCGTAGGTTTTGCCAAGATTATCATCAAATAACTTTGTGTCAACGTCAACCCAAGCTTTAATCTGTTCCAAAGTATAATCAGAAATATTTACTTCAAAAATAGTGTTTTTAAACAGATTAATAACTTCATCTAAATCTTTTGTTTCATAATTTCTAATCAGCATAAATCTTTACTCCTTTTAGATTCATATCCTTTTACAAACAAAAAACTCATAGAAGTTAAACTATGGGCTTTCAAAATCGAAAGATAGTTTGAAGTACATATCTAGGTACAAACAAAGTTAGACTGACCTTTTATTATTCGTGTAAGGTCTACACATTTGAGGTATCTTTATTCTACAAAAATTATCCAACGAATAAATTAACAAAAATTGTTAACAAATGAATGCAAAAACAAATCTAAAGCTCTAAAGCCGTTCTATTTAAATATATAGTCCCGTAGCCCCAGATTTATTATTGATTTGTCTAATTTTTGATACACAAAAAAACACTGATTGAATGCCGTATGCTCTTCCGTGTATTGAACCCGCTAAAACGCCAGGTGGGTGTTCTCGCTTCGCATCAGCTTCCCCTACTTTCGTTCGAGGTATTACGCTACCGAATGTCTCATGAACCCCTATGCAATACAAATATAGTCGGTCAAAAAAATGAAAGAGCTCGCACATTCCAGTGCTTTTTCTATGATTCTATAATAACACTTTTTATCTTTTTTTTCAATAGAAAGCGGTTAAATTTTGAATCATAAATTGTATTAATAAAAAATCATCATCTCTCCCAAATTTTATTTTTTATAGTGATTAATAACCTTTTCGATTTCCAAAATCAACTTTTGATTGCTTAGACCAGTCACTTCTTCAATGAGCATTGGGAGTTCTGTTATTTTTAGTTTTTCTTGGAGTTGAATGGCTTGAGCATCATTTTCATCATGGTAAGCAAAAATTTTTCCAACAATATCTAGATGATTTTGATAAGAAAGCTTACGATCGTTTAATTCTCTTATTGGACGAATAAAACGTTCATCATATCCTAATTTCCGGATAGGTGTTCTTGCCACGCGTGACACTTCATCAATAATTTCTGGATTAGAAAAGCGAGAAATGATTAGTTCATGATATTTAATTAACTCATCTTGCTTAAAATATTGAGCCCATTTTGCTAAAAGTAAAGCGCGTGTTTCTTTTTGAACTGCTTTTAGGATATTCAAAATTTCTTCATCCTGTAAACCTTCTAATATTGTTTTATAACCTTTATATGCGCTAGAATAGGCAACTGCAGCATGTCCTGAGTTTACAGAAAAAAGTTTACGCTCAATAAATGGTTCGAGGTCAGTTGTATAATGAACTCCTTCAAGTTTGATTTCTTTATTTTTTAAATGACTTGCATCTATTACCCACTCACTAAAAGGCTCTACCTCAACATAGAGAACATCTTTATGTTTTTGAGCAGGAACAATACGGTCAACTGCAGCATTAGGAAAACCAATAAATTTAGAAAGATAAAGTTTATCAGATTCCGACAGATAATCGGACACTTTTTCTTCCAAAAATTCAGAGCCCCCTATCATATTCTCACAGGCAATAATATCTAACGGGCTCTGAACCTTTTCTTCCTTACGTTTCTGAAGTCCTTTTGCAATAAGCTCAGCAATATAAGGCAAGACATTAGGACCAATCGCTGTTGTTAGAATATCAGCTTTTGCAATTGCTTCAATGACTGCCTCAGGATTCTCACTATTGTTAATACCAGAGACAGCTTTTACAGAAATTTTTTCATGTTCACTACTTGCAATCCCAATTTCATAGGAATGCCGATTATTAAGTTCGTCAATTATAGATTTATTTGTGTCAACAAAGTGAATATCAAATCCATTTTTACTCAAAATTTCACCTATGAAACCACGTCCAATATTTCCTGCACCAAAATGTACTGCTTTTTTCATCTTACTTACTGCTCCTTTATTTAGAAAGTAAAAGTTCAAATAGAATTCTCTAAAATCCCTCTATATAAGCAATTGTAAGCTTTTACATTATGCTGGTAAATATAAAAAATGGCACTAAAAGCTGTGCCATTTTTTAATTAATTTTCAAAGTATTTTGCAATTTCTTCGATTGTTTGAGCATCAGCAAGTTTTACAACATTGTCAACGTCCGCGCAAAAAATTGAAATCTTTTGAATCAGCTCAAGATGCTCCTCTTTAATGCCCGCAATTCCAAATAGCATTGTTGCTATCTTAGGATTTTCTACTGTTCCAAAATTTACACCACGAGGAACTTGAACAATGGCTACTCCTGTTTTTAAAACTTCTTTTTTTGATTCATCAGTTCCATGAGGAATTGCAATAAAGTTTCCCATATAGACTGACAATTCTCTATCTCGTTCAATCATCGCTGAGATATAGTTAGGTTTGACATAACCTCCATCAACCAACAAACTTCCACAATATTTTATGGCCTCTTCTTTATTTGAAAAGTTTTGATTAATTTTAATCAGACTTTTTTGAATTTCCATTTTTAAAATTACCTTTCTTGGTTTACTAGGTTTACAACTTATGTAAACCTAGTCATCATAATGTTTAACAGCTTCGATAATTATCTCTCTTAGTAACTCACTTACAATTTCATAATTTCCGGAATCGTATATCCTAGTATAAAGCTTGTTTTCAATAATTGAACTTGAGATTTTACCTAATAAAAAGGAAACATACTCTGGAACTTCTGGAGGCGCTAATAACAATAGAACTCGTCCAATTTGAATAGCCTGATGATCCATTGCTATTCCTTCAATTGGTTGACTTAAGTCAAAGATTTTAAAAATTGGACTTGAGATTGATGAATGAACTGCGTGAAAGAGAGCAATTTTTGTTTCTGGAATTGCTAGATGTGTTTCTTTAAATCTTTCTTCCACCAAATGAACGAGTTCTCCACTATCCTCTGGGTTTACTCTCTGAATAATTTGTTTTACAGTATCATGTAATTCTGCCTTATTTTCAAGAGATAGGATTTCAAAAGATTTTAATATTTCATTGCCTATTGAAAATAAGTCATTGAGATTTAAAAAATTCTTTTCTTTTTCTGAATCAGAGGTAAGTGCTCGTGATTTTTGTTGAATTAACCTCAGCTGGTGACGAATATTTTCCAAATTCTTTTGATCTAGCATTGGATTGATGTAGAGGTAATCTAACTCTTTCTCTGTTGTAAAAATGACGTCATATTTTTCCTGAGTGATATGGATTGAACTTTGAATAAGTTCTATCTTTTTTAAGAAGGGAAAATTCTTTCTTAAATTACTCATGATAAATTCGCAAGAAATTCTTCCACGACTGCTGACAAGTGCCGCACTTAAAGGTAAAACTAGGTCACTGCGTTCAAGAGTCGCCACAAAGTGAAGACTTATAAAAGCAATTTCCATTTCTGAAAAATTCTTATCAAAGACCTCCCTTAATGATTCTTTGACTGTTTTATAAATTTCAGGATTATCTTTATTTATCTTTTTGATAAAATCATTTTCTTTTTTAGGAAAGAGGACTGGTAACATCTCTGATTCTTTGAGATGAGCATATAGTAAACCATATAAACGGTCATCTTTCCCAAATTCTATCTCAAGAATTGTTGAAACTTTATCAATGAGTTGGCGAATTTTATAAGAAAAATCGGTATCAAATTTTTCCATAAATAGCAGCTCTCTTCCAAAGCCAAAATATAAAATATCATAAACTGATGCAAGATAAGTGATCTCAGAAACAACAAATTTTGTTACTGGCAACTCTGTCAGTAACTTATTGACAAAGTTTAAGGCTTGCTTACTTGGTCTGCCCAGGGTTTCACTACTGACAGAATACCCCTCATCCAAACGCAGCAAAACAACTAAGCAAAAAAGTTGCATTAAAACTTTGACTTTGTCAGTCATTTTTTCAGGTAAATCTATACGTTTAAAAGCCTCATTGACTTGCTTAAATTTATTTAAATCTATTATTCTTAAAATTTTATTGTTAGAAAGTTGATTAAGAAGTAGTTCCTGAATGCTTGCTGAATTATAAATCACTGCCACAAATACTGGACGAATATTTTCTTCTGCCCCTTTAAGTTTTAAGCCACGATCTCGGATTAGTACTAGTTCATTTTCAAACAGAGCTTGCTCAATTTGCTTCAAATCACTAGTTACTGTCGGTTGACTAATTCCAAAATAATCTGTTAGAGAAGCGATAGATGCTTTATTTTCAATTAATAAAAGCAACTCACCATACAAACGTTCACTTATTGAATAGTCTATTAATTCATGAGCTTGAGTAAGTTGATTGATATCCCCTTTCAAAAAATAGCCTTCATCAGTATTTTCCAAACTGATATTTTCTGGTAAAGACTTTTGTAAATTGTTCAAATCGCGATAAAGCGTTCTGCGACTTGTATCTGTAATTTCCATCATTTCTGCTATCGTAAGCTTTCCACGTTTCAAAAATGTCTGGATTAATTTTTGCTCACGACTTGTTAAAAACATAAAAATTCCTTTTTTAAAATTCTACTCATAACTAGACTGCCAATTAACAGCTAGTATTTTTATTTGTTCATCCGTTTCACCATATTGATGTATTCAGGAGTAGTAATTAATGACTCAACAAAAAGATGTTGAGCATTTGGAGCTTCGTTTTTTACACTTGTCGTAAATTCTTTTGTTGAAACAATCATGATATTTTTGGCATTAAAAGCTCCTAAACCAATAAATTCAACATCAGAAATAGGAATTTTAACACCATGCATCTGGAATATTGCTTTTAATGTTTCTTTGCCCATTGTATTTGAACCAATATGTAAATCATCATGAGCAAAGACAACTTCATCAATTTGGTTCAAGTCTATCTCATTTTTACTGACAGGTCTGTCAGTAATTATTGTTTGATTTGTATCATTATCAGTAGTCAATAAACTACTGATAATTTCATCATAGCGAGGTGAATTGAGGAAATTAGCCACTGAGTATCTGATTGCTTCAGGAGCCATTATCGCAGCTCGTGGAGCAAGTTCATCTTGTGTCACAACAATTGTGTCAGAACCTGCTTTTAAGTTAGCTATAGCGACATTAGTAACATCTTGTAGCAAACCTGCTTTCTTAGCTTTATTCCTCAAAATAGAGGCTCCCATTGCTGATGAACCCATTCCTGCATCACAAGCAAAGATAATATGATTAATCGTAGAGAAATCGACTTGGTCAGTAATATTATTGCTGACAGAAACTTGTCCTTTACTGACAGCTTTATCTGCAGCTACACCTACTTTTGCATTCTCAAAAGCAGAATCATCAATCATTGATTTATCTCGCTTTAAAATAAAAGATGCAACTAGAAATGAAACAATTGCTGCCACAGCTATTCCTGACCAGACACATAAGACATTTACAAAACCACCCGCTGATTTAGCTGATGCCATTCCTGTGATTGCAATAATTGAACCAGGAGAAGCAGGAGCCGCAAGACCCGAGCCTAGTAAATTATTTGTCAAGGTTCCTGATACCCCACCTGCCATCACAGCAAAAAAGAGCGCAGGTTTCATCATGACATAAGGAAAATAGATTTCGTGTATACCACCGACAAATTGAATCAAAATCGCACCAGGTGCCGTCGCTTTAGCTGAACCCTTACCAAAAAGCATAAAAGCAATCAGAATTCCAAGTCCTGGTCCAGGATTTGCTTCTAGTAAAAATAGAAGTGATTTTCCATTTTCAGAAACTTGCTGAATTCCCAATGGCGATAAAATCCCTTGATTGATTGCATTATTTAAAAATAATATTTTTGCTGGCTCAATAAAAAGATTAGCAAGGGGAATCAAATGATTAGCAATTAAAAAGTCGACCCCATGTCCCATCACGTCGGTTAACCAAGCTACAAGTGGACCAACCACTTTTACAGCAAAAAGTGCAAGTCCAAATCCAACTAAACCAGCTGAGAAATTATTAATCAACATTTCTAGACCTGCTTTAATATGCGGTTGAACATAGTCATCAAATTTTTTTATTACCCAAGCACCAAAAGGACCCAAAATCATTGCACCTAAAATCATAGGAACGTTTCCTTTAGTGTTTAGACCTCCTAGAGAAAGACTAGCTGTGGCAATAATTGAACCGAAAGTCGCAATTGCACCAACCACTCCTCCACGATGTTCATAAATATTTTTTCCACCAGTGTAACCAATCATTAGGGGAATAAGAAAAGCAAGCATCGGACTAACCATTGCTGCAAATGTTTTATTAGGGGTAAAACCATCAGGAATGAAGAACATCGTCAACACCCCCCAGGCAATCAAAATAGGAATATTTGGCATTACCATATTTGATAATGCGGTACCAAGTTTTTGCACTCGTACTTTTAAGTTTACAGTATCAGTCATTTCAGACTCCTTTACATAGTAACTAGTATAATTATATTGTAACCGCTACCAATAAAGCTGTAAATAAAAACCTTGACACAAAAAGGCGTGCCAAGATTTATTGATGATATTTATAAAATAAAAAAAGTCACCCTTAGGTGACTTAGTTACTGCGGATGTCAGACTCGAACTGACGACATCATGATTAACAGTCATGCGCTACTACCAACTGAGCTAATCCGCAATGTAAACTTGGCATCGTCTTTATCTCCCAGGGGGCAACCCCCAAGTACTTCCAGCGCAAAAGGACTTGACTTCTGTGTTCGACATGGGAACAGGTATATCTCCTATGCAATAAATACCAAATATGGGAATTCCAGGATTCGAACCTGGGACCCCTGCGTTATCAACACAGTGCTCTAACCAACTGAGCTAAACTCCCAAAATATTAAGTTAAGCGGATGACGAGAATCGAACTCGCGTAGCCAGCTTGGAAGGCTGGGGTTCTACCATTAAACTACATCCGCTAAATAAGGAATGGCGCGAGACGGAATCGAACCGCCGACACATGGAGCTTCAATCCATTGCTCTACCAACTGAGCTACCGAGCCAAAATTGCGGGAATAGGATTTGAACCTATGACCTTCGGGTTATGAGCCCGACGAGCTACCTAGCTGCTCCATCCCGCGATAATTAAAAAGGAGGATGTGGGATTCGAACCCACGCACGCTTTTACACGCCTGACGGTTTTCAAGACCGTTCCCTTCAGCCGGACTTGGGTAATCCTCCAGATATAGTCCGTACGGGATTCGAACCCGTGTTACCGCCGTGAAAAGGCGGTGTCTTAACCCCTTGACCAACGGACCATATATTGTTGTGCTGTCTCAAACAGTACTTTTCTATTATACACTTTTATATTTTTTTGTCAAGAATAAACTGTGTTATCTTTTCAAAATAATATTTTAGATGAATAATAAGAAAGTCAGTCGTCTCAAACGACAACTATTTAATTATATCAAAATATTATTTTTTGTCAAGAATAAACTAGACCACTTATTCTAAAACATAAAAAAAAAGAAAAACAGCCTTATTCGGCTGTTTCATCTTCTGATTTTTCCTTATTTTCTTCTGGTTTAGAATCTGTTTTTTCATCACCATTATAGATATTAATGTTTGAAAAATCATCAACATTCGCATTTGCATCTTTGAGAGATTCTTCAAATGTTTTTGGTTCTGGTACTTCTGCTGCCGCTGCTTCATCAGGCATTTTTCCTGTTTTGAAGAGTGACATGATTTGTTTCGCATCAAGTGTTTCATATTTAAGCAGAGCTTCCGCAATTGCTTTATGTTGCTCACGGTGTGTTTCAATTGCTTCTTTAGCACGGTCATAAGCTTCACCGAGAATACGACGCACTTCATCATCAATCATAACAGCAGTTGCTTCTGAGTAAGTCTTAGTTTGACCATAGTCGCGACCAATAAATACTTGATGGTCTCCTTCATAAGATACCATACCAAGTTTCTTAGACATCCCATATTCAGTTACCATTGAACGAGCAATGTGTGTTGCTTTTTCGATATCATTTGATGCCCCTGGAGTAGCTACACCAAAGACAATTTCTTCACCAAGTCGTCCACCCATAAGGCTGGCAAGTTGGTCTTGAAGATGGAAATTAGTTGGTTGCATGATTTCTTCATCTGGAAGAGCAAGCATGTAACCACCGATGCGTCCACGTGGAACAACGGTAACTTTACGAACAGTAGATCCATTTTCAAGAACGAGTCCAACAATAGCGTGACCTGCTTCGTGGTAAGCCACAATTTCACGTTCGCGCATTGATTGAATACGATCTTTCTTAGCTGGACCAGCCATTGCACGGTCCATTCCTTCATCAATGTCAGCAGCATTGATTTCTTTTTTATTTTGACGCGCAGCAACAAGTGCAGCTTCATTCAAAACATTTTCCAAATCAGCTCCGACATAGCCTGGAGTTTGTGTAGCAACATTGTGCAAATCAACATCACTTGCTAAAGGTTTGTTTTTAGCATGAACTTTAAGAACGGCTTCACGACCTTTAACATCTGGAGCTCCGACCAAGACTTTACGGTCAAAACGACCTGGACGTAAAAGCGCTGGGTCAAGCACATCTGAACGGTTAGTTGCAGCAATAACGATTACTGAGTTGCCATCATCTTGGAAACCATCCATTTCAACGAGCAATTGGTTAAGGGTTTGTTCACGTTCATCGTTACCACCACCAAGACCTGCGCCACGTTGACGACCAACAGCATCAATTTCATCAATAAAGATAATTGATGGTGCAGTTTTCTTAGCATTTTCAAATAAGTCACGGACACGTGAGGCACCGACACCGACAAACATTTCAACAAAATCAGAACCTGAGATACTATAGAAAGGAACTCCTGCTTCACCGGCAACAGCCTTAGCAAGCAATGTTTTACCTGTACCTGGAGGGCCTTCAAGAAGAACACCTGCTGGGATACGAGCTCCTAAATCATGATATTTTTTCGGATTTTTAAGGAAATCAACAACTTCTACAAGCTCTTGTTTTTCCTCTTCAGAACCGGCAACGTCAGCAAAACGAACTTTAGATGTTTTACCATCTTGTTGTTTAGCACGAGATTTACCGAAGGACATCGGATTTCCACCGCCGCCTCCGCCACGAGCGCCCATTCCGCCCATCATGAGCCAGAATATACCAACAAATAGAAGCATTGGAATGATGTATGAGAGAATTTGAACCCACATACCGCTTGATGAAGCTTGAACAACACTAAGTTTTACATCATTACTTTTAGCTGCATTTTGGATATCCTTGACAACACTGTCAGTTGGAATAATATAAGCTTGGAAGTTTTTAACTTCACTACTAGAATTACCTAAAAGTGGGAAATTATTTGTTCCTTTTACTTTTACAGGTTCTTTATATTCACCTGTTACAGTAATTAAGCTATCAGAAGGTTGCATTGTGACGTTTTCAATCTTGTTACCGTCAAGTTTCGTCATCAATTGTGAATAGCTAATTTTATCCACGCTTGATTGATTACTACTGAAGAAGAAATTGAAACCGACAACAACAACAATAGCCAAGATTACCCACATCAAGATATTTTTTACAAAATTTCCTTGTTTTGGTTGTTTGTTGTTATTCATATTTTCCTTATCTTTTGTTTATTTATTATTAGAAAAGCCAAGAATTTACTTCTTAGTATCACTGGTAATAAAGGATACAGGCTAGTCAATAACAGCTATACCTAGTTATAGCATATTTCCTTTTGGAATGCTAATAGT
Source organism: Lactococcus sp. S64 (assembly GCF_016516525.1). Taxonomy (NCBI): domain Bacteria; kingdom Bacillati; phylum Bacillota; class Bacilli; order Lactobacillales; family Streptococcaceae; genus Lactococcus; species Lactococcus sp. S64. The sequence goes on along the minus strand of NZ_JACVUQ010000007.1, from coordinate 25,506 downwards.
AAGTATTGGTCAGAGATTTTTTCATACTTTAGTCTGAGAAAAATTTTAGATGACTAAAATCAACGAATTATTTGTTATAAACTTCTGGTTTTAAAACTCCGACATATGGAAGATTACGATAGTTTTCTTCGTAGTCCAAACCAAATCCAACAACAAATTCATTAGGAATTGTAAAACCTGAATAATCTGGTTTAATTTCAACAATTCGTCCTTCTGGTTTGTCAAGAAGTGTTACAATTTTTACGTTTGCTCCACGATGTTCCAAAAGTTCTTTTAGATATTTTAAAGTACGACCAGTATCAATAATATCTTCAACAATTAAAATATCACGACCTTTTACTGCTGTATCAACATCTAGGATTAATTTTACTTCACCAGAAGATTTTGTTCCGCCGTGATAACTTGATACAGTCATAAAGTCAGTTTCTAAGTGACAATCAATATGTTTGATTAATTCAGCTAAGAAAGGAACTGAACCACGAAGAATTCCTAAGACTAATGGATTTTTTCCTTCGTATTCTTTTGTTAATATTTCTCCAAGTTCTTTGGATTTTTCTATAATTTCTTCTTCTGAAACTAATACTTTTTCAATGGCCTTATCAAGATTTTTTTCGAGCATCGTTGATTTCCTCTCCTATACTGGGTTTGACCCATAATATTCTTCTAATTTTATCATTTTTGAGCATTTTACTCAAATCAGAACACGCAAGACCGACAATGGCATAGAGTTTTTTATCAACGAAGATAAGTGGATTCTCTCGGGCCTTTAATGGAACTTTGTTATCAATAAAAAACTTGCGTAATTTTTTATGATGACCATTGATTAGAATTTGATCCCCAGGCTGGCGTTTACGAATTTCAATTTCCCCTTCAAGAGGCAAATAAACTTCCATAAATGATTCATCTTGCGGATTTTCACTTACAATCTCTACTGAATTCTCCCTTTCAAGTTGAATTTTTTCAAGATAAAAGAAATCTTTAGTCTTCACAAAATAAAATTCCTTATTCAATTTTGCGAAATATTGTTGAGGGCGATTGATAATATGAAGTACTTCCGCAAATTTTTTCTTACTTACTTCTATTTCTGGATATTGAGCAAAAAATGCTTGTAAGATAAAATGTTGTAATTCTTTTGTTTGGGAGATGAATTTTTTAGATGATATTTTTTCATCAACAATTTCAAGTTCCGAAATTTTTTGATTAATTACTGCCAACGCCTTTTTAATTTCCGAGCTCAAATCACTGATTGATTGTGAAAATTGAGGATTTTCTTTTGTTAATTCTGGAATTAGTTGATTACGTATTCTATTTCTAAAATAATCTAGTCCTTGATTTGTTGAATCTTCATAATAGATTTGTGCATCAAGTTCTTCTTTTGTAAATTTCAATAATGGTCTGATTAATTGCCCACCTGCAAAAGGTTGACGGTCAGCAATACCCTGAAGACTTCTCAAAGGACGTCCTGTAATTTGACGCATTAATACCGTTTCAACAAGGTCTCCTTGATGATGAGCTGTCAGCAAAATATTGTAATTTTCTCCTATCATTAGCTTTTCAAAAAACTGATAACGGAAATCACGTGCATTTTTTTCTGTAAACTCTCCTGTAAACTTGTCAACATAAATTGGTACTTTAAGTTTTGTTGCCATTTCTCGAAGAGCAATTTCTTCAAACTTTGACTCTTCTCGTAAGCCATGATTAATGTGAGCCAGTCCCAGTTCAATACCGAGAACTTCTTTTAAATCATAGAGCCAGTTAAAAAGGGTCATTGAGTCTTTACCACCTGATAAAGCCAATAATATTTTTGAATCTTTATCAAAATAGTGTTCATCTTTGACTATTTTTAAAAATTTACGTTGAGCTGGTGTCATTTCATAACTCCATAAACATCTTGAGAAATTGCTTTTATTTCATCATCTGTTGCCCCATCAGTTTCAATTACCAAAAGATATGGTTTACTTGCAAATACAATGGCTGCATCATGATTATCTGTATCTGCACCACCAATTTTGTGAGCAACCGATATATTTTTAGGAACGCCTGCTCTAATTTTAACATCATCAAAAGAGGTATCAAATAAAGCGTTAAAGGAAGCCCCTCCTTCATTATAAAGAGCTTCTAGCATTCTACCTACCATTTGAGCTGAGGCATTTCGCTCTTTTGGATTCCACTCTTGTCCAGCAATCCTATTTATTTCTTTTTGATAGTTTGGATTAAACTCCTGGGTTTCATAATAGGCGAGCATATTACTTCCGACATTGTCTGAGAGTTTGGCTGTTCTATTGATAACATCCTGAAGACTGTAATATTTATTATCTGCTGTTTTTGGTAAATTTCCAGTTCCTTCTGGTTTATAACTTCCATAAAAAGTATTAATGGCTGGGGTGTACAATAGTTTGTCATCAAGTGAAGCCAAACCTTCATTAAGTCGTTTTTGAGTCCAATAAAGAATTGGAATTTTAGAAAGACTCGCTGAATACATTTTCTGTTCTTGGTTTACACCAGCTGTAAACTTATCGTCAAGTTCTTTGACATAGATTGAATACTTTTTGTCATTGTATTTCTGATTCAATAATGCCTGAACTTGTTTGATTTTGGGATTTTCCAAAGAAATATCATTTTCTGAAACCCAACCCGTTTGGCCATTATCCAAAGATACTTCGTAGTAAGTTCCCCAGTTAGTCTTAGCCATTTTATCAGCAGAAAGTTGATGTGTACCACTTAAATTTGTCATTATTTGATTATCATAAGTGGTTACGGGGTTGTAAAATACATTGACACTTTTATCAGTATATATTGTTGTATTTGTTGACTCTTTAGAAATTGTAAGATCTGATATCACAGCTTTTTTGTCAGTAGAAATATACTTTCCTGTCTTTAACTTAAAGGATTTCCCAACGATTTCGGCAATATCTAATTGTGTCTTAGCTGGAATTTCACCAACTGATTTAGTAAGGTTTGAGTCCTCATAAGTTGTTAATTCTTGATAAGCCACTGCTCTTTGGGGGATTGCAGTCCAAGTTTCAGTTTCTTTTTCTTTGTCTGTAACTTTGTCAGCTGCAACAATATTTTTTGATTTACTGACCTTTTTGTCAGCAAAATATCTTGTTTGTGAAAAAGCAAAAAAGCCTGTGATAATCATTAAAAGCATCACCAAGGCTACTCCACTATTAATTTTTGTTCTCTGTTTTTGCATGATTAAAACCTTGCCCAACATCTTATCCATTCCATAGAATAATTTCTGTTGTAATCTTTATCTTTTTAATTCCTAGAATTTTTCATAAAATAGGTGCTATTTTTAGTCAATAGAATAGTTAAAGAAAAAACTAAATAATATTTTTTCTTTTTAATTATTTAGTTCAATTCACGATTTTTTTGCTCAAGTTCTGTAAGTCTTTGGTGACTTGTTTCTAAAAATTCGGCATAGACATTTTTAAAAATTTTTTCTTGATAATTTAAATCAACCTTACCATCTTCGTGTATTTTTGAAATTTCAACACCAATCAAATCTCCAATTTGTACTTTGGGTACATTTTTAGGGATTTGTGACCAACGCAAAAGTCCTCTATTTTTACTGACAGCTTTGTCAGCAAGTTTTTCTGTACTTTCGTCAAGTTTGTCAGTAGAAATTTTTACAAAAAGTCCAAATTTTGTAATGTTTTCAACTTGTCCAATCATTATTTTGACCCGTTACTTCCAATCAAGGGACTGTCAGTAGTAAAAACTTTTTCATCACTTTGTGAATATTCTTGACCGTCACTCCGAGCAAATTTTTGGAGATAGTTAGGATCCTGAAGTTTTGATATTTCTTCTTTTTTAATCGTTACTTCTTTAGAAAGACTCTCATATTGTTTCTTTGCACTTTGTTCTAAAGCTACTTGACTGTGCAAAGTTTCATATGATTTTATCAAACTCATACTTGCTAAACTAAAAAGTAAAATTGCCACGATCAAAATAAGCCCTAAATGTTTTCTTTTTGGTACTGGGTTTAAATTTCTTTTTTTATGCTTCTGAGTGTACTTATTATTTAGTTGAATCACTTGCTTTGCCATGACAACCTCCAATCTATTTTGATGATAATTACTCAACTTCTTCTGTAATACGAGTTTCGCTAATCATTTCATACATTTTATCAGCATCTTCTTTACGTGTAAACTCTTTTAATTCAGCAACCCGAACTTCAACAATTTTATTTCCGAAACGAATTTCAATTGTGTCATTAAATTTTACATCAGATGAAGATTTCGCTAATTTTCCGTTAATTTTAATCCGACCTTTGTCGGCAACTTCTTTCGCAACTGGACGGCGTTTAATCAAGCGCGAAACTTTTAAAAACTTATCTAATCTCATGGTTTGATTATAACATATTTCATTTTGTTTGAAAATGCCTTTATTTATAATAATAAGGCTCCATCATTAGTGACAGAACCTTATTAATTTACTGACAGCCCTGTCAGTAATTTTTTTATTATTTTGAACGTCTAAGTTCTTGATATTCTAGCCTTGCTGCTTTGGCGTCTTCTTTCATTGTTGGATAAGCTTTTTTTATATCATTAGCTGAAATAAAGAAGAAAACAATCGCAATAATTTCAATTGGAAGTAGAATAAGACTTGAAAGTCCTAAAGCAATATTTCCTGTCCCACCCGCTGAAACTTCGGTAACTAATAAAACCATAAGAACAACTCCTAATCCTTGAGTTACATACATTAAAATTGGTGCCACATGTTTTCTTTTTCTTACTAAATCCAGTTTACTTGCCCAAACATGAGCAAAAATCACAAAAACAAAAACGATTGTTCCAAAAGTTCCTTTATTGTACCCCACTAAAGATAATAGAAAAACAAGAATAATAAAGATTGGAATAATAAGATAGTAAGAATAAGTTTGATAGGGTCGGCTTTTTTCTCTCAACTCCGCTTTTGCTGCTTTTAAATCCACTTTTATAAATCTCCTTTAAGATATGAGTTTAATTTTATAAATTACATCTTGAGAATTTTTTCTCTTTATGTTTTTTGTTTCCATAAAATTATTAAACTCTATTTTTTATAGTTTTATATAAAAGTATTGTATCATATTTATCTTTTTTTACAAAATAATTACTTGTTTTCGTAACTGTCTCGTATTTTTGATAATTCTTCAATAAAATTCATTATTTCGCTCAAAAGAACAACGGAGTTTCGATTTTCAATTTTAAAGCGGAAAGTCATTTTACCATATTTTTCCCCCACAGAAGCTTTCATGCTTGTTTTAGCCAAGGCTTTGAAATAATCTTGTGGGTCATAGGTGGTATTAGCCACTTTTTCCAAAGTAACAGTTGCTTCAAATCTCGATTTTTCAATTTTTTCAACTAAGGCATTATCTGCAAAGTGTTTTAAGAGACCAATTTCCAGAAGATAAGCGACTTCATCTGGATATTCTCCAAAACGGTCAACCAATTCTTCTTGTAGTTCTTCATAAATCTCCCGACTATCAATTTGACGAATTCGTTTGTAAATTTCAATTTTTTGACGTTCATCAGAAATATAATAAGCAGGAATAAAGGCATCCAATTCCAAAGAAATTTCCACATTTGAAGTCCGTTTTTGCTTACTTGTCCCAAGTTTAGCGTGAATGGCTTCTTCCAACAGTTGTGAGTACAAATCGAAACCAACAGAATCAATAAATCCTGATTGCTCACTTCCCAGTAAATTACCAGCACCACGGATAGACAAATCACGCATGGCAATCTTGAAACCTGAGCCTAATTCTGTAAAGCCTTTAATAGCTTCCAAACGTTTTTCCGAAACTTCAGACAATATTTTTTCAGGTCGATACATGAAATAGGCGTAAGCCACCCGATTTGAACGCCCCACTCGCCCTCTTAATTGATAAAGTTGTGACAAGCCCATCATATCCGCATTTTCAATAAAAAGCGTATTCGCATTTGGAATATCAACCCCAGTTTCAATGATTGTCGTTGCAACAAGCACATCATAATCACCTGCGATAAAGGCAAGTAAAGTATTTTCAAGTTGTACTTCAGTCATTTGGCCGTGTATAAAACCAATTCTTGCTTCAGGAATTAATTCTTCTAATTGAGAAACTTTTTGCTCAATCGTGTCAACCCTATTGTAAACATAGTAAACTTGTCCACCACGAGAGATTTCTCTCAACACTGCATCACGAACCACACCGTAGTTTGTTTCCATGACATAGGTTTGAACTGGATAACGGTTTGTTGGTGGTGTTTCAATAACTGACAAGTCACGAATTCCAAGCATTGACATATGTAGAGTCCTAGGAATAGGTGTGGCTGTCAATGTCAAAACATCAACCTGGGTTTTTAATTCTTTCAAACGTTCTTTATGCTTAACCCCAAAACGTTGTTCTTCATCAATAATCATCAAACCTAAATCAAAAAATTCAACATCTTTTGAAAGTAAACGGTGAGTTCCAATAATTAAATCAACTCGTCCTTTTTTCAATTTGGCTAGAATTTCAGTTTGCTGTGTTTTCGTTTGAAAACGGCTGAGAACTTCGACATTTACACCAAAGTTGATAAAACGTTCAGTAAAATTATTAAAATGCTGCTCAGCAAGAACAGTCGTTGGCACAAGAACTGCGACTTGTTTCCCGTCATTTATGGCTTTGAAGGCTGCTCGCATTGCAACTTCGGTTTTACCAAAACCAACATCACCAACTAACAAGCGGTCCATTGGCCGTTCAAGTTCCATATCATGCTTAATTTCATTGATTGAACGCATCTGGTCTTCAGTTTCAACATATGAAAAACCAGAATCAAATTCTTCTTGACTGGTGTCATCCGGCGAGAATGCAAATCCTTTTTTCGCCTGACGTTCAGCATAAAGTTTAATCAAATCATCTGAAATATCTTCAACTTGTTTACTGACAGAAGACATGGTTTTACGCCAACGCCCATCGTTCAGTTTATTGATTTTAGGACTTTTTCCTTCACCAGCTGTATATTTACTGAGTAAATCTAAGTGATCAACTGGAACAGAAATTGTATCCCCATTTTGATATTGAATGGTCAGATAATCACGATGCATTCCGCCGACTTCAAGCGTTTGTAAACCTAAATATTTCCCAATCCCATGATTCTTATGGACAACAAAATCACCAACAGCGAGTTCATTGTAATCTTTTAGCCTTTCTGCATTTGTAATATTCAGTTTGCGTGCCTTTTTCTTACGCATTTTACCAAATATTTCATGCTCAGTCATGACGACTAATTTTTCATCGAGGAAATTAAAACCATTGGATAATTGCAAATCAATCAGATTGACTTTACCCACTTGAATAGATTCTCTGTCAACCTCTTGTAAACTTAAATCTAATTCATGGAGTGATTTACGGAGTTTTTCTGATGATACAGCTAAAACAACTGTAAACTCTTGCTTAATAAATCGTTCAACTTCAGTGTAAAAAAGTTCTAATTGACCGAAAAATTGTTGCATTGAATGTTGTTTGAAATTATAAAGTTGTTCAAATCTGAGATTTCCGAGCCCTTTTTGGAAATTTGAAAAGAAGGTAGCAGGCTTATAATTTCTAACTTTTGCCATTGTATCTAGCAAATAAGTCTGCCCTTCAAATCCTCTTTCCATTGCTTTTTCAGATAAAATGAAATCTGCTAATTCCATTTCTAACTTATTATTCATTTCATTTACTTTTTGAAAATCATCAATGAATATTTGAACATTTTTTGGAAAATAATTTAAAAGTGAAGTTTTTTTATCATAAAAATACTCCGCAAATTTTCGTAAATCTTTGTGATAATAGTGATTTTGAGCTGCTGAAATCACTTCTTCCATATATGATTTTGCTGACGGGTCTGTCAGTAAATTTGTCATTTCTGTCAGTGATTTTGCACCCTTGTCAAATTCTTTGTCAGTCAAAATAAAATCACTGGCCGGATATATTTCCAAACGTTCAAGGCTTGTCAGTGAACGTTGACTCTCCACATCAAATGAGCGAATCGTATCTACTTCATCACCAAAAAACTCTAAACGTACCGGATTTTCCGCATCTAAAGGATAAATATCAACGATATCTCCTCGCATTGAAAATTCACCTGGCGTCATCACGCGCTGTGTCTTTTCATAACCAGCTTTTGATAATAAATTAACTAAATTTGATAAATCATACTCATCCCCAGAGGTCAGTAAAAGATAATTTTCTAAAAAATTTTCGGGACTTGGTAAATAGCTCCGTAATGCCAAAAAAGGTACGACCAAAAATCCTGTTGACTTTTCGTCAAGTAGGAAATTAAGTGCCTCAAGTCGATAAGCAACTCGATCTTTAGATGCAAGTGCGAACTCTGCGTAGATGTTATCGTCAGAAAAAAATTGAAAAACTTTTTCTTCACCAAGCAAAGTTGACAGTTCATCATAAAGTTCATTCGCATGAAACTGGCTGTCAGTAACAATAATATATTTGTCAGCAACATTTTCATAAGCATTTGCCATCACTAAGCTCTTTGCTGTTCCTGACAATCCTGTCAGTAAAGTTCGCTCACGCTTTGAAAAACCTTGTTGCCATTTTTGTAGTTGCCAATTTTGGTCAAAAAATTCAATAATATTCATTTAGTTAAATTTATTCATTGTCTTTTGAAAATCACCATTTTCAAGATAGAATTTCATTGCATCAACAGCTTTGAAAATTCCATCTTGAGCGATTTCCTTATCTTCATTGTCAAAACCAGAGAGTACATGATTCACAACTGTCATCCCATGTTTTGGACGGCCAATCCCAATTTTTACACGGTTAAAAGTTTGACTTCCCACATGTGTAATGACTGATTTTATTCCATTTTGTCCACCTGATGACCCTTTTTGTCTTAGACGCACGCGCCCGACTGGTGAATCCAAGTCATCATGCATGACCGTTAAATCTGCCTCGTCTATATTATAATATTTCAAAAGTGGCGCCACCGCACGCCCAGATTCATTCATAAAAGTCAGAGGTTTCACGAGAAACAATTTTTCACCATTCACAAACGTTGACGCGACAAGCGACATAAAAGGTTTTTCTTCTTTAAAATCAACATTCAGTTCTTTTGCCAGTAAATCAAGTGCCATAAAGCCCATATTATGTTTTGTTTTTTCATATTTATCGCCTGGGTTTCCCAAGCCAACAATCATTTTTGTCATTTTCTCTTATTTTCTTTTCCTTATTTTGTCTAATAAATGCCAAAAGGCCGATTTATAAAAATCAGCAATTAAGTTTATTATAACATGTTTATTTACCTAGAGGAGCAAAAAAAAGACCCAATATTTCTATTGAGCCTATTAACTTTTATCATAGATAATTCATTATTCACCAATCTCAATAACCAAATCACTAACTTCTTTCAGGTAAGAATCATGTGTCACAATGACAACCGTCTTTCCCTTATCAACTTCTTGACGCAAAAGAGCAATCACTTCATTTCTATTTTCTGTATCAAGCGAACCTGTTGGTTCATCTGCCAAAATCAGCTGACTTTCTTTTAATAAAGCCCGTGCAATTGCTACTCTTTGTTTCTCTCCACCAGAAAGACTATAAACTTTTGTATTTAATCGATGATTTATGCCTACTTGGAGTAACAATTTCTTCATCTTTTTTCGTTTTTCTTTTTTTGAAATTCTAGAATAAATCAGTGCTATCTCTAAATTTTTTTCGATTGTTTCATCTTCCAATAAAGCAAAGTTTTGAAAAAGATAGGAAATTTTATTTCTCCTCATCTTTAAAGCTAAGGAACTATTAAAAGGTGGTGCAAACTGACCGTTAAAATAATATTTCCCATCATCATAATCCTCAATTAAACCAATAATATTCAAAAGCGTTGACTTTCCCGCACCACTTGTCCCATAAATTGCGGTCATTTTTCCTTCCGGAATTTTTAAATTTAATTTATCAAAAATAATATGCCCTTTGTAACTTTTTGTCAGTTCTTCAATCTCAATCATTCTATTCTCCTTTCAAGACATTCAAAAATAGTCCTTTTTGTAGTTTTAGCAATATCAAAATAATAATCAAAATTTCTAAGACAAAATAAATTCCCAATGCTTCCAAAGTAATGTTAACGTTACTTCGAGTTAAAGCAAAGGCAAAGTATAAAAGTCCCTGCACAAAAACTATTGTAAAAAGAGATCTATAAGTTACGAAGAAAGAAATTCCGTATAATCTTTTGACTGCAATCTTCTTTTTGTATGTTTCAAAATAAAATAAAGTCGTTGCCAAAATCATCGAAAGAAAAATAACAATAATCAAGCCATTCAAAACAATATAACTAGGTATAGAACCAACTATTGACATATTCGTTGTTTTATTTATACTATTCACAGTTATCATTGAAGGATGAGTTGTCAAAGCTCCCATAGTTTTCAAAGTTGGAGCTATTTTTTCATAAGTTCTCGTTTTTGAATCTTTAATTTTAAATTTTAAAACTGAATTATATAGAAAATTAGTATTTTTGGACGCATTTTTTGAAGTAAAAACCTCCATTACATCTGGGTCAGTTGTTCCATTATTGCCATCTAGAAGTGGTGCTCTTTGATTATTTTTAATAAAATAATATTTAATCTTAGAACTTTTAAACGAATTAGAAAAATCATATTCTTTTTTTATTTCAGATAGTTTTGACTTGTCCTTTTCAGCAATCAAAACAATTCCTGATTTTTCTTGAGAATTTATTTTTATTCTTTGGTTATCACTAGAAATTATCGAAAATTTTGAAAGATAATTATCATTTACTTGCAGAACATTAATATTATTTTCATCATAAGCAGAAGCCAAATAAACATAAAGTCCCTCATGCTTTTCTGCATAATCAAATAATTTAACTGACGAGGGCATCTGATTACTATTTAGACCATAACCCACAAATTCCGGATAAAGAACAGCATATTCTTGTCCAATTTTAGAATTTGTTCCAATATCAGCGTTCATAAAATATAGTAATGATGCGGTAGTAGAAACCGTCACTAAAAAGACAAATGCTTTTACGGCATAAAGAATATAGTAACTATATTTAAAAAAAGGTTTAGAATTAAGTTGATTTGTAAGAGAAAAACTAGACACAATTACTATGGCAACATAAGAAAAAATAATTACTAGTCCACTAAGTAAAAGCATTTGAATCGTATAATTAAGATTGAAAGCTCTAAAAGCAACCAAACTCGCTATTATATAAGTTGTCAAAGAAAGCATAACGAATTCTTTTAAAAATAATTGTTTCCCTATTTTATAAGCACTCAGACCATTTAAGCGATTAATGGAGATTGCTTTATTATTAGCCATAAGCCAGACAAATAAAAAGATAGAAAAAAAGATGATAGAAACAGTTATAAAGAAAACTAAATTGTAGTTGTTATAAGAGATAAAATCAGTATAACTAGTTGGAGGATAGTCACTAGGACGAACTACCAATTTTTGTGAACTAATTTTTAATTTATATTTCTGATTAAGTATCTTTGAAAGCTCTTGAAGTGTGATATTTAAATGTTTATCATATATATAAATATCACTATTTGTTAACTGAACTAATGATATTTCGGATAAGGGTTCATAAAAAAAGTTATAAGTAAAACCATGAGATAAAATAGTTTTTGAGTTTTGTGGTGAGTTTTTACTACTAAAAAATATAACGTCATTTTTTTCTTTTAATAAATTTGGATTTCCATTGTTATTGTTTTCAACTCCAATATATACACTTCTAAAAAGAAAGGGTGTATCATTTTTTTCTGATACACTCTTCATAATAGAAACTAACTCTTCGTTTTTATCAATGGATGAGGGAAGAAATATTTGTTTATATCCTTGAACATTATATATTTGTTTAATTTTTGAATCTGCCAAATCATTTTTAGCAACATTAGCTGCTGAAAAGGCAATTACAGCAAATAATATAAGGAGCACAAATTTAATTACCTTATTCATAACTTCTCCCTATCCTTTGACATACCAACCATCTAATGGGCTATACCATTGTCCGACAATTCTTGCATAAGCAATTTGGTTATGACCAACCCAGCCACTGGAGCCTTTACGACTGCCAACTTTGACCCAACTATAATGTCTTTGGTTAATTTTTGCATTATCATGTCCAGTAGCTTGACTAATCGTCGGATTAAACCGCTCAATATAGTTCGTATTCCAACCACCAGAAACGAAAACCTGTGCCGAAGCAAAAGCTGTTCCAGAGATAAGTGCAGTCCCCAGTACTAAAACCGATACTTTTCTCTTTAGATTTCTGCGTCTAATCAGAGCGCGTGTCATTGTAAGTTCCATTGTGTTCCTCCTTTAAATATTAATAAGCTAGCTAAAGTCTCCATCAGAGCGCTAGTGCTTTTTTTCTGATAAGACAATGTAATACTTTTTTGTTTGCGCTTTCTTTATTGTGATTATAGTCTTAATTAACTTGTTTGTCAATATTTTAATTTTATAAACACTTTTATTTATTAAATGTAATTTATGAACAAGTGTAGTATTCAATCAATTACTTTCGCTAAACAAAAAAAGACCAAAATGGCCTTTTTATTTTCATCAAAATAAATGTAAAATAAATTTTAAAGTAAAGAGAAATGGAATGATAAATCCCCACCCCACCTTATAGATTAACTTCAATGTCCGTTTGTCATCAATTTCATGTTTTGCTTTTTCTTCCATCTTTTTGTCACCTTTGAGCAACGTGTCCAAAGAACAATCGAAAATTTCACTAAGTAAGATAATTTGGTCTGTTGTTGGTAGTGATTTTCCTGTCTCCCATTTTGAAATTGATTGACGAGAAATATGCATTTTTTTCGCCAATTCTTCCTGACTGAGATTTTTCATTTTACGATTTTCTTTGATTATCTGAGAGATTTCCATGTTGCCTTCCTTTCATGCTTTAAGAGTATCGTTTTTTATTCTTCAACTCAAGCATTTTTAGGTTGCAAAAATGCACCGATTCGGTGCATTTCTTCATTTCATTTACAAGGTTTACACGTTGAAACGGAATTCCATAATGTCGCCATCTTGACCAACATATTCTTTTCCTTCTTCACGCAATCGACCGGCTTCACGAACAGCTTTTTCTGAACCGTATTTAAGCAAATCATCATAAGACATAGTTACTGCGCGGATAAAGCCTTTTTCAAAGTCTGTATGGATAATTCCTGCCATTTGTGGAGCTTTCATTCCACGCTTGAAGGTCCAAGCACGGACTTCTTTTTCACCAGCAGTAAAGTAAGTGGCCAGGCCAAGAAGGTGGTAAGCTGCACGAGTCAACATATCAACACCAGATTCTTTTAAGCCAATTGCTTCCAAAAATTCTGCTTTTTCATCATCTTCCAACTCTGAGATTTCTTCTTCAACACGAGCAGAAATCACAGCAACTTCAGCATTTTCAGTCGCCGCAAACTCACGAATTTGTTTCACGTATTCGATATTATCAGGTTCGCCTACTTCATCTTCTGAAACATTAGCTACATAAAGAACTGGTTTACTTGTCAATAAGAACAAGCTTTTAAGAACCTTTGTTTCATCTTCGTCAAAGTCAATTGTTCGTGCTGATTTACCATCTTCAAGTACCGGTTTGAGCTTTTTCAAAACATTAAATTCTGCGACCGCATCTTTATCTTTTGCCGTACGAGCAACTTTTTCAACACGCGCATAACGTTTATTGACTGATTCTAAATCGGCCAAAATTAATTCAAGATTAATTGTTTCAATGTCTGCCATTGGATCAATAAAAGCATCTTCACGATTATTTTCACGCATTACATTTTCATCATCAAAAGCTCGAACAACGTGAATGATGGCATCTACTTCACGAATATTGGCAAGAAATTTATTTCCTAGACCTTCTCCGCGTGAAGCCCCTTTAACAATCCCAGCAATATCTGTAAATTCAAAAGTTGTCGGAACAGTTTTCTTAGGTTTAATCAACTCTGTTAACTTGTTTAAACGTTCATCCGGTACTTCTACCATCCCAACATTTGGGTCAATTGTTGCAAAAGGATAGTTTGCAGCTTCTGCGCCTGCTTTTGTAATTGCATTAAAAAGAGTTGATTTACCAACGTTTGGTAAACCAACGATACCTGCTGTTAAAGCCATGTTTTATATTCTCCAAAATTAAGATTAATTAGTTCTAATTATACTGTAAATCGCCTAAAAACACAATAAAGGCAAGGAAAATCATAGAAAATCTCTAAGTTTACAAGTTTACACAAGGCTCGTAAACAATAGAGCATGTCATCACTAGCCCTTATTTTAAAGGCTTGCCACAAAATGTTACCCTAAAATACCACCTATGTTCTTGCTTTTAACTTCGCTTTAGTTGATAATGAAATCAGAAACAAATCACTAAATCACCCATTTAGATTTAAGGAGAAAAAATGCTCGGAGAAAATTTACAAAAAGCTCGTCTTGCCCAGAAGCTCACACAAGAAGAAGTTGCAAAAGAACTTTATTTTAGTAGACAAGCCATTTCACGTTGGGAATCCAATAAAACTGAACCAAATTTTGAAACATTGATTGCCCTAGCCGAATTATATGAATCAGATTTATCAGCTTTTGCTCAAGGAATTGAACCACAAAAAAGAAAGAAACATATCAACCTATTTGCTGGTTTTGGCTTAGTCTTTTTTAACTTCGTTCTTGGTTTCTGGTTGATAATTACTACTGCTTTGATTCTTTTGGCTCTCTATGCTATTATATTAGCTTTATTCCTTGCTCCATTTATTATGATTTTCGCTGTTGCTACTCATAACCCACATATTACTTTTGGGAATGCGAATGGAGCAACAGGTTTTGACTGGTGGTACTGGTTAGTTGCGATTATCACTTGTTCGCTGATGGTTCTTGTTAGCCCTTTGATTTGGCGATTTACAAAGTTACTTTACTTTTGACTTATTAAATACATCAAATTTAATCTCAAATCGGTTTATAATTAAAAAAAGGGCTCACTTGAGTACCTTTTTTATTTTTTTATTAAAGTCAAAACGACTCATCATCACTTCATGATTGCAGTTTGTACATCTTATCTTGATATCTGCACCCAATCTAGTGATTTCCCAAGCATTTGCTTTTTTACCAGTCGCCTTAACAGTGCAGGCATGAGGTTTCTTCATCTCGACAATCGAACCTAATTCATATTCCAGCATTATCTATCCTTTCTATACAATTCCTGTCATTATAATCTAATCATCTAGTTTTTCAACAAAAACTTGCTGAGGGCCTCCTAATAAAATGAGATACTTGTCAACTTGGTTGACATCGTAGGCTTTTTTCAAAGCCTCACTATAAAGATTCATCTGATCTCTATAACGCTCTTTTATTTCAGAAATAGCTGAAGAACTTGTAAATCTATCTGTCTTATAATCAAATAGAACGATTTTATCAGTAAGTTTAACAAATCCATCACAAATTCCCCGAACAATATACTGCTCTTTAGCAAATTCATCTGTTCTCAACATTGAAAATGGTGCTTCTTTAACTGTTTTATCAACATTTTCTGATAAAAACTGACCGAAATCTGTATCAAACAAAGTCAAAATTTTAGCAATATCAATTTGATTTTTTATTTTTTCATCAAATCCCATTTCATCAAGTGTCGCTTGAAAACTAAATAAATCTGCTTGAGAAAAATCTGCATACTGCATAAAACTATGTGTTGCCGAACCGATTTCTGCAGCAGTAACTTTCTTAGGACCAAAATCAGAAAAATCTAGTTTTTTGACCCGAGTAAATTCACTTTTCGGTTGAATTTCACCCACTTGTAATTGTTTTTCGTAGCTTCGTTTTTTAACCTGACTTGGTGTTTGAATACTTGAAAGCTCTGTTGCTGCTTGATGTGGATATTCATAATTCATAATTTTTTGAGCTTTTTGTATTTCATCAGAATAGGCCATGACATTATCAAATTTTTCCGATTCTTCGACCAATTTTTTGAAATCAGGTTGACTTGTAAATTCAAGTTTTTCTGCTTCCAACTCTTCTTTTGTGTAGACATTGAGTTTCATCGGAAGTTTTGTGGCATTTTGAAGCGCCAATATCCAGTGTTGAAAACCGCGACTTGAATTACGAAATTTATCTTCTAAAATCTTCCCTTCTAAACTTGCATTATCATAAAGGTCAAGTCCTGATTTTTTATCTGTTTCTTTTATTTTTCCAACAAGATAAAGTTTTTTCTTTGCTCGTGTAAATGCAACATATAAAACACGCATTTCTTCTGAGAGAGCTGCTCTTTGTTTTAAGTCTTTATTCACCATATAAGGGAATGTTTCCATTTTCACTAAAGCATAAGGGAAATCAGTTATAACATCTGCTTCATCCTTTAAATCAGCAATAAGCTTCATTCCTAAACCATTTTCACGACTTAGGATAACATCTTCTTTCAAATCACGATCGTTGAAACGAGATTGTAAATTCATTAAAAAGACATAATCAAATTCTAATCCTTTTGATTTATGGAAGGTCATCACTCGAACAGCATTTTGAGGAAGTTTTATACTAACAGAAGCTAAATCATTATTTTGTTCCATAAATTTGTTGATTAATCTTACAAATTTAAATAATCCTTTATAACCAGAACTTTCATATGATTCTGCTCGAACCGCTAAGGCTTGTAAGTTCGCTTGGCGCATTTCACCATTTTTTAAGGCACCAACATAGTCAAAATAGTAGGTTTCAGTATATATTTTCCAAAGTAAATCATGAATTGCAACTTGGTTTACAAGTTTACGCCACTCTGTAAACTTCTTATGAAATGCTTTAAGCTTGTTCTCTAAGGAAGGATTGATAAGTTCTGGATTTTGTCCTTCTTTATTAAGTGACAAAAGAATTTTATCCCAAAATCTAAGGTCATGGCTTCCTTGAGTACTGATTCTAGTTAATTCATCTTCATTAAATCCAAATAACGGAGACCTTAACATCGCAACCAATGATAAATCATAGAGTGGATTATCAATTGCTCGTAAAACGTCTAGCATAATTAAGACTTCCATTGATTTCAAAAAATCAACTCGACCTTCATCAAGAACGACCGGAATATCGTAACTAAGCAGAATATCCTCAATTTTATTATTATTTGATTTAGAACGAACCAAGATTGCTATATCTTTTGGTTCAACTCCAGCTTCAATCAATTTTTTTATTTCTTGAGCTGCTCCTTTAATCTCTCCATCCGAAATTCTTACTTCGGATTCATCTGTTTCTTCATCACTTGTATTTTCTTTGTATAAAAGAAGTTCTGGATAAAAATCTTTCTCAGATTCAACTGGATAATCAGTAATATTTCCTTGAACTAATGCTTCTTCTTTGCCATAAGTCATCTCACCTAATTTTTCATCCATCAGGTGTTTAAAGATATCATTTGTAAATGTTAAAACCTCACCACGTGAACGAAAGTTTTCTTTTAAGCGAATTAGTTGATTTGGATTTTCTGTCTTGGCATAGTCTTTATATTTTTCTAAAAAGAGGCCAGGGTCAGCTAAACGAAAGCCATAAATTGATTGCTTAATATCACCAACCATGAAGAGATTATGTCCATTCGATAAAAGTTCCAGCATTCGCTCCTGAGTGTGGCTGGTATCCTGATACTCATCAATCATGATTTCATCATAATGTTCTCTTAAAGTTTCACGTATATCTGGATTTTCCTCTAAAATTTCGATGGCAAAGTGTGCGATATCAGAGTACTCAAAGGCATTTTCATTCTTTTTACGTTCTAAATAACTTTGGTAAAACTCAATAACAAATTTTTGTAAGTTTTCTGCGATTTCAAATGCTTGATTTTGATATTTTTCAATCAACTGACCATGTTTTATTTTATCAACAAACTTCCGAATTTCTCCAGGTTTGGATTTTGAGCCGACTAAGTCTTGCTTTTGTGCTGAAAAATCTTTTTTCAGAGCCGAAAGTATTTCATCTTTTGAAGAACCCACTCGAATATCTGTATCTATTGATAAAAATAGTTCTGTGAAAGTTGCAAAATCTTTAGTGGTTATTGCTTCTAAGAGTTCATTTTTATTATCTAAAATAAGATTGGCCTTATCACGTCCAGCCCCTTTTTTAGCAATTACTCCATTGGTTAATGAAGCTTCTAGAAGTTCAAAAAATATCAGTAAATTCTCTTTTATATCTGCTGAAAAATCTGCAGACAAGTCTGTCAGTGATTTATATGTTTCAAAACCTTTTAAAAATTGATTTTCTAACCACTTTATTGGATTTTCAGTTGCTGACGCAAAACGGTAAATAGTGTAAACTACTTTTTGAAAACCAGCAATATTTCTGTCTTTAGAAAAATTTTTTATAAGTTCTTCAAATTTTTGTTTTGAAATATTCAATCCATCATCTTCTGATAGATAAGACTCAACCAATTGTTCAAAGACTTCTTGTCTAATTAAATCACTCTCTGTTTGATCAGCTAAGATTCGGAAATTCGGGTCAATGTTTACTCGATTGAAATTCGTTTTTGTCAATTTTTGGGTGAAACTATCCATAGTTCCAATATCAGCATTTGACAGGTTCTGTAAAGCAAGTGTCAACCTACGAGCTTGATTTTCATCAGAACTTTCTTGTCTGGCTTTTTTTAAATCTCGCTCAAGCCGCATCCGTAATTCGCTTGCTGCTTTTTTTGTAAATGTGGAAATGAAAAGTCGATCAATTTCAATTCCTTGTTTGACTTTCTCGACAATTCTTTGAGCCATAACAAAAGTTTTTCCGGAACCAGCACTCGCTGAAACTAGAATATTCTTACCAGAACTATGAATGGCTTCATTTTGCTCTGGAGTTAATTTTACTTCACTCATTTCGCCCTTCTCCTTTTAATTCTGCTAAGATTTCTGCTTGAGATTTTTGACCAATTTCACGACTGTGATCCTTCATGTGTACATTTGCTTCAAATCGACAAATAGATTTAAGCGGACAGTAGCGACAACCTCGAACATTACCTGTTTGATCAATCCCTTCGGAGCGTTTCATAATTGGATTTATTGCAATCTGACCGCTCTTAAGTCGCTGACCAGCATGCTGATAATGATTTTCATTCAATTTTAAAAGCTGTTCAAATTCTTCTTGATTGTAAATATTAGATTTTTTTACAGTAATATTTTCTATTGCTTTAATTTGGTCAGCTGCCTCTTCCAAAACTAAACCATCATAGCGCATTGATTCTTTCAATAAGCCAGCAATCTCTGATAAATGATTGATTTCTGATAAGTTAATTGGTTGATTTTTAAATTGTAAATAAAGAGCACCCCATATTTTTTGATTAGGAAAAGCTTCTTTAATCACGTCTAAATAGGTCATAAATTGTAAACTCAGACCGTCATAAGCATCCTGTAATTTAAAGGAATGAGCACTTGATTTGTAATCTATAGCTC
Source organism: Lactococcus sp. S64 (assembly GCF_016516525.1). Classification (NCBI taxonomy): domain Bacteria; kingdom Bacillati; phylum Bacillota; class Bacilli; order Lactobacillales; family Streptococcaceae; genus Lactococcus; species Lactococcus sp. S64. The sequence goes on along the minus strand of NZ_JACVUQ010000007.1, from coordinate 6,159 downwards.
CTAAATAATCAGAAGAAAGTTGGTCCAAACGGTCAATTCTTCCTCGTAAGTAAATATCGTCAACAGAAAAATTACCTAATTCACTTTTTGGTAAGCCAAAACTACTTTCTGTCAGTAAAGTTTTAAGTTCATCAGTAGAAACTGTTTCCTTTAAAACTGTTGCAGTCTGTCTAACAATTTCTTCTAAATTGGTCCAAGTAAATCTTGCTGTTGCATCCTGAGTAAAATAACGAGAGTAATTACTGTCAACATCATGTAAAACTTTTGTCAATTTTTCATCAAAATTTTCAGCTGACAAAGCTTCTTCTTGCATGACTTTTTCAAAAACTTCATGGAAAAAGTTACCGACAATTTTGGAATTTATATCAATATTTTCAAAAGTTTCCAGACCCAAAGTGGTCTCTAAAAAGTACTGATATTCACAGTTATAAAAGCGTTCAAAAGAACTGACAGAAGCATAAAGTTTATCACCATAAATTTTGTCTAAGGTTTCTTTTGATAAGTTGACCGTATCAATATCTTTAGCTAAATCCAATAATATTTTTTGAAAATCAGGATTTGACTTAACTAAGATTCGGAAAATACTAGACCAAAAAACTCTTTTGTCATCATTTTTTTCTTCAGTTTCAACAAGTTCACGCTCAATTTTTCCAATCATAGAAATCACTGAACGACTGTTTCCAATGTGCTCTAAGCTTTCAAAAAGATTGACTTCTTGAATTTTTTGAAGAATTTTTTCATCCGAATGATTCAAAAATAATTGGAAAACTGGTGAAAATTCTCCTTGCTCATTTGCCATAATTTGTGGCATGGACAAAACTAAAGTTTCTTTTGCTGAATTCACTAAAGAAAGGACTGTAAACTGATTTTTTTGATAGTTGACAACATTCAACTGTTCAATAAACTGATTTTCATCAGTTGTTTGATTGATTTCTAGTCGTTCTTCATCGGATAAAAGTGTTGAATTTTTCTTTATTCTTGGAAAATTGGTTTGACTCAAACCAATGGCATAGATATATTTATTAGTTTTAGGTTCAACAAGTTCATAATCTTTGATGTTTACAACATCAACGTTTGCTGGAATTTGTCGATATTTCGCATTTTTCAATCCTGCTAATAAAATATCTAAAAACTCCACACTTTTCAATTTTTCATCAGAAAAAACGGCCAAAAACTCATTCAATATCGAAATAAGCATTTGCCAAACTTGTTCATGTTTATCAGCCATTTGGTGCTTATTTTCAGATTCTGCTTCTGAAAAATAAGTGTTCATATTGGCCATTACATTTCCATTTTCAAGTAAAACTTGTAAATCAGAAACCCATTTTTTTCCTGTTTTTTGCCGATTTGTCCCCAAAAAGGCTTGTAAAGGAGAATCATTTCCCAATAAGTTTTCGCGAAGTTGATTCACTAATTCAATTTTAGAAAACTCACTTTCATTAAATGCTTCCGTAAATTTTTTTCGACCAGAAATCTTATATTTTTGAACATAGTATTCAAAGTAATCAATGACTTCTTCATCTAGGTTGACATCAGTGTAAACCTTACTTTTTAGAAGATTGACAACATCATCTGTCCGATAATTATTCTTTTTAATTGAAAGTAAACTTTCAAAAAAGATAACCAAAGGATGCTGACTCATTGATTCTTCTTGGGCGTAGAAAAATGGAATCTCGTAAAGTTCAAAAATTTCTTTCAAAGTAATTTCATAAGCAGCTGGATCGCCTACTAAAACTGTAAAATCTTTGAAAAAAGCCCCCTGACTTATTTTTTGTCTAATTTCCTTTGCGACACCTTCAATTTCAACTTTTTGATTTTCGGCTTCCCAAATTCTGAAATATTTTGCATCAGCAGAATTTATTTCAATATTTTGATCAGAAATGGCAAATCGTGAATCCAAATCGAGTAATTTTGTCAACTTATTGTAAACTTCATTGACAGATGAAAAAGCCATTTTTCTTAGTTCTACTGGAAATTTACTGCGAAAACGCCCAATCATTTGACTCGTACTGATATAAATTGTTTCAGATCCGGCTGTCAGTGAATTTTCATCACTGTAAGTTCCAATGACAAAACGTGCCACTCTATCTTGAATACTTTCAATAAAAAGCTCTTCTTCCGCAGAAAATCGAGTATATCCATCAATGACAATTGTCACATCTTTGAGTTGAAAATCAAATTCCCCATCAGCAAGACGACTAGTAAAATCACCAAATTCTGAGTAGTTAGCATAGTCATTTGCTAATTTTTCTTCAAATCTACTTAAAATTTTTTTTAATTCTTGATTTTTAGGGCTGTCAGGTAAATTTTCTACTGACAGATTTGCTGTCAGTAACTCTGTTCTTAACTGAATTAGCATTTCCAAAAAACCAGCAGAATCCTGTAGAGAAAAATACAGCGGAATTTCTTCTTTTGAAAAACTCCTCAAAACACGTCGAAAAAGCATTGAAAGGCCTGCTGTGCCTAACTCTGTCTTTGTTGTCGCTTTTTCCCGCTTATCAAAATAATAAGGCAATTGCTTAAAACGAGTGATGAGTAAGTCAAAAACTGCTGCATCACTTCCCTTAGCCAAGCGCTCTAAAATTTCTTTCTCCTTCTCAAATGACATTGAAGAAGGCACAATGTAATAAACTTTTCGATTTTTTCCAAGTTCTTCAAGAGAAATCTCTAATAGTCCCTCTGTTAAATCTTGTGTAATTTCAGTATATAAAATTTCCATAAAAAATAGACCTAACTTTCGTTAAGTCCATTATAACAAAATCTAAATTTACTGACAGAAATTTTCGTCAGTAAATCGAAGCTGACAAAAGAGCTGTCAGTAAAATTAATTTGTACGTACTGGTGTAATCAATTGAACAAATCCAGATTCTTCATTACGTGGTTGTAAAGTGAACGGACGAACATTAGAAATAAAGCGAATACGAACTTCTGGTGCTTTAATCACTTTCAAAGCATCAATCAAATATTCAGGATTAAAGCTGATTGCTAAGTCATTTCCTTCTTTTGATAAGGCCGTCAATTCTTCATGGACAGAACCGACCTCAGGAGAGTTGGCTGTGGTTACTACAGAATCACCAGAAACCGTCAATTTTACAGTTCCATTAGTTGTCATTACTGTCAACAAACGCGCACGATCCATTGTATGACGCAATTGCGCAGCATCAAAAACTAAATCTAAAGTATAATCAGCTTCATTTGGAATTAAACGATTAGTATCAGGATAAGATCCTTCAATCAAACGACTATAATAACTAATTGTTTCATTTCTAAAAAGCATTTGGCTTCCACTAATGAAAATTTCAATCTCTTCTTCATCATTTGTGAAAACATTTTTAAAACTATTGATTGATTTACTTGGCAAAATAACATCAAATTTTAATTCTGAATCTTCTAAAGGCAATAAACGTTGACTCATCCGATGTGAGTCAGTTGCGACTGCTTTTAATTCTCCAGTTGATAAAGTTTCTAAATGAACACCTGTAAAAATGGGACGATTTTCTTGAGTACTTACAGCAAAAACTGTTTCTGTAAAAATTTCTTTAAGTACTTTAACTTTCATTTTCAATGAAGAGCCTTCGGAAATTTCTTGTAAATGCGGATAGATTTCTGAATCCAGGCCTTTTAAAGTAATTTCTGACTTACCAGAAGTTAACAAAACTTGCTTTTGTTCTTTTTCAGTAAATTCAAGAGTGACTTCTGGTAATTGACTTACCACATTTTCAAAGAAAGCAGCTTCTAACAAAACTGAACCCGTTCCTGAAATAAGCATACTTGCATCTTTATTATCAACAGGTAAAAAATTCTTAATTGAAATTTGACCATTTGAACCAATTAAAGTAATTCCATTTTCTTCAACTTCAATTTTTAACTTTGTTAAAGCAGGAATTGTTACTTTAGAACCAATTGCTTGTTTAGTAATTCTCAAAGCATTTTGAAACGCATTTTTATTAATTGAAAATTTAATCATGAGATTCCTTTATAATTTCTTTTTATAAATATAATAGTAATAGTAGTAGGTCCTGTGGATAATCTGTATAAGACAAATCCACTTAGAAGTATAAGCTTTTCCCCTGTGGATAATTAAAGAATAAACATTTTATAAGTCCTTGAGTTTTCCACAGTTTTAAAATTTACGTTTAATGCTATCGATGTCTTTTTGAACATCCATATCATTTTTCATCTTATCCGAAATTTGTTTATAAGCATACATTACCGTTGTGTGGTCACGGCCGCCAAAAGCAGTTCCAATTGCCGGAAGACTTGTACCTAAAAGTTCTCTGACAAGATACATCGCAATCTGTCTTGGAAAGGCAATTTCCTTAGGACGCTTAGGACCAACAAGATCTGAGAATGAAATATGATAATAATTAGCAACTTCATCTTGAATTTTTTTAATAGTAAGATTTGATAAAGATTGCTGAGTTGCATTTTTTAAAGAACGCAAAGCCTGACTTGCTGTCTCAATATCGACCACGGCAATGCCATTTGCTCGAGCCACAAATTCGACTCGATTTAGAGCGCCCTCGAGTTCTCGAACGTTTGAATCAATCTGACCAGCAATATAAGATAGAGTTTCACTCGGAAATTCTAAACGACTTGATTCAGATTTAATCAAAAGAATAGCCATCCGAGTTTCATAGTCAGGAGCCGTAATATCAGTAGTCAAACCCCAAGAGAAGCGTGAAACCAAGCGATCTTCCAAATTATTTAATTCTTGCGGAATACGATCAGAAGTTAAAACAATTTGGGAACCTTTATCATAGAGTGCGTTGAAGGTATTGAAAAATTCATTTTTCGTTCCCTCTTTATCACTGAAAAATTGCACATCGTCCAATAGAAGTAAATCTAAATTACGATAAGTATTTTCAAAATTCTCCATTTGGTTTTTTCGCGTTGCATTAACATAGTCGTTAACGAAATTCTCCGAAGAAACATATTTAATTCGAGCCGTCGGATTGTCAGTCAAAATCTGATTTCCAATTGCATGCATTAAATGCGTCTTACCTAGACCAGCTCCACCATAAATAAATAGTGGATTATAGGTATCACCAGGTTTATCAGCAACAGCAATTGCCGCAGCCAAAGTCCAACGGTTACCAGGACCTTGCACAAAATTTTCAAAATTATATTTCTCGTTGAGACCACTAACCAAAGGAGAAGCGGGTTTAGCAGTAGAATGCGGCTGCTCTTCAATAGAAGATTGATTATTTAAACGATGAAGTTCCAGTTCAGTTAACTCATCATTTGCATAGAGTTCATAATCAATCATCCGACCAAAGACCTCAAATCCCGCCGTTGTGATCAAATCGGACTGTTTTTTCCAATAATCTTTTTTCATTCCACTATCAAGCAAGATATTGGCAGTATCTTGCTCGACAGACATTAATTGAGCAGGCTCAATAAAAAAATCATAAGCTTGTTTACCGATACTCTGCCGAGCTAGTTCGGTTACACGGGCCCAAAATTTTTGATTTTCATTAAGGGATGCCATATTACTCCTTTACTTTTTAGTTTGTTGATAACTCATTATATCATTTCACATTATATTTTTCCACAGTCTGTTGAAATTAACAAAAGAAAGTTTTCCACCATAAGAAAAAGTTATTAACAAAACTGTGGATAATGTGTAAAAGTTTTTTTATCCACAGAAAAAGATAAGGAATACCAAATGCATACGGACTTATCCACAAATCAAAAAAAGTCAAATTTATAGATTATTTACTGTGGAAAAAGAAAAAATTAAGAAAAATTTACCACAGCTTTTAGACAGTCAGTTCTATCTTTGGGGATATTTTATCTCTAATGTAATAAAATCCAAGAATTTGAAAATAAATTGTTAAATTTTAAGTTTTCTACTATATAAAGACATAATATAGAGACGAACTATTTGCTACAAAATAAGAGAAAGTTCAATTTTCTACTATCCATAATAAAAATTTACTTAAGTTTAAAAACATCATTTCTACATAAAAAATCAAAGAATTTTATTCTCAGAAGGTAAGAAAGACTAAAATAAGGACCTTATCTTATTAAAAAAAGAAAAAATAAAAACTAATGAAAATCAGTGGTGGCATGAAATAAAGCGAATACAGGAGAGGGAAAAAGCGAACGTAAGATAAAAAAAGGTATAAAAGTCACAGTTAATTCTTGACAAGTTTA